>CALDTL010000065.1 GCA_937923965.1 uncultured Caulobacterales bacterium
CGACGCGCCCTATGGTGGTTGTGGAGACGCCTGTCTCGGCCTGAATCTCGCGATATGATTTTTCACTTGCATCCAATATTTGCGCGACGTGCCAACGCTCGCTGAGAGCGCGCAGCTCTGCGGGAGTGCAAAGGTCAATCAGAAAGTCTTTCACATCTTTTGGGGTGTCCAAAAGGGTGAAAGCCGTTTCTAGCTCAAAATATGTGTTCGTGTTCTTCATTGTGCCAACGTGCTAATACAGTGACACAACAAAGGCGCAAGAGAAAATTGCAAATTTTTACGCTCGAGACGTTTATCCGGTCAGGCGGGGACATCGTTAAAGTTGGGAACGAGAGAAACTTACCTGAGTAAAAAAAACTCTAGGTTCGAGCAGGCGACGTTTCCCAGAGGTAATCAATTGTCGCCTCAAGAATCGTGCGCTCGGCAAGTTTTTTCGCACCGAAATTATCCGCCTTGTCGTAGGCTCTGCTCCTCATGTTCCAATAGAGAATTGCCTTCTTTCTCAGATCTTCCTCGACACGTGAATCACGGTTGTTTCAGATAATGATGCCTCCCGAGGTTGCTGTATTTCCATCTCGCCAACGCAAATGAGTTGTAGACTTGGAAAAGCTCAGGAATTTTACCAATTCAAAGAGCAGGGAAAGTATGGCGGGCGGGGAGGGATTCGAACCCCCGATGGGCTTGCACCCATGCCGGTTTTCAAGACCGGTGCATTCAACCACTCTGCCACCCGCCCGCAAAAGCATATGACTGTTGATGCGGAAAGCCGCCTAAGGTGTTTTCAGGTCAGACTCAAGATGAAAAACGCAGATAGACTATTCAAACTCCAGCGAGAGCTATCTGCATTTCATAAAGGATTTGTTATCCACGCCTCATAAGCCTTCGTTAGCCGTGATAAAACACAAGGAATTAAGCCTGTTTTCAAACCTCGATTTAAGCCTGCTCGTTTAGGTTACTAATTGTAGAACAACGGTCTCCCACCCATGCCCTAGCATGACGGAGCCTCGCACGTTCTACCATTGTGGGTGTTGTAAAGGTGAATAAAATGGTGAATGTGAAAAACATAATTATCGGCATTTCAGGGGTTATGCTAGGTTTCAGCGCGACAGGTTGCGCCTCTTCCAGTATGACGAAATCCGTCAAAGCGGCTCCAATTGTCTACAAAATTGGTGACGGACCTACTCAATACGCCTCCTTGCCAACGCCGCGCTCTCCTATTTCTCGGTCTGTTCCAGAGAGTTATATTCCGGCACGCCCGCAGCCAATGCCGCAGGTTCAAATGCCGCGTGCGCCGAAGCAGTTTGACCAAGCCAGTGTCGACGCTGACCTGTATAAGCATCAACGCATTGGGAACACATATACAATCATGGGGAAATCATATACGCCGAAGCATCAACCGGATTATGATGTGACAGGTGTCGCCTCGTGGTATGGTGATAAATTTCATGGCAAGCCAACGGCGACTGGCGAGACCTATGATATGCATGACCTTACCGCCGCACATAAAACGCTGCCCCTAAATTCTATGTTGTTTGTGACGAATGTTGAAAACGGGAAGACACTTATGGTGCGCTTGAATGACCGCGGCCCATTTGTCGGTGATCGCATTATTGATCTGTCCAAGGCTTCAGCCGATGCGCTGGGCATCAAAGGCCTAGGTCAGGTCCGCGTTCAATATGCGGGACCAGCGGATCCAATGGCCTCTGACCGGGCCCCTGTGCGCCCGCCGGTTGAAGTCGCTCGACCTGTCGAAGAGTTTGTAGAAGCTCCAGCTGCCGTGCCTGCGCCGCAAGCGCCAGCGACACCTTACGCTGCGCCAACGCCCGCGCCATTTGTGCCGGCAGCCCCGGTCGCGCCACAAGCGCCATCGGCGCTGGGTGAAACGGAAGCGCCAGACGGTCAGATTACCCTGACGATCAAAGGCCCAATTCACGTCGCCAGTCATCAAGGGCAAAGCTCTTACCTTCTGAAAGAGCGCCTCCAAACAAAATAAAGATTGTAATCGCAGGCTCCGCCTTGCGATGGCCATATCTCCGTGCAAATTAGCGGGGCGCTCACCGAGTTGAGCGCCCCGTTTTGATTCGTCGTTCATGAGGTTTGCCCGGCCATGTCCCGTATTTTTTGTCTCGCGCTCACGTCATTCCTTCTCTGGAGCGGGCTTTCTAGCGCCGCGCATGGACAATCCAGTTTTGAGACCCAAGCCCCCCATGCGGTAATATTAGATGCGACGACTGGGGAGGTCCTATTCGAAAAAGACGCGCGGAATCCAATGGCCCCTGCGTCCATGACCAAAATCATGACTGCGCAGCTCGTTTTTGAAGCCTTGAGAGACGGCTCCCTATCACCAGACACGCAATTTACGGTGAGCGAAGATGCGTGGCGGCGCGGCGGCGTGAAATCTGGTTCATCAACCATGTTCCTGGACGTCCGGTCTAAAGCTTCCGTGATGGATTTACTGAAAGGCGTGATTATTCAATCGGGCAATGACGCTTGCATTGTGCTTGCCGAAGGCATGGCCGGGTCAGAGGATGCTTTTGCACAAAAAATGACAGAGCGCGCTCGGGAATTGGGATTGGAAACAGCCACCTTTCGAAATTCGACCGGTTGGCCTCATCCTGAACACCTTATCAGCGCGTTAGACCTTGCAAAGCTTGCTCAGGTTCAAATAGCTAACTTCCCAGAAGGCTACGCTCTATATGCCGAGCCAAACTTTACATGGAACAACATCAAGCAAGGAAACCGGAACCCAATTTTGGGGCGCGTCACCGGAGCCGATGGAATGAAAACTGGGCACACAGAGGCGTCGGGATACGGCTTGGTTGGTTCGGCGAAACGCGGAGAGGATCGCCGCATCATCGTTATTAATGGCTTGGAGTCTAAAGCGGCCCGTCGGAACGTTTCAACGCGCCTGATGGAGGCCGCTTTCAGCCAATTCCGAGTCTATGATCTTCATGGTCAGGGCGCAGTTTTGGCCGAACTCGATGTCTATATGGGCAAAAATCAAACCGTTGGCGCGGCCCTAACTCAAGACATTCGGAAGGGCCTACCCGTTGCTGATCGTAAAAATATTAAATCCGAGGTAGTTTACACCATGCCCTCGGCTCCAATCGCAAAAGGAGATGTTGTTGCTCAGCTAAAAATTACGCTGCCGGGTCGGCCCGCAGAAACCTTTGACCTTGTCGCAACGGCAGACGTAGAGCGTAAGGGATTATTCGCGCGAGCTTGGACAGGATTGCTGGCAAATATAAGGGGCACATCATGAGCATCGGAAAATTCATCACATTTGAAGGCGGTGAGGGCGCAGGCAAGACAACACAAGCCGAATTGCTTTCGAATGCCTTAGAAAAAGCGGGGATCGAGACGCTTCAAACGCGGGAGCCTGGCGGCACATTCGGTGCAGAGGCAATACGGGACCTTGTCTTGGAAGGCACATCTGACAGATGGTCCGGCATGACGGAGTTACTTCTTATGTATGCTGCGCGCCTCGATCATATTGAAAAGCTGATTAAACCGGCCCTCGCGCGCGGCGTGTGGGTTATATCCGACCGATTTGCCGACTCTAGCATGGCTTATCAGGGACATGCCAGAGGCCTAGGTCCACACCACGTCAAGGCCGTCCATGAAGCCGTGATGGAAGGCTTTGAACCGGACCTAACAATCCTCTTTGATATGGACCCTGTTATCGCTCAGAAACGTGTTGAGATCCGCGGTGAAAACTTGACGCGCTTTGACGCGGAAAATCTTGAGTTCCACAAAACATTACGCAAAGCCTTTTTAGACATTGCGAAAGAGAACCCCCAACGCGTCCATACGATTGACGCAGACGACACGCGAGCAGAAGTCCAAAATAACATTCTCTTTGCGCTGACAAAGAAATTTCCTGACCTTGCGGGAAAAGTGGGGGCTTAGTTGCGAACCATTGAGAATGCTGAGGCTTTACCCGAAGCCGATCGGGCGGATGGATGTCCTCATCCCCGAGAAGTCTATTCTCTCTTAGGGCATCAAACGGCAGAGACACGGTTCATAAAGGCCGTACGGTCTGGACGCCTGCATCATGCCTGGTTGCTTTCTGGCCCCAAAGGAATCGGCAAGGCAACTCTGGCATATCGCATGGCGAGAAAGCTTTTAGGAGGGGAGTCGTTGCTTTCGACCTCTTTGGACATCCCAGCCACAGATGAAATCGCGCAGCGGGTTGAGGCTTTGACGCATGGAAATCTCTTCGTTTTGAGGCGTCCCTATAACACAAAGCTAAAACGGTTTCGTCAAGACATTCCTGTTGACCGCGTGCGCGAGGTCTCTGGTTTCTTTCAAGAAACAGCGGCGGAGACAGGCCAGTGGCGCGTTTGTATAATTGATAGCGCGGATGAGCTTAACCGAAACTCTGAAAATGCAATTCTCAAACTGCTTGAAGAACCGCCAACTAAGACTCTGTTTTTACTTATAAGCGCTGCGCCCGGACGGTTGTTACCAACGATTCGGTCGAGGTGTATGAGCTTGGAGCTGCGCGCCGTTCCTGACCCGCAAATCACGACGTGGCTGTCAGAGCATGGGCGAGGGTCGCCCGATCTCATAGATGCCGCTGTTCGGCTTTCGCGCGGCGCTCCCGGTAAGGCTTTAGCCCTCGTGCAAAACACGGATGTTGTTCTGCGGTCTCTCTCGGATTACATACAGTCACTCGGCCGCGATGCACCCGACGTGGATTTAGCCATAGCCAAAAGACTCGCGGAAAAAAGGAATGTCATCTCTCGTGATCTATTTTGGGATGGTTTGGACGATACGATACACGCACACGCCTTATTTGCCGCAACAGGCACTTACGAAGGCCCATTTGCGCCTGCCGGGATCAACCGCAGCCCAAAACTTTGGCAGGATAATCATGCGCGTTTACGAGACGTTAGACGAGCGGAGGCGGCAATCAATATGGATAAAACCGTAACGCTCTTTGAGCTCCTGTCATCCATTCGGCAAGCGTCATGATCGTCGATAGCCATGTCAATCTTCACGGCGAGAAATTCGCGGAGGACCTCAGCGAAACAATCCTACGCGCTAGAGACGCGGGCGTTGGGCCAATGCTAAACATTTGCTGTCATCTCAAAGACTTTGAGGCAGTTTTAAAAGTCGCACATCGAGACCCAAATATCTGGGCCACTGTTGGCACACACCCCCATGACGCCAAAGATAGTCCCGACATCAAAGCCTCAGATATAATCGAACTTACCAAGGACCCTAAGGTTGTTGGTATTGGCGAAACGGGTTTGGACTACCACTATAACTGGTCGCCGCGCGATATTCAGAAAGCCAATTTTCACGCTCATATCGAGGCCGTGCATGAGACGGGCCTACCGCTTGTTGTGCACACGCGCGAAGCCGATGACGACATGCTGAAAATCCTTCAGACCGCCTATGCAAGAAAGCCATTTAAGGCGATTATGCACTGTTATACATCTGGCCAGAAACTCGCGGATGCCGCTGCTGAAATGGGGTTTTACTTCTCCGTCTCTGGTATTATGACCTTCAAAAATGCACATGACGTGCGCGAGCTGGTTTTAAAAATGCCAAGAGACCGCATCATGCTGGAAACAGACTGCCCGTATCTTGCGCCAGTGCCATATCGCGGGCGGCGGAATGAGCCAGCTTATGTCGTAGAAGTTTGCAAGGCGCTGGCGGATCTATTTGATTGGTCTGTCGAGAAGACCGCCAAAAAAACCACTGACGCGTTCTTCAATCTGTTCACCAAAGCGAGCAGGCCAGTTTAATGGGAATACGCGCTATAATATTGGGATGTGGATCATCGGGCGGCGTCCCGCGAATTGGCGGGGATTGGGGCATTTGCGATCCTAAGGAGCCCAAAAATGCTCGAACACGAAGCTCCATTTTAGTCCAGAAATGGACTGGGGAGGGCGAGATCGACCCGACAGAATATACGAACATACTAGTGGACACATCGCCGGATCTGCGCATCCAGCTCCTTCGCGAAAAAATTGGCCATCTCAACGCTGTATTTTACACGCATGATCACGCAGACCAATCTCATGGCATCGACGATCTCAGGGCCATCGCATATCGGATGCGAACGCAAATTCCGACCTATATGGATTTAAATACGAAGGCTGATCTGTTTGACCGTTTTAAATATTGTTTTGAAATGCCGGAGGGCCGAGTTCATCCACCTATTTTGGCTCTTCAGGACCTCATCTCTCATGGCGAGGTCACAAAAATAGACGGCCCCGGAGGCACCATTGCTGTTGAGACCCTTGAGGTCAGTCATGGCCCAACACCGTCACTTGGGTTCTTATTTGACGCCAAACTCGCTTACACACCGGATGTTTGGGGCGTCAGCGAAGAGGTCATTGGAAAGCTTCGGAAGGTAAATTGCTGGATTGTCGATGCGCTTCGTTACAGCCAGCATCCAACCCATGCACATGCGGACAAGACATTATCCTGGCTGGCTCAATCGCAAGCCCAATCTGCTGTTGTAACCAACCTTCACATAGATATGGACTACCAAACGCTCCTGAAGGAACTTCCGCCAATCGCTCGGCCAGCTTATGACGGAATGCAAATTCTGCTATAATACGCGCGCGTTCGACAGAAGTAAGTCAGCAGAGTAGTTTATAAAGCTATGGTATAATACTGAAATATATAGATTTACATATCCATTATTTCTCATAATCATCATTATGCGATATAAATGTATAAGCGCAAAGTAGAAAGGCGACACTTCTGCAAAGTAGAGATACGACACTCTGCTATAAACCTTCTCGTGATGAGTTAAGGTTGGAGGTGTAAGTGCGGTTGTGGACTTTGAGCAAGAAAGAGATTGATCGGCTTGAGCTGATCCAACTAGTCGTCGCGAAGCGGCTGAGCGTTACTAAGGCGGCTCAGCAAGCTGGTTTAAGTCGGCAGCGCATGAGCGAGCTTGTGAACGCCTATCGGCGTGATGGTGCTACCGCCCTCGTCTCTCGTCGTCGCGGACGTCCGTCCAACTCTAAACTATCTGATGCTCTCAAGACGCAAGTCTGCGCGATAATCCGCGAACACTACAACGACTTTGGGCCGACGTTAGCGGCAGAGTATTTAGCTGAGCGTCACGATATCACTGTGAGCCGCGAGACGCTACGCAAGTGGATGGTCGCTGACGGTATTTGGACAACGCGCGCAGCCAGGCGCAAGCGTGTGCAGCAGCGCCGGCAAAGACGCGAGTGCCGCGGCGAGCTTGTACAGCTTGACGGATCTCATCATGATTGGTTTGAAGGCCGCGGCCCTAAGTGCTGCCTTTTGGTCTTCATAGATGATGCGACTAGCGAGCTGCTGCATTTGGAGTTCGTGCCGAGCGAGAGTACTTTTGCGTTGATGACGGCCACACGGCATTACGTTTCAAGGCATGGCCGCCCCCTCGCCCTTTATACTGATAAGGCTGTTGTGTTTCGCAATGCGAGCCGCTCAAGGTCTGTCAGTAAATCTGACGCTGATATGAGCACTCAGTTCACCAGAGCGCTAGACGAGCTCGGAATCGCCCTTATTTGTGCTAATAGCCCGCAGGCTAAGGGCCGCGTTGAACGTGCCAATGGCGTGCTCCAAGACCGTCTCATCAAAGCCATGCGGCTAGACGGTATTTCAGATATGCGGTCTGCCAATGCCTATGCTCCAACCTATTTAGCGGCGCACAATGCCCGTTTCGCGCGTGTCGCGGCTAACCGTAAAGAGCTTCACCGTAGCCTCGAAGACCATCACGACGTCACCTCAGCCATGTGCGTGAAGGAGACGCGCAAGGTCACCAATAATCTTGATCTGCGCTATGAGGGGCATCTCATCATTTTGGACCCTGCTATCCATGAGGACGGTTTTGACCCCTACTCTCTCATTCATGGCCGCGTGGATATCTACGACTATCCTGATGGCCGCTTTGAGGTTCTGTATCAGGGCCGCCTTCTCCCATTCCGTGTGTACAACAAAAGCCCGCGCGTTCAGCAGGGTGATGTGGTGAGCAATAAACGGCTTAGTGCGGCACTCACGCTCATCAAGGCGCAGCAGGAGGCTGGAGAGACCAAAAGCTATAAACAGCGCCGCCGCCGGACTGCGCAAACGGACAGCCCCATTGCCGCCCTTCCCGGACAGAACGGCAAGACCAGCCTCAAGAAGAGCGTTAATTCATAGAGCTCTTAACAGCGTTCTATTTCAAAAGCCGTTTGCGCCCAGCAGAGCTGAGCGTGTTTGTGTGGGGATATAGTTTCAAGAATTGCAACATTTGGACCGCCCGATAGCCGGGGCTTTGCCGAGGGGCAGCCCCTATCGCGCTCTGTTGAGAGATCGGTAAAGTGTCAAGTTTCAGTTTTGCACAAACTGTCTTGATTTAACTTTGCTAAGACAGATGGTGGTTTCGCAGGTGTTGCGTTATGGCAAGTCATCTCCCCGCCGGTAAAAATGAAAAAGTGATTGTACTCTCTAAGGTCGCCCCAGACTCCAAGACTGACATAGCATGTGTAGGTCCCATGTTCACTGCATTGTTTACGTGACTCACCGGCTCTAGGCAGAAGAACTCATTCTTGCGATCTATATATACAACAAGCTGACTCAGTTTCGGGTCTGTATCCATGCTAATAGTCCCGTCTAATCCCGGCCAAGAAATTTCTGCCTGACCGTTCCAGCCGTCGAAACAGTTATCGAGCGTCAATCCGTGAGTCTTTTTTATCGATGAAAAATCAATGTCTTCTCGCAACCGCATCCTCTCGGTTGGAATGAGCTCGTCATCGCACACCCAAATATCGCGTGCTAAGAATCTTACCTGAGCCGTTGGAGCATCCGCGAAGAACGGATGTAGCCCCAACCCCGCAGGAAACGGTGCATCATCTATGTTTTGAATGGACATCTGGACGGTTAAATTCGTGTCCTTAATCATGATTTTTTGCCGCGCCTCAAAAGCCCACGGCCACTGCCCGCTTTCCGGTTCATAGGTCAGAGACAAATCGCAACTATTTTCGGTTAAGTTCTCAACCCGCCAAGGTTTATCCCAAACATGTCCATGTATCGGGAAAACATGTTTCGGATGATTGCTGTCTATTTTTACGGTTTTCCCCCTAAATGAGAACTGACCGTTTTTTATACGGTTAGAATATGGCATCATCGGAAAACAGCTGGACGCAAAAACATCGCCAGATACGATTTGATCGATATCCCCTGGCCTCATTACCGGAAACCCCATGCACTCGCATGACGTGAAGCAAGCGCCAAAATCCGGAAGCAGAGATAGCGTCCATATCTCGTTCCTTAAAAAAATTGGCATAGGATTCAACTCACGCGCTCTCCAGAGCGCGTTTCATTATGTCTGGATCAACATTCCCGCCAGATAATATGACAGCGACAGATTTAACCTCGTCAGGCAGATTACCGCCAAGCGCTGCTGCCATAGCGGCCGCGCCGCCAGGCTCTATCGTCACGTTCAAATGCTGATGGGCGAGACGCATGGCTCTGAGGCACTCTTGGTCTGAAACCGTATAAACATCGCTCAGGGATTTGGAGTTAATCGGCCACGTCAGAGCACCCGGTTGCGGCGTCATGATGGCGTCGCATAGAGTTGGCGGCGTCGTTTGGAGCCGGACACGCCTGCCCTGCCGAAGGCTCATTTGGTGGTCATTAAATGCGCTAGGTTCTGCGCCATAAATCCGCGTGTCAGGCGACAGCTCATTCATGGCGAGCGATATACCCGCGCACATCCCGCCGCCGCCAAGGCAAATCACCACAGCATCGAAGTGCTGGGCCTCCGCCGCAAGCTCATATCCTATCGTGCCTTGTCCGGCGATGATGAATGGGTCATCAAAGCTTGGCACGAGTACGCGCCCGTCTTTGACGGCGATCTCTGCCGCAATCTCCTCACGGCTTTCAGTCGCACGATCATAGCTAACAATCTTCGCGCCGTCCGATATCACACCGTCAAGTTTCACCTGAGGGGCATCTTTCGGCATGACAATTATGGCATCAATGCCCAGCTCTTTTGCCGCACAAGAAACGCCTTGCGCATGATTGCCCGACGAGAACGCGACGACGCCTTTGTCGCGCTCCGCCGCCGTCATCGCCGATAATCGATTAAAAGCCCCTCGATATTTGAATGCATTTTTCTTTTGTAGGCATTCAGCTTTGAACCAAACGCGCTTGCCAATTTTCAAATCTAATACATCGGAGCGCAATAGAGGCGTTTTTATTGCATGTCCCCCTAATCGGGACACCGCGTCACGCACATCCGCAAATGTTGGACTGAAACTCATATTGGCTCCCTTATTGACCCTGTCATGGAATAGTGAAAATACAACGGGTAACAAGACTAAACTCACACCGGGGAGACGCCATGCAAGGCCTCATGATGAAACACGAGCTCATGATCAGTGATCTGATCGAGCACGCGGCAGTGGTCCATAAGGATCGCGAAATCTACACGCTCAATACGGACATGACGGAACATCGCTACACTTGGGCGGATTGCGCCGTTCGCACACGAAAATTAGCGAATGCCCTGCTCGCGGCGGGCATAAAAAAAGGTGACCGCGTTGCGACGATCGCTTGGAATAATTATCGGCATGTCGAAATTTATTATGCAGTTAGTTCTATCGGCGCGATTGTTCACACAATTAACCCGCGTTTGAAGCCTGAACAGATCGCTTGGATGGTGAACCATGCCGAAGATAAATATGTGATGTTTGACACGACTTTCGCTCCCATCAT
>CALDTL010000066.1 GCA_937923965.1 uncultured Caulobacterales bacterium
AAATCGGCGGCCAATAGTTTGGTCTCTGCCGGTTTCGATGCCCTGTCTTCGCTCTCCCCGCGAGCACATCGGCATCTGGTGTTGGCTTGACTCGCAACACGTGACGCCTATTCAATTTAGCTGAATTACTATTCAGTCACGCGCGTGAGTCAAGTCGTAATGGGCGGACAGCTCAACGCGTGAGCTACAGGTTTCGCCTCATGTCAAAGACAATTCATATCGCAGGGGCCTCGGGATATTGGGGCGAGTCCACCATGGCGACGCCGCAACTCCTCGCGGCGCATAAGTCCGGCGACATACATCTTGACTATATTGTTTATGATTATCTCGCGGAAATCACGATGAGTATTTTGGCGCGGGCCAAAGCGAAAAACCCCGACACTGGCGGTTATGCCACTGATTTTGTAACCGCTGTTATTCGGCCTCACCTCAAGGATATTGCCGACACGGGCGTTAGGCTGATTGCCAATGCGGGCGGGGTCAATCCAATGGCCTGTGGCCGCGCCGTGCGGGCTTTAATCGCTAAAGCTGGATTGGACCTGAAAGTCGCCGTGATAACGGGCGATAATCTCATGGACAATATCAATGCCGTAGCCGCCGCGCAGCCGCGAGACATGTTCTCCGGCGCGCCCATGCCCGCGCCCGAGACAGTCGCGTCTATCAATGCCTATCTTGGCGCTTTCCCAATTGCCAAGGCTCTAGCGGCAGGAGCAGATATAATTGTTACTGGCCGCGTTGTGGATAGCGCCGTCACATTGGGGGCCTGCATCCATGAGTTTGGCTGGGGCCCTCAAGATTGGGACCACCTCGCCTCGGGCTCTCTTTGCGGACATATTCTGGAATGCGGACCGCAAGCCACAGGCGGGAATTTCACGGATTGGGAAGACACGGGAGACATATCTAATATCGGCTATCCGATTGCCGAAATTCGCGCAGATGGAAGTTTTGTGACCACTAAACCACCGAGGACTGGCGGGCTGGTCAATGTGGGAACGGTGAGCGAGCAAATGCTCTATGAGATTGGCGATCCGCAGGCCTATCTCCTTCCCGATGTAACCTGTGATTTCTCGGAGGTCACGATCACGCAAATCGGCCCTGACCGCGTAGACGTCTCGCCCGCGAAAGGCCGCCCTGCACCGCCGCAATATAAAACCTGCCTGACCTATGCGGACGGGTTTCGCGCGGGAACCTATCTAACGTTTTACGGGCCACGATCTAGCTCCAAAGCGAAGGTGTTCGCAAAGGCCGCCATTAAACGTGCAGAGCAGCGCTTACGCGCCTCTAACATGGGTGAATTTACGGAGGTCAGTTCTGAAATCATCGGGGGTGGATCGCAAATGGGCAGGCCGGTGGAGTCCACAGAAGTCATACTCAAGATTGCGGCCAGACATCCCGACGCCGCCGGTGTTGGTATTTTCCTGAAAGAAATTAATGGGCTAGGTCTTGCGACGCCCCCCGGCCTCTCAGCCTTCACAGGCGCAGGACGCCCGAAACCCTCGCCTGTGACTCGGCTGTTTTCTTATCTGACGCCAAAGACAGATATCGAGATTGAAATTGATGTGGACGGCGAAATTTCAACCCACCGGGATGCTGTTTACTCCCCGGCGGAGGACGCGGCCCGCCCCGATGTTCCGGCCCCGGTGAGCGGCGATGTCGAGATCTGTCTCGAAGGTCTCGCTTGGGCGAGGTCCGGCGATAAAGGGAACAAAGCGAATATCGGGATTATTGCCAGGCAGCCCGAATATATGGGCGCGCTCTGGTCGGCCCTCACGCCAGAATTTTTCAGCGGCGTCATGGGGCATTTCATGGAGGACACCTCAGAGATTGAACGGTTTCACCTCCCCGGCTCCAATGCCATTAATTTTCTTATAGACCGGGCTCTGGGCGGCGGCGGGACCGCGAGCCTACGCAATGATGCGCAAGCCAAAGGCTTCGCGCAGGTCCTCCTGGCGCAAACCATCAAGGTCCCCGCTAATATTGCCAAAAAGGTGCAAACATGACCGCTGAACTCTTCACACCCGAAGCTTTGGATTTTAAAGCGGAATGCGATCAAATTCGGGGGCTTTTACAAGACAAACCTGCCGAGATCTTCGATACGGAAACGCTTTTCAAATCTTGGACGATAGGCGATATCATAAAGCATCTCCATTTATGGAATATTGCAGCAGACCTGTCTTTGACATCTAAAGACGACTTCATGTCTTTCGTCACTGTTCAGATGAAAAAATTAGGCGAGGGCGCAGGCCATATCGAGATGCAAAACGCTTATTTCAGCGGCCAGTCCAATTCAGATGTTTTCAAGGCTTGGGCCGATTATTATCCCGCCATGAGCGAGCGCTTCTACGCCGCGGATCCAGATAAGCGCGTGAAATGGGTTGGCCCAGATATGTCTGTTCGCTCCAGCATTATCGCGCGGCAGATGGAACATTGGGCCCATGCGCAAGCGATATTTGATGTGCTGGGTGTGGAGCGAGAAAATTCTGATCGACTGAAAAATGTTGCCCACATTGGGGTAACGACCTTCTCTTGGTCCTTTCGCGTCCGAGGCGAAACGCCGCCCACGCCCAAACCCTTTGTCAAACTCACCGCACCGTCCGGAGAAATCTGGACATGGAATACCCCTCAAGAGGATAACCGCATCGAAGGCCTCGCCGCCGATTTTGCCCAAGTTGTCACCCAATGCCGAAATGTCGCGGACACAGCCTTGGTAATGACGGGCCCTATTGCTAAGGCATGGATGGAACACGCCCAATGTTTTGCGGGCGGAGCCGAAACACCTCCAGCGCCCGGCACGCGGCGGCTAGCCCAAAAATAAGAAATGATATCATGACCTATAAAAATAAAACGGCCTTTATTACCGGCGCGGCCTCTGGGATTGGCTACGCGCTTTGCGAGGCCCTGCTCGCCCAAGGCGCGAAAGTCATGATGGCGGATATAAATGAGGTAGGTCTCAATGAGGCGATAGAAAAATTAGGCGGAGCGTCCGCCGCCCTTGCCTGCGTGCAATGTGATGTGCGCAATGCAGCCTCGGTTCAGGCCGCCGCTGGCAAGACGATTGAGACATTCGATAGAGTCCACATCGTCATGAATAATGCTGGGGTCGGCCTGGCGGGGCGGTCCGGGCGAACCGACCTGAAGGATTGGCAATGGATTGTCGACATTAATCTCATGGGCGTGGTCCACGGCGTCGAGATTTTCACGCCCCTCATCAAAGCCCATGGCGAAGGCGGGCATATCCTGAATACCGCCAGCATGGCGGGGCACATGACGACCGAATATATGCCGCCTTATCATGCGACAAAATTCGCGGTAGTTGGCTATTCCGAATCCATCGCCCAAGAGCTGTCGCAGCAGGATATTGCCGTCACATGCCTCTGCCCCACATGGGTAAAATCAAACATTGGCCGCTCGGGCGATAACCGCCCCTCTGCCTCGGTAGGTCAGGCTGCGCGGAAAAATGAACATCTCGAGTCCGCGCAAAACAGCGTCGCCGCCCTGGTCGCAAATGGGATGGACGCGGACCGCATGGCCAATCTGACGCTGGCAATGATGGCAGAGGGCCGGATGCATGTCTTTAACGATCCAGAGGCACGGCCTGTCATCGACATACGTGCAAAAGCGCTCGCGGCGGATTATGATGCGGCGCTCGCTTGGCTGAAGGCGAATTAAACGCCGGCTAAAGCTCCATCTACCGCCGCAAAAAAAAGGCGGCCCCGAGAGGCCGCCTGAATATCCGTCCAAATAATTTTTAGACTTAGAAGTTTTTCCGCAAGCTCACGCCATATGTGCGCGGCTGGTTTGGATAAGCATTGACCGTTCCGGCCTGCACAACGCCCGGGAAGGCACTCGTGAAGGTCTCATGGTTCGTCAGGTTACGTCCCCAGAAACGAATATCTAGGCTATCATCAAATGTGAAACCAAGAGAGCCGTTAAAGATGCTTGTATCGCGCGTCACGCCAACAATATTGTCAACGACTTGCACTTCATCTTCATACTGCCAGTCACCGCGAATGAAGGCATCCAGCGTATCGCTGAGCGCAAAGTCATATTGCGCCGAGACAGATAGAGACAATTCGTTGATACCGGCAGGCTGGAAGCCCGACAAATCACCAACACCATCTGCAACGCCATCCGCGAGATCGAGCTCGCCGCCAGTGACAACAGGCGCGCCTTGGAAATCGTCATATTCAGGATCTTGGAAGATACCAGATACGCCCAGGGCCAAGTTTTCAAACGGCGTGACAGTCACATCCCATTCGACACCGCGTGAGGATTGTGACCCCGCATTGGCCAGAACAAAACCTGTGCCTTGGAAGATTGTTGACTGGAAGTTTTCAATCGTTTGATCGAAAACAGCCAAATTAAATGCGCCAAAATCAAAGCGTCCTTTTAATCCAGCTTCATAGACAACCACTTCTTCCGGCCCAGAGAAACGGGTTCCGAAGTTACGGCCTGTTGCGGGCGTGTAGTTGTTAGGCAGTAAACCGGCTGTCTGCAGCGCCGCTGCATCCGCCAAGAATGGCCGCGAGTCGCGCGTTAGGTTGAAGGATGACGCCTTGAAACCAGTTCCGGTTGAAACATAAGCATTCAAATTATCATTAACTTCATAAGCGGCTTTGACGGTGTAAGTGAACTCATCGTCATTCGTCCGTCCATCTTCGACACCATTAGGGAATGCGAGGAACTGCGGTTGGAACTGCAAAGGTAAGAGCCCCGCCAAGGGACCATTGACCTCATCGGCGGCAAGACCAGCGGCGATACCCGTAGCAATAGGACCGGCTGCAGCTTCCGCGCCGGCCCGAACAGCCGCAACATATCCGGCTGCCTCTGGACCGAAGTCCCCAGCTTCTGCAGCGGCAAGATTTTCAGGCGTGAACTCCAGTCCCAGAGCATCCATGAAGGACGGCGTCATTGAGGCGGCATCGCCATTTGCGAATAGGCCTGTTGTAACAGCGTCCGTAACGCCGGGTAAGACGCCAGGTAGAATAATCGCCGTGCCCTGCGCGCCTGTGAGGGTCAAGTTACTAAACGCATCATTATTCACGGTTGAACCCGTTACGCGCTTCTTATCCTCGGTATAGTTGCCGCCAACAGTGAGCGTCAGGCGGTCGGTAACATCAAAATCTACCGTGCCAAAAATAGAGTAGGCTTCGTTGTCTTGGGTGAAGTCTTCCGTGATGCTCACGCCGTCACCGAAAAATGTATTTTGCTCAAACCCAAAAGCTTGCTCAATGCCAAATAGCGGCGAAGCTGTGGGGCCCGAAACAAATGTGAGCGGGATACCAGCTGTGGGTGATGTCGGGTCCGTATCGATGGACGCTAATGCGTCAATATAGCTCCGAAGATCTGCTCCATAGACCAAACCTGAATCTTGCTGGATGTCTTCGTTAAAGTAATAGCCTCCGACCATCCAAGATAAAGGACCGCCATTATCTGATGAAATGCGGAGCTCTTGTGTGAACGTGTCAATATCAACGAATTGGAACGTATTTTCGAGTAATTCGAGCGTCGTGAAATCACTATCACTTGTATAGTCATAGCTATTGCTTCTGTTGGATGTGATCGACGTGACCGTCGCGCCGCCGAACAGATTAACATCCCA
Organism: uncultured Caulobacterales bacterium; assembly: GCA_937923965.1. Lineage (GTDB taxonomy): Bacteria > Pseudomonadota > Alphaproteobacteria > Caulobacterales > Maricaulaceae > Litorimonas. The sequence continues at coordinate 5,603 of CALDTL010000066.1, forward strand.
ATCGACCTGTAAGGACACACCATTATCGTCAATCTCGTTGGTAACAGGGCGGTTGACCGCCGTTTCATAAGAGAAAGGGTCAACTGGAGTCGGGACTTGTCCGCCTAGAGCGCCGACGATCCCGGCTGTTGGTCCGACAATCGCCGTTGCGACGCCGCAGCAATTTTCGTCAATCGTGGACTGATCCCAGATGAAGCGAGCGCTTAAGTTATCACTTGGCTCCCAGAGGGCCTGCGCGCGGAAGTTAAAGCGGTCAAGCGTGTTAAAATCACCGCCGCTTGTGCCTTCCGCAGGTGAGAAATAGCCATCGCGGTTCTGATAGCCGCCGCCAAGGCTGACCGCGAAATTGTCGGAAAGGCCGCCCGTGATGTAACCTTTAACGTAATTCAGATTATAGTTGCCAACGCCGCCTTCAAGGTAGCCGTTCGTTTCATAGTCAGGTTTCGCCGTGACGATGCTGACAACACCAGCCGACGCATTTTTACCAAAAAGCGTGGATTGTGGTCCAGATAGCACCTCAACACGCTCAAGCTTTGGCAAATCGCCAATAGCTGCAGCAGCACGCGAACGATATACACCGTCGATAAACAGGCCGACTGATGGCTCAATACCAATATTATTACCGCCATTACCGAAACCACGGATGGTCAAGGTCGTGTTACCCGCATTTTGCAATTGGGAGACCCGGAAGGTCGGGACGACTGATTGAAGATCTTTGATATCCAGAATTTGTGCTTTCTCAATGACGTCCGATGTTGTGACAGAGACAGCCACAGGCGTTTCTTGCAAAGTTGTATCTCGTTTTGTTGCCGTAACGATGACAACATCATCGCCGGACGTCTGCGCGAAAGCAGGTTCGGTTGCGAGAAGAGCGAATACAGAGGCGGAGGCCGCCAATAAGTGAATGCGTTTTGTCATGATTCCCCAGATGTTAGGTTAAGCGAGCTTGATTGCCGCGGTTGGTAGTTGGTTATCCTGCTAACATCTGTCGCGCAAGTCACGAGGCGAAGCTGTGTGACATTGCCAAAAAGATGTTGCTTTTTCATCACAATACGTTGCTCGGACCATACTCGTTTTCAGATCGTGACCTTTGCACCTCTTGGGCCTATAAATCGCTTATGGCAAAGCCCCTCCCCTTTACGCAAACTCCGGCTGCGGAGCTGGATTGGTCCCGCCCAGGAACGCCCGTCGCGGAAAGGTTTGGCGACATATATTTCTCTACAGACGGGGGTCTGGCGGAAACGCGCGCTGTTTTTCTGGGCGGGTGCGGCTTGCCCGACAGATGGGCCGGAAAAACCCGTTTTACTCTTGCCGAATTGGGGTTTGGGTCAGGATTAAATTTCCTCGCAGCCTGGCAAGCTTGGTGCCAAACCACCCAGCCCCATCAACGCCTGCACTATGTGTCCATCGAAAAATTCCCCTTTGACAAAACGCAGTTGCAGCACGCCCTCTCCGCTTGGCCTGAGCTCTCAGATCTCTCGTCTCAATTATTAAACGCTTGGCCAGGCCGCGTGAAAGGCATTCACCGACTCGAGTTTGGAGCTGTGACCCTCACCTTGATTCATGAAGATGTGAGCGAGGCCTTCAACCAAATCGGCGGCCTGCGTGCAGATGCGTGGTTTTTGGACGGGTTCAACCCGTCTGCAAATCCCGCGATGTGGAGCCCGGATGTCATGCGCAGCCTCGCCGACTGCAGCGCGCCCGGCGCGCGGTTGGCAACATTTTCTGTCGCGGGCCGCGTTAGAACAGCGCTGTCCAATGCCGGTTTTACGGTGCGGAAAATGCCGGGCTTTGGGCGCAAGCGCCATCGCTTGGAAGCCGATTTTCCCGGGCAAAAATCTGACCTCGTTCCAACAATCGAGACGGCTCTTATCGTTGGGGCAGGTATTGCAGGCCGCGCCCTCGCGCGGGCGCTATCTAGGCGAAATATCGCTTTTGACATGATTGATGATCAAGCCCATCCGGCGGCCAGCGCAAATCCGGCGGCATTGGTGAAACCTCGTTTCGATTTGCAAGACCGGCCGGAGAGCCGGTTCTTTCTCTCGGCCTATCTTTATGCCCTTCGCAGCTACCCAGACGCCGCTGTCATATCGCGCGGCGTCCGGCAAATGCCCAAAACGGAAAAAGAGGTCGAGCGGTATATGAAACTAGCGGCGCAAGCGCCATTAGGCCCAGGCCAAATGCGCTGGGACGGAGACTCGCTCTGGATTGACGAAGCGCTTGTGGTGGACCCGTCAAAGCTGTTCAATGATTTCAATATACGCCGCAAAACCTATGAGGCCGTTCGGCAGCCTAGCGGCTATAGCCATGTGTTTTTGGCCGCAGGTTATGGAATCCGCGCCCTCGCCCCAGACTTGGGACTCCGGTTTTCGAGAGGCCAGCTCAGCTGGGCGGAGCCTGTCTGGAACGCCCCGACCGCCTATGGCGGATATGCGGTGAATATCGACGGGGCGGCTTTGGTCGGGGCAACCCATGATCGATTGGGACGCAGCGATCCTTTTGAGATTCGGCCCGAAGATGATCAGAAAAATCTCTCTGCTTTGGCCAATATTTCGGGAGTAGAGGCGACCGCCTTTGATCGACCCTCGCGCGCCAGTGTCCGGGTCACGAGCCGAGACACATTGCCGGTGATCTGCGACTTAGGCCAAAATCACTGGGCCCTGACAGGATTGGGAAGCCGAGGTTTCACCTTCGCGCCCCTCTTGGCCGAAGCGCTTATCGCTCAGATATGCGGCGAAATTAGCCCGCTCGATAAAGACCTCATGGCGAAATTTAGCACTCCCCGCATTCAGTCTTAATCACGGCTTTTGATGTCAATATCGCCTGACCCTGAATTTTTTGTCTCCGCCGTGCCCGTCACACGATCAACGTCAATATCGCCCGACCCCACCGAGCTTAAATTTGCCGTCGCGGCCTCTCCTGAAAAGTCAATATCTCCGGACCCGTAGGAGGTGATTTGCAATTTTTGCACCCGTCCGCCTGCTACATCAATATCGCCTGAGCCGTGGGATTTAAGGTCAAGCGATTCTCCGTTAGACTTTGTAGCGGAAAAATCACCAGAGCCTAAGCTTGCGTAGACCAAGTTACCCTGAACCTTGCCTAGCGCCGAGTCGCCAGATCCTCGAGATGTGATTTCGACCGAGCCGTCTACATCAGAGGCGTCAAAATCTCCGGAGCCCATCAGGTTTAATTCGACGGATGCGAGATCGCCCAGCTCAATATCTCCGGACCCGCGCGACTCTATCAAAACATCGCCGGAATTTCCGCCTATCAAGTCGCCGGACCCGCTCAGGCTGGCTGCAATCTGGCCCGTCTGGCCAACAGTTAAGTCCCCTGACCCTCCGCTGTTCAACGCCAAGGTGTTTTGGACATTGCCCAAAGTGATATTCCCGCAATGCCGCAGATCGAACTCGGCCTCTGCGACATTGGGAGATCCATGTGTGAAGATAATGGAATTTTGGATCAAAAGCGCCGTATCCTCCGGCATTGATATGTTCAAAACTGGGAAATCTTCGAGATTTTCATATCCGCCAAAATTGCCTTGTTTTCTCGTCCCAAACCAACTGATATCATATCCTCCATAAGAGGATTTACAGTTAGATCCCTCTATGCCGGATTGGCCTCCGTCGATGATAAGTGACCGCCGGCCTGTGATCTCTGTCTCGCCTGCATTTTTTTCAACCTCGGCAGACATCGCGCCATTGGACCAATTAATTGTGCCAATGAAATTTCGGATTTCGAGAGTATCTGCCGCGAAGCTCGCAGGCGCGGTGGCGGCAAGCGCCGTAAGCGCGGAGGCACAGAGACTGACGGCTTTAAATGCCTTTGTCTTGAGACTTTGAGACATCTTAAAATCCTATCCTAATATGCAAGTCGCCCGGAAATTCGAAATCAACAAATACGGCCGTTGTATCCGTAATCGCAAGACTGAAACCGTTTAGATCATGACTAAGTTGCAGGTAAGAAAATTGGGCAACCACCGCGTCTGTGTCTGGCAAATTCAGTATCGTCTGCTCTGCGTCCGTCTGCTGGGCGGTGGCCTGCCCAGTAATGGCCTGCCCAGGAACCGCCTGCCCAGGAACCGCCTGTTCAGTCATTATCTGGGCGTTATCCGTGAGCTGCGCTGCGGGGGCTGCGGCGGCTATCATAACGGCAACAGTCATTAAGGTGGTTTTAATCATGGCATCTCTCCCTTAGCCAAAACTTATTTTATGGAATGCGGGCATGGCACTGCGCGCAAATTTCATGTCTATCTTAGTCTTAGGTCCTGTTCAAAAGGACCGAATTGAGGCGCAGTCTCTCTCCTGACGCGCCTCAAAATGTCTTAGTTTTCTAGATCGCGGAAGTCGCGATTTAATTTCCATTCCTTCGACGTGATCGACCGTTCCAGATCTTGCAACCGGACCTCTAAGGAGCGGAATTTAGACTTCACATCATTATATGTCGTCGTTGAACCCGCTGTTCCAGCCGGGGCCTGCACGCGCGATTTTGCATTTCTTTGCTCACGATACTCCCGGATATAGGGGGCGCGGGAATCTTTGGGCATGAAGACCCAAAGAATGAAATAGGCGATCAGTGGTAGGGCCGTGAAAAGGATCAGCAGGATTGTCAGGATTCGAACCATCGTATGATCCCACCCCAAATAGTCGCCAATTCCGGCGCAAACTCCGCCTATTTTTCCGTCAACCGTATTGCGCGTTAATCGGCGCGCTGGGGGTCTGTTGTAATCATCGTAATCCATTGCGGGGCTCATTTCTCTCTCCAATCTGGGATCTCATCGTCCAAGATGTTTTCCAAGACGGCGACCCTTTGGTCTAATATATCTGCTATTTTTGACATTTGTGTCAGCTCCATCGCCTGATCATCCGT
>CALDTL010000067.1 GCA_937923965.1 uncultured Caulobacterales bacterium
TCCGCGCTTGAGCCCGATGTTGAGGAAGGCGAAGAGGGCGTTGAAGGCGAAGAGGCCGCTCCGGCCGAGCCGACAGCGGAGACGTTGTTTAATTAGTGCATTAATGTTCAACTAGAGCATTAATTCCGCCGCAGTAGACGAAACCGAAATAAAAAACCGCCACCTCCCAAGGACGGCGGTTTTTTTAACTAAAAATTTAACGCACCTGTAATTTCTCTTTGACTTCAATCACGAAATCGTGAGGTCTGAACCCCTCAAAATATAAAAGGGGAGTTTCATGAACTCAAAAACAAAAATTATCTGCTCTGTCACGACGGCATTATTCACAGCCGCGATGTTCACAGCGCCCGCAATGGCCAATTCAAACAAAGCCAATCCAAATCAATCGGCGTGGGAACATGCAAACCCAAATGCGGCCTTCTTGCGCTGCGGGACCGCTGATCTCACCGAGAGAGAGATTCAAGCGGCTGAAGAGCAGTTCCGTCAATTTAGCGCCCTGAAAGGCAAGCCGACGAAACCAGGCAGCGGCGGTGGCGGCGGCGGAGATGGCGGCGACGGCGGTGATCCAACAGTGCGTCCAGCTGGCTCCGTTTCTATTGACGTTTATTTCCATGTTATCCGCGATAACAACGGAAACGGCGGAAACTCCCAAGCCGACGTCGATGCGCAAATGGCGGTTATCGACAATGCCTTCTCCGGCGGCACAGGCGGCACATCAACGCCCTTTACTTTCAACCTTGTTGAGACAACCTATACAAATAACTCAGCATGGTTCACAGCCGGACAAGGCAGCGCAGCCGAAGTTCAAATGAAACAGTCCCTCCGTGTTGGCGGTCCTGAAACGTTAAATATTTATTCCTATAATGTTGGCGGCGGTTTATTGGGCTGGGCAACCTTCCCGTCTAATTATACGTCAAATCCGGATTATGACGGCGTCGTGATTTTGAACAGCTCGGTCCCCGGCGGCTCGTCCGCGCCTTATAATGAAGGCGACACTGGCACGCATGAGGTCGGTCATTGGCTCGGTCTCTATCACACCTTCCAAGGCGGCTGTAACGGCGGCGGAGACCAAGTCTCGGACACGGCTGCGGAACGCTCTCCTGCTTATGGCTGCCCAGTGGGCCGCGATACGTGCAGAAAAGGCGGTGAGCCGGATCCAATCTATAACTTCATGGATTACACGGATGACAGCTGCATGTTTAAATTCACAGCCGGCCAAGCCGAGCGCGCAGATGCGCAGAGCCTCGTCTACCGGAAGTAATTTCGGGCAGAATTTAAGAATTGAGCCGCTGCCTGAGAGGGCGGCGGTTTTTTTATATCTAAAAATTATACCAATCTTCCATCAAAGGGTCCACATGCTCTCGTAGTAAATCCGCAGAGAGAAACTCTGAAAGACACAGTCTTCTTGAAAATGGTGCGGAACTAAGCGTTGGATAGCAAATCGCATTATCTACAAAATATGCCGCATTTTCTAATTTTCGATGAGCTACCTCAATAGGGAGGTTTTCTAATTCATTGATTCCAGACGCCATATTTTGCAGCCATTCAAAGTCTTCAGGTTCTTTCGCGTCACTCATTCTAAAAGCGTCTGCTTCTGCGCGCCATTGAAGCCTGTGGAGTTTTTCGTCAGTAATTTTACCTAAGAGATGTTCTTCTGCCCCGATTACTGCTTGGCGCAAATTTTTCTGAGGGGTCAGATGCTCAATTGCCTTGCAGGTCGCAAGGAAATATTTGTGAAGCTCTGGGATTAGCAATTCCATTTGTTTGGGATATTGGAAGTGCAAGGCCGTCAACATAGCCGGAGCGCATTTTGAGGCCGACCAATCTTGGTAATTCATGTGAGAGCGTTATGTTTTGCCGTGCGGTTTTGCACTCGAACGCAAAAACTAAATAGCCTATCTAACTATGGTTGGAAAGAAGAAAGCAAATAACATTTAGCCAACCTACCCCGCTACGCGTGTTTCCTTTGCCGTCCAATGTTTCCGGCATAGGGTGACATAGCGGTCGTTTCCGCCAATTTCGACTTGTGCGCCTTGCGTCACGACTTTACCGGACTTGCTTACGCGCAAGGTCATGGTGGCTTTGCGTCCGCACCAACACAGCGTTTTTATCTCTTTTATATTATCTGCGATCGCAAGAAGAGCGGCGCTGCCCGGGAACAGCTCGCCTTGGAAATCTGTCCTAAGGCCATAGCACATAATCGGCAGGCGCATATTATCGGCGACTTTTGAGAGCTGCCAGACTTGGTCCTTTGTCAGGAATTGCGCTTCGTCAACCAAGACGCAATTTAGGGGCTCTGCCTCATGGGCGTCTCGGATATGGGTCTCTAGATTTTGCTCGCGCGTAATGATGTCAGCTTCGGCGACGAGCCCAATCCGCGAGGTAATCTGGTCCTGAACATCTTCGCGCGTATCGATGGCGGGCTTAATCAGCAGCGTCCGCATCCCGCGCTCATGGTAATTATAGGATGATTGCAGCAAGATCGTCGACTTGCCCGCATTCATGGCCGAGTAGTTAAAATAGAGCTTGGCCATAATAGTTTGAGAGGTCCCGATTCGCTCCAACTATGCAAAATCGGTCCTTGGGAATCTAGCTTTATGCGCGGGTGATTGCAGGGCAAACCCCTTGCTAAATCCCGCATCCTCCCCCATATCCCGCGGCTTGAACGAACAAGTTGATATCATCATCCCGGCAGAACTGGATAAGCGCGGGCATAAAACGCGGGAGCGTAAATGCGTGTCTCGGAATGAGTTGCGCGATCCAAAGGATATGATCCGTTTCGTCGTGGGGCCGGAGAACACGGTTTTCCCCGATGTGTTAGGAAAGCTTCCGGGTCGGGGCGTCTGGGTTAGCGCCACTCGCGAAGATTTAGAGACGGCGATGAAAAAGGGCGGGTTTCAACGCGGCTTTAAAGGTAAAGTCACGATTGGCGAAGATCTCGCTGAGCAGGTTGAAGCCGGACTCCGGCGGCATACGTTGTCGCTTGTTGGGATGGCCAAGAAATCCGGCAAGCTCTTTATTGGATTTGATCAGGTCATGGTCGCCGCGCGCACGGATGCGCTG
>CALDTL010000068.1 GCA_937923965.1 uncultured Caulobacterales bacterium
GGCCCGAGGAATATACGCCCGCCGAGTGACGGGGTTCATCCCTCAAGCCAAAATATTGTCCACGCCAAGCGCGAAATCCTAGGCCCAGACTTCGCCCCCGCCCCCATCGCGCTGTGCTGCCGCCAAGAGAATTTGGACGAAATTGAAAGGGTAGAGAACTGGGCCGCGGGGTCAGGGAAACAGATTGTGAAGTTAGGATTGGCGAGATTGGTGACGCTATATGGAACAGAAGTTGGCGTTGGGTGAGGGCCTTAATGGAGCGATTTTAGGCCGCTAGTGGAGGCTTTAGAATATCTAGGGTATCACCATACTTACGAGGAAAGCCACTTGGCATTTCCTTCTGGTAATAATTCAACTCGGCCTGTTAAGCAGACTCATTTATAGTAAAGAGTATTTATGTATTACTTCAAAACGACACTGCTTATCATAGTGATTTTCTTGGTACCGGGATGTGACATCGCCTCAAGTGACGACAAGTTGCAATGCTGGCCAATTAATTCGTACGGACCTGATGTCGAATTTGATCTCTACGTATCGGTCGATCAATTAAAAACAAAACCTGAGTGTTATTTAAATCGAGAAGTGAGCGTGCAGGGAATTCTTAGAGGGAATGAGGATGGCTTTTACTTATTTGATCAAGAAACAAGTCTTATGTACTATGATCCATCAAAGGTGATAGAACTTGACAATACAGAGAAACTCTCAAATTTTCCTGTATCAGATATCTCCAACGAGAAACTAATATGGGTGAGAGTTATTGGTAGATATGGAGCTCCGAGTTTTATCAGTGATATTACCTTAATTGAAGTTTTAGATTCTCGCTATTAGCCGGTGTCTAACGTCAGCGCCTAAAGTGCAAAACAACCGTCAACGGGTGTAGAGTGCAATCAAGTTTCGAATCGAAATTGCCTTCAAACAAGTTCTTACCTGCGTCCTTCTTTGGGCGTTTATCGCCGCTTCTCACCCCGCCCTCAATATCTTATCCATCTTCCGCCCGCGCGCCAATTCTTCGACGAGTTTGTCCATATAGCGGGTTTGGCGGGTGAGGGGGTTGTCGATCTCTTCGATGCGATAGCCGCAAATGACGCCTTTAATGAGAGGGGTGTTGGGGTGGAGCGTGGCCTGTTCGAAGAAGGTTTTGAAAGTGACTTTATCGTCAATTAATTGCTGGAGTTTTTCATCTGAAAATCCCGTCAGCCATTTAATGACGGTATCTAATTCATCTTTGGTGCGGCCCTTTTTTTCGACCTTATTGACATAGTGCGGATAGACGCTGGCGAAGGTCATTTTGGCGATGCGCTCATTATGTTTGGCCGTAACTTTCATACGTCTTATTAGCGCGGCATAAGGGTTAAGGCAATAAGATGCAGACCTTCGCGCAAGTGGCCCCGCAAACAAAACATAATCCACGCGTCTCTGTCCAAGGTTTATACTGGCCCAGCGAACCCGCTAAAATTAGTCATGAAAAAGGCCCGCCCCGTGCCATTCGCTTTTCGCGAAATACACAGAGCGGGCCTGAAAAAATAAGCTTATCAGAGAGAATTAATTGCTAGGGCCGCCGACTTTGCTTGGGCCGTTACCTGATTTTGACTCAACGATATAGGCGTTGGTGATATATTGACCTAGGCGGATGGCCTGAACAGTTGCATCACCAAAGAGCGCGAGTGGAACCGTTTCCGGAATGCCGTCGCCGTTAATGTCAAACTGAACTGAGTCTGGTGCATCCATCTGAAGCACATATGTGCCGTCTGCCGGAAGTGTCACGTCAATAAGGAAGGAGTCGAAGCTTTCAAACTCGTCATCATTGCTGGCGATTTCCGTTAAGCCGCCTTGGCTATCCTGAGAGAAAAGCGTCAACCGGCCAAACATTCTGTCGAAATCTGAGAAGAAGGCTGACTCAACGTCAGAGATCATTTCGGCATTGAAGATTTCGCCAGCTTTCCCTTTGAATGTGAGCGTGTCGACTTCGTCCAGCGCTTCAATTGTGCCTTCGATGACGATGTTGCGCACGTCAATTCTGCCATCGGCATTTTGACCTTCCAAAATCGGATTGACGACTTGCAGCTCCTTGAGCTTGGCTTGGCCACTATTGGCCTGCTCGTCGGTGACGAAACGCCCGCGTTCATTGATTGCCAGCTTGATAGCAGAGCGTTCAGAGAAGAAACGGTCTCTGTTACCGGACCCGGCCAGGCTCAGGCCTGAACTCGCGCCAGAGGCCATCAGGTGAAGCGTTGTCTCAACGCCCTCTTGCGGGCCTGCAAAGACAGGGAAGAATGACTCAGGTTCGGGTGAGCCTGTATCCGGCAGTCCGCCGCCGATTGGACCGAAGGCATCATAGTGGCGAAGGCCAAGACCATGACCTAGCTCATGCGCGCCTGTATTTGCGGATTGATTGACAATCGCGAGCGACAGGGCGTCTTGCGGCGCGAGACCCGTATCCGGTCCGTTTCCATCTGTGTCGACGTCAATGCCGCTGAAAAGCTCAAGAATGCCGCCCTCGGGGAAACCAAAGATTGGGTCATAGAAGAACAAAGCTGTCCAGAAGTTGGCGTCATTAATAGCCACAATCGACCGGTTGTCATTGCCGAAGTCTAATTCGCCCGCTGATCCGAATAAAATTCCGCCACTCGGCAAAATACCCGCTGTGCCTGCACCCGGCGCATCATTGGAGTTAAATTGCAATGTCACGAAATCGCCTTCGGTGGGCGCGTCCAAGACAAAGTTGAAATTATAAGGCGCATAGTCGGCTTCCAGACGAGATTTGATCTCTGCGATTTCAGCGTTCGTGTAGACATGATCAGCGAGCGTGAAGGCTGGTCCGCCAAAGAGACTGCCCGAAAATGTTGGGTCGCCTGTCTCAAAACTTAGGAAAACGGTTTGCGGGCTGTTCAGACCCAGGCCAAGACCTAATCCGATACCGGCGGGACCGTTCGCACCTTCGGGGGATCCACCTGCACCGGCGCGCGGCGCTGTGCGCTCCCGCATGAAACCTACGAGGTCGTCAACCGTGTCAAAGCTTGGCAGGCTACAGGCATCGATACATTCGTTCATAACCCTGACGCCGTCCAAAGGCGATTGCGCTTGGGCTGGCATGGCAATGGCTGCGGCGGCCAAGGGCAATATAGCTGCGGATGAAAGAAATTTTGTGAACTTCATGGGGGGCTCCAAAGGTTAAATGATGAACGCCCTGGGGGTAGGACGCCGAAAAATATCGACCGGATATCTAAGAGTGATTTCACGCCTTGCACCCGTTCTTATGGATTGTCTGACATGAAGCGGGCCATCAAGTCGAGTCCTAATCGTTCATTTTTCATTCACATTTGGCATATTTGGTCGCCGTCCAATAAACATGATCCACGGTTTGAGAGCTGCGCATTATACTGGGCACATGACAGATTTAACCGATGAATTTTTTGAAGCCGCCCTTTTAGCCGTCAAAGAACAGCTGGAGGATTTAATTACCACGCCCAAATCAGAGCGGGCTCCGCCGGACCAATTTGCGAAAAGCCTCTCGGCCTTGATGAAAGCGCAGGCCGATACGGAGGCACAATATGACGCTTTCCGCGCGAAATCTTTCGCCAAAAAACACACGCGGTATGAAGACATGCCGCCCCCCACTCCAGAAGACGAGGCACGTTTTGATGCTGAATTTCAAAAAATTCTCTCTGAGCTTTTTGGCGAAGACGAAGACTAAAACAAATGAAGAGATGAGGGCATTGCTTGAGGCCGCCTGGGATAAATTGAACGGGTGGCAACGGGCCTTACTTCTCAAACGGTGGCGGTTTTGGCGCCGAGATAATCAGGCTGCCCCCAATTCCAATTTCCTCGTCTGGCTTATCCTTGGCGGACGCGGGGCGGGGAAAACCCGGGCCGGGGCGGAATGGATCCGCGAGCGGGTCAGATCCGGCGCGCGCCATATTGCGCTAGTTGCGGCGAATTATATCGAAGCCCGCGCGGTGATGCTCGACGGGCAATCGGGCCTGCTGAATATTGGTCATCCGAGTGAGCGCCCGAAATTCATCGCCTCGCGCCGCCGGCTTGAATGGCCCAATGGCGCGGTCGGGCAAATCTTTTCGGCCGAAGCGCCGGACGGTTTGCGCGGCTCGCAATTTGACGCGGCATGGGCAGATGAATTTTGCGCCTGGAACCACGCCGAAGAGACGCTGTCCAACCTGCGCCTCGCTTTGCGTCTCGACGGGCAGGACGGACAGGCCCCGCAGCTTGTTGTAACGACGACTCCGCGCCCGAGCGCCGAGCTCATCGAGTTAAAAGCCGCCGAGGGCGTCGTGACCCACACGCTGCGGACGGCGGAAAATGCGCATCATCTCGCGCGCGGATTTCTTGAGACAATGGAGGCGGCCTATGGCGGGACACCGCGAGGTATGCAGGAATTGGAGGGGCAAATTGTGACGGATTGGCCGGGGGCGCTGTGGACTCTCTCAACCATCGCAAAAAGCCGCGAGACCACCGCGCCCGAATTGGACCGGATCGTCATCGCGCTCGATCCGCCTACAACATCGGGGCCAAAATCTGACGCCTGCGGGATTATTGTGGCGGGTGTTAAAGACGGCCGCGCCTATGTCTTGCAGGACGCAACACTCGGCCAAGCCGCGCCCGAAGATTGGGCCGCGCGCACCGTCGCATTGTTCGAAACTTACAACGCGGATTGTATCATCGCCGAAGGAAACCAAGGCGGCGAGATGGTGGAGTCCGTCTTGCGGCAAATCGCGCCCAACCTGCCCATTACGCGCCGCCACGCAAGGCGCAGCAAACAGGCGAGGGCAGAGCCGATCTCTCATCTTTATAGCCGCAGACTTGTCTCCCATGTCGGACGCTTTGACGCCCTAGAAGCGCAGATGTGCCGCATGGGATCCAAGGACGTCGGCGCGAAAGGGGACGGACGAAAATCCAAATCCCCCGACCGGGTCGATGCCCTTGTTTGGGCCATCGACGCGCTACTCATGCGCGGCAGCGGCGGCGCGCGGGTGCGGGCGGTATAGACCGTGTTTTCTTTTTGGCGGCAACGGGGGCCTTATTTTTACTCCCCCTTAAAGGAATTTGAATGAGTTTCCTTTAGACCTGTCTTTATGGAAAACGCTCGATCATTTCCGGTGAATTATGTGCTCATTGATTTCGAGAATGTTCATCCCAAGAATATGTCAATGCTGAGTGATGACCATTTCCGGATTCGACTTTTTCTTGGCGCAAAACAATCCCGGCTCGATGTCGATATCGTTGAAGCGATGCATAATTTCGGACCACAGCGCGCGAAATATATCCAGATCACGGAGGTCGGTAAAAATGCCCTCGATTTTTGTATCACCTATTATTTGGGAGAGTTAGTGGCCGAAAACCCGAGAGGCTATTTTCATATTATCTCGAAAGACAAAGGATTTGATCCGCTTATCGCCCATCTCAATTCGCGAGGCATTCATGTGCGCCGACATGTCAATTTGATGGACATTCCAATCATCGGTATCGCGAGGCACGCTGAAATAGCAGAGAAGGCAGAAGCGGCGTGGATAAATTTGCAAAACCGAGGGGTTTCAAAGCCGCGCAAAGAAAAGACTTTGAAAAATACGCTGAAACATATGTTCAAGGATGAACTGACTGACGATGAGGCCTCGCGCCTTTTCAATAAGCTGATCGAGTCCAAGCGGATTATGGTTGATAATGAGAAAATCACTTACAATCTATCTGCCTAGACCAGCACTTGTTCGCTCGGAACCGAAAGTCGGGCTCTACCTGCCCAATTTTGGCTCAAACATATTTCTCAACAACCCATTGGCGTATTAATTTATTATTTACCATAATTGGGTTTATCTGGACTCAGACATTAATTTGGCTGCTGTAGACGTGAGTGTCTGATCAAACAGTCATAGAATATAGAAGATAAATATGCTGCATGATGGAAAACGGGTCTTGATTATGGAGGCCGATTTGCCTCTAGCTTTGGACTGGAAGCGAACCTTCGAGTTGAATAAGTGCGAGGTCGTCGTGACGTCAAATGCCTATGACGCTCTGACTGTGTTAGAGACGGAAACCTTTGACCTTGTCGTCACAGATCTAGTTTTGCCCGAGCGAAAGGGATTGATTCAGCTATTGGGTAAGCTTTTCATGATGGGCAAAACAGCACCCGCCGCAATTGCTATTGTCGGGTCAGAAAACAAAGCGCTAGATGGGGCTTATGTTGATATTCTCGTTCAGCAAGCCAATCGCCTCGGCGCGTCTGTCGGCTTGCAAGCGCCTTTTCCGCCGGGAGAACTTGTCGCCCACGCCTTTGATATATGGACCGATAGGGAGGCCCTTCTCGCCGCCGCTTAGTCCCATAATTCAGCCAAAGGCCGTCAATATCGCGTGACATTGTTAAAGTCTCGCCCCGGGCGGTATTGAGATAAACGGGTGTTTTCAACGCCGCTTGTGATCTCTTGCGCCACGAGCTGCCCCGCAATTGGGGCCAAGGATACGCCGCTATGCATCACGGCAAGATATATATCTTTTCGGCGGGGCGAAAATCCGAGCACGGGATGTCCGTCCAGAGGTAAGGGACGCCATCCAATATGCGCAGCTTCCAGTTCGGCTGGTTGAATTTCAGGTAAGAATTTTACGGCGACATCGCGCATGCGCAAGAAATGTTGCTCCGCGAAATCCTGCGACGGAAACGCTGTCGGCCGCCCCATTAATCGGGCGGCATGGGCCTCTGTGTCCGGCGCGCCCTCTTGCTCGCCTAGGACAATGCGGCCATCTAGCCGTTGATGCATATGGACGCCGGGGGCGATGATTAATCGGTTGAGGAGCGGAGGCATAGGCTTTGTTATGGCGATGACGCCCGGGGTTGTGCGTTGCGGTAAATCTATCTCGGCAAATCGTCGTGCAGTATCGGGTTCTGCGCCAGTCGCTAAGATGACCTTGTCTGCCGCAATTGGTCCAAGGTTTGTCATGACGGATTGTAACTCGCGGCCGGATAAAGAGATATCAAGTAGTTCGCAGGGGTATTTCACCTCTGCGCCATTGCGCTTTGCGCCGTCGAGGAACGCATGGGTTGCTAACACAGGATCTACGGCGCCGTCATTTCCAGAAAAGGCCGCTGATCTTACGCCGGAAAAATCGACTTTTGGTTCCATTTCTCGGAGCCTTTGAACGGGGATCATGCGCGCGGGTTCGCCCCATTTGATTTGCTCGTCAATTTGATCGGCGAGGCGTTGTTGACGTTTCGGCGTGTCGAACCATTCGAGCGACCCACCCCATTTTATTGGAATGTTCAATTCGGCCTGAAGGCTTTTCCATGTCGAAATACCAGCTTGATTTAAGGCGTGATAGTCTTTGGGTTGTTTCGCCCAGGACGCATTCATCCAGGCAAAGGTCCCGAGGCTGGAGTGTGTCGCGGGGCCTGTCTTGTCGATGACCGTGACCGATACGCCGAGCTTTGACAGATGAAAGGCGATAGACGCGCCAACTATGCCGGCCCCGACAACAACGACTTTTAACGAGGACGCGTTGGCCAGTTTCGAGAGATCTGGATCGCTGCGGGCGCATCCATAAAGACACGCAACGCTCATCAGCTTGAGTAAGTTTCGCCTGTCTAACATCCATTAGCCCTTAAGTGCTATGAAATCCTAGCCAGCCGGTGCGAAAAATCAAGCGGGCCGTTCGATGGACGGGAGAGATATCTTCGTGCCAGTTTGCGCAATGGACGTCCGAAGGTTAGGGGCGGGGCGGCAAATCCGCCGAGAGCGGCGCAGGTTCAGCTATTCGCGGCGCGGGCCCATCGTTCTTTGGAAATGGACATGATCCCAGGCATTGTGGTTTTCCGTTCGCTTTCGCGCACAGATAGATTTTTCAACGCGCGGAGCAGGGGCTTCTTATTGGGAATCGTGTCGAGGCTATCGATGAGAGCGAGCAGGTCATTTTCAAACGTTTCGCCTGTTTGAATATCAACAATGTCTTGGCGATTTGAGATATACCAATCGAGTGTCATCTGGCGGGTTTGTACGCCGCGCACGAGCATGTTGGACCGCAGTTCGATCGAGGCGTTCACAAATGTATCGACTTGGCGCTCATAGGCGCGGCCGTCTGATAACATCGTTAGCATCAGTAATTTTAACACGTTCTGCCACTGTGCAGATTTAATAGCTTCACTCATATGTCCCCCATGCCGGTACAGCACAAACAACCCCCTGAATGACTCGCTTAGGCTTGATAGGACTAATAAAAGGTTAATGGCCTATATCATTGTTTTTATGTATATAATCTAAGCGTGTGCTCTCGCTGGAGCGTCGGAATTTTTTCCCAAGGCTGGCTGTAAATCTGGCTGTGGAGCTATAGCTTGAGAACGGGCCTGCCGCGGGCTAAGCCGAGGGCTATGGAATATTTTATCCTCTTGATTCCTCTCGCTATTTTACTGCTCGCCTTTGTTTTTCGCGGGAAGGGTGGATTTACGCCCCCCGAGGTCTCGCCGATTTCCGAGGTTGATTTAAGAGGGTTTGAGGCCGCGCCGTCGCTTTTTGTAAATTCCGCCGAGGCGACTTTTTTTCGCTATATAGCAAAGGCGCTGCCCGACGCCTTGCATCTTCATAGCAAAGTCAGGCTTGAGGATATCATCCGCGCCAAACGGGGCTTGCCGCAGGCCAAGCGGTGGGCGGCTCGGGGCCGCGTGAAATCTCGCCACGTTGATTTCCTGATCACCACGCGGGGCGGCGACATCGTTCTGGCGATAGAATTGGATGGATCCTCGCATGACCCTAAAAATCCGTCTGAGGCCGATAAAGTTAAGACGGCTTTATTTCAGGCGGCCGGCGTGCCGCTGCGCCGTTATCGCGTCGGTGAGGATTTTGCCCTTATTGCTGCCACAATTCGGTCAGATATGCAGGGCTGGTTAAGGGCTTTTTAACTATAAATGCCCAACTTGAGGGCTCGTCTTATAGGTGTCCGTCGTGTTTCTATTTCTCAACAAAAAAAGCACAAAAGCCGCTTCGGTTGAGACCCTCAATCGAGAGTTGGCTGATACGGATGCGCGTTTGGCGCTGCTTAAGGCGGAGGTTGCCGCGCAAATGATAAAGCTCGCGGGCCAGACAAATGACCTTGCGCCTTTGCGGCAGGCCGAAGAGTCCCTCATGGCCGCACGGAATTACTATTCATTCGAAAACACCCCTGTTGAAATTGGCATGGTTCAAACCGCATTGGGCGACATGCTTTTGCACTTAGGCCGGAAGGCATCCGACAAAGGGGCCATCGTGCGCGCGCGGGACGCTTACCGTGCCGCTATCACATTGGCCTCACTACACGGCGATGACAGTCAGCGCGAGGCGTTGCGCAAAAAGGTCAAATTGGCCGAAAGTTATATGGGTCTCAGAAAAATAACGCCGCCTTTGTTTCGGGTCGCTTAGGGTTTTCATCGCGCCAGAACACTGGGTCTGAATTAACACAGTCTTGGGCTAAGTCTCTGGCTTGTCCGGTATCATCGTTTTTAGCTTTCGCTCATCACCATCGACCTTTTTTGCGTCCTGTTTGAGGCTTTGGTCATCCTCTTTCACCATGTCAGAGGCATGTTTCATTTTCTCCTTCATCGTCTTTTCTGAATCGTCGCGGTCGGGCTTGCGCTCGGTATCGGAAGGGGTGTCAGGGTTGGACGTATCGGTCATGTCATCCATCCATGCGCCTTAAACACGCTGCAACGCAACTCTTTCCCTCACTTGGCGCGCTTGGCTTTGTAAATCTTTCAGTCACTTGAAAGAAATCTCAAGAGAATGATCCACGCTAGGCCCCAATGGGCCTATAAAGAGTTCATCGTCGTCATTGCGCCGACATTTCCCTGACCCTCTTTTAGGCCTCCCATATGTTTAATCCGTTTCGACGGCCCCCCGATAGTCTCGGGGCGTCGCCCATCGCCGTGCCTGATGTGCAGGTACCCGAAAAGAAAGCCGCGTGTCCCTTGCTGGCGCCGCAGCTCTCGGCTGCGGCCCAGCATCATCCCGCTGCCGATTACGCCTCGCTCTGCCGCGAAGGTTTTGCGCGTAATCCTATTGCCCATCGCTGCGTGCGCCTTATCGCGGAGAGCGCGGCGTCGGTGCCGCTAAAAGTTTCTGACCCGGCGGTGGCGCGCGTCATTCACCGCGGCCTTCCGGGGTCGAGTTCTGCGGAGAGCTTTGAGGCGTTTTATGGCTATCTCCAACTCGGGGGGAACGGATTTTTCGAAGCCGTCTTGAGCGGGGAAGACCCGCTCGCCATTAGCCCCCTTCGCCCTGACAGTTTGAAAATGAGGCAGGATAATCGCGGGCGGCCAACCGAGTGGGAACAAGAGGTCGGCGGACGCACGCGCCGTTTTCCGCGCGACGCGGCGACGGGGCGCTGCGCGCTGTTTCACATGCGCCTGTTTAACCCCCTGAGCGGCTGCCACGGGCTGTCGCCTTTGTCTGCCGCGCGCCAAGCCGTCGATCTACATAATCGCGGCGGAGTGTGGGCTAAGGCTTTGCTAGAAAACTCTGCTCGGCCCAGCGGCGCCTTAGTGCATGACCCGGCGTCGGGTGAGCGCCTCACGGATGATCAATTCGAACGGCTCAAGGCCGAGCTGGAGTCTAATTTCACTGGCCCGCTGCAGGCGGGGCGGCCTTTAGTTTTGGAGGGCGGACTGGATTGGAAATCAATCTCGCTCTCGCCCACCGATATGGATTTCATTCAGCTGCGCCGCGAGGCCGCGCGAGAAATTGCGCTGGCCTTTGGCGTCCCGCCCATGCTGCTCGGACTGCCCGGAGATAACACATACGCCAATTACCGAGAGGCTAATCAAGCGTTCTGGCGGCAGACCATTATCCCGCTGGTGACGAAAACGGCAGCGGGGCTGACAGGTTGGCTGGCTGGGTTTTACGGCGATCACTTGGCGATCACGCCTGACCTCGACGGGGTTCCGGCGCTGGCCGAAGAACGCGCAGTCCTCTGGAGCCGCTTGTCCAGCGCCGCCTTTATTACCGACGAAGAAGCCCGGCACATGGCGGGCCTCCCGCCTCGAGATAATCAACCCAAGGAGATGTCATGACCAAACCTCAATCCGCGCCTACCTACCGCCCGTTTCAAATCGACCGCACGGTCAGTGTCGGTTTGCTCATCACTATGGTCGTCCAAATGGCAGGCGGTTTGGTCTGGGCCGGCTCTGCAGCGGCGCGCCTCGCAACCTTAGAAGCCAAGATGGAGAACAACGCCGCCATCTCGGAACGCCTCGCAAGATTGGAGGGGCTAACGAGTCAAATGGCGCAAAGCGTCTCGCATATAGAACGGGAATTAATTCATGACGAATGATCTCTATATCTCTGGCTATGCGAGCCGGTTTGGCGAAGCGGACCTCTGCGGCGACATCGTGCAGCGCGGCGCATTTAGCGCTTCGCTTCTGAGCCGGATGGATCCGTTCCCGATGCTCTTCGGTCATAAAACCAATTCACCCATTGGGGTTTGGGACCGCGTTTTTGAAGATGCGGTTGGGCTCTGTGTGGCGGGCCGCATTTTAGGCGGCGCGTCGCAAGCTCGGCGTCTCGTCGAGGCTCGCGCGGTCTCGGGTCTTTCTATCGGCTACCGCGTCCGCCGGTCGCAAAGCCGCCCATCAGGCGGACGCATCCTGACTGAAATTGATCTTTGGGAGGTGTCCGTCGTCGCCTTTCCCATGCTGCGCTCTGCGCAAATTACCACCATCGGCGACACATCT
>CALDTL010000069.1 GCA_937923965.1 uncultured Caulobacterales bacterium
TCCATCCAGCTAACAATCGGGCGTTTGGCGATAAACCCGGCCAAGAGCGTCAGGACATTCGCCGCGATACAAACCCAAGTCCAAACGGCAATCAGAATAAAGGCCCAATATCCCGCGGCCGCCCATAGGACCGTGAGCATAATCCCAATCATCATAATGAAGGTGTTCGGGTTTCGGCGTGCAATAAAGAAGCGAAGTCCTGAGTTGAAGCGCGTCCAGACATGGATATGAAACCCATGTTGCCCCAAAAATATCCCCTCAATAACGCGGTCCAAAACATAGCCTACCCATATCGCGAGCAATGCGATGCAGAGCGGGTCCGACAAATCATAGGCGCCGCCCAGACCGATAAACCATGCCCAATACCAGAAAGGTGGGTGAATCAAATCGATGCCATGATCATAGATATTGCCCCAGCTGGAATATGTCATCGTTGTTCTCGCCAGCTTCCCGTCTACCGTATCGAGAAATGTCATCGTCCACCCACAAATAAACCCGAGCGCCCAATGCGCGTTCCAAAAGAAATACGTCGCGGCCAACATAAGGATAAAGCCAATCGTTGTGACTTGATTGGGCGATAAACGAAGATAGGCACATAGCCGTGTGACATAAAAAGCTGGAACCGGCCAAAACCATTTCGTTACGAAGTCAGTGATCCCTTTATACGAACTATCGAATTGACGACGCATGATGTCTAAGATTGGCGTCGATTTGGTATCGAGGACATAGGGTGTTTCATGTTTGCGCAAAGATTTGATGTAGCCATCGTTTACATCAGGCGGCGTCACAGCCTTGAAATCAGTCACCGACAAGGCGGACGGAGGTTTGCCAATCAGATCTTCAGCCTCGGATTGGGTGGCGGAGGATAGGCTAATGATAACGCCGGATTCAACGAGCGCGAGACGCTCTGTCACCGCGAAAGATTTGGATAACTCCGCGCTCATGATCCAATCAACATGATGCCAAATACCGCTATCATCGACAGCTAAGGGCAGATTCACATCTGCGCCAGCTTTTTTGAAGGCGCGCGTCTGCCATTCCTTCAACGGAAGCCCCCAAATGCGAGCTGAACTTTCACCAATCAAGCCAAATCCAGGAGCCGGAGCCTCCTGAGACACCCCGCCGGCCTGCTGTTGCCTGACAATTTTATCCAGAGCCTGCTTTGCCAGCCACATAACAAGGCCAACGGCAACGAGGTTACCCGCAATCGCCGCCCAACCCGGCGCCATGTGACCAATAAGAGCGCTCAGAGCAAAGAACGATATAATATAGACAATAACCCCTGCGCCGCGTGCATAGATTGCGCGCTCAGGATGATCGGTTGCATATAAAACTGGATAGAGCGGGGCCGCCATACCCAGCAGCGCCGCCGCCGGAACAAGCAGCGACGCAAGCGGCGCAACCTCTCGATATTCATCCGACAGAAAAACCCCCAAGATTGACCCCAATGACAGCCAAATAAAGAGAGAGGCCAACAGCCCCACGGTTAATAAAATAACAGCCGACCGCATTACCAAACGCCAGATTTTTTCCGCCTCTCCCGCGCTCACCATCTTGGCGAGTTCAGGGTAAATGACTTGATCTAACAGCTTAAAGCCCTCGGACAGGAGCTTCGCGATTTCTTCGGCCCAGCGATAAACTGTGACCCAAACAGGCCCAAAGACCGCCATGACTAAGAGGACCGGCAGATGCACATTTGACGCCGCCAGAGAGGAGTCGATATTCGCCTTCCAAACAAATGGCCAAACCCCTTTTCGAGGCGACCACACACTTGATTTTGTCCGCCAAACCAGCCCCAGCATTCGGCGCTTCGCTAACTCAAGCCCCGCGAGAACCGGTAGCGAGAGATAATCGACCAGGGAGCCGATAAACCAAGCAATCAGAAACCCCTTCATCCCGGCCTCCATCACGACAGCAATGATGACGCCGATTAAACGCACGCCTGTCATGACGACTCCATGCCATGCCAAGACATCAAATCGGTCAAAAAGCCTGAAAACGCCAATGGATGCGCCGCGATGACGTATCAACAGCAAGGCGCAATATAGAATAAGCGTCGGATATAGGCCCCGCATATCCATTTCTTCCGGCAATTGATCGAAAACCGCCGGGAAGGCATCTTGCAGCAGGATGAATACGGGGAAAAAAGCGACCGCGCCCAAGAAGGCCACAACCGCCGAAATAATATCTAGCTTATAGCCAAATTTTATCAATTTGGCGAGACTCTTAGGCTCTTTGTTTTGGATATCTTCCATCCCAAACCGAATAATTGTCTGCCAAGCCTGAAAGGTCGCTAGCTGGGCAAAAAGCAAGTGATAGGAGTGCAAAAACAGGATAATCCCGACCGCTGCAATACTGATCGACTTCGACGCAATTAGTAAGCTGAGCAATCCGAACAGCGCCGCCAAGCCTTTGGAGCCCACCATGAGTCCGGTGTTCGCCGCAACGCGCTTTTCGACACTTCGCGTGGAGGCAATTGAAAGATCAGGCGACGTCATGATCCACGTTGCTCCAATATGGATTCAACCAACGCAAGGTCAGAAGGCTTATCGACATCAATCGCCGCTTCAGCAAATGGCAAAAAGACGGGGGCCGCCGTTATGCCAATGCGCTCGGCGGCATAATCAAACGCAGCCTGCAAACTAAGGCGGCCCGCTGCATATTTCAGCCCGACGCCAACGCCGACTTTTCTCGCGAGTTTGAGTGGATTTTTACGCAAATGCTGGACGGCTTGCCAGAACGCAATCGCCTTTAGGCCTTCTGCATTGGCGATATAAAACAGATTGCACCCTGAAACGGCAACATCAGAAAATCTGAGATAGGTACGTTTTGTTTCAGGATAGGCGGGGCGAATAACTGCCTCTCTCGCAAATCCAACACAAATATCTGCACCGGATGTCTTTGCGCCTTCGGTAAAGGCTAAAACCATCTCCGGCGTCAAGAGTGCATGGTCACAGGTCGTTACAAGACAGGGATATTTTGCGATCTCCTGAAGGCCCAGCATAACGCTATCTGCAGGCCCGCCTCCGCTCGGAACCTCAATCAAGTGACTGTCTGAATAGCCTGATATATATATGTTTTTCAGGAAACCCGCATTCACCAAGGCTTTGATGACACGGTCCAGCATCTTGACGTCTCGCACGGGAATATCTGCCTTATGGGTGACCCCGGCAGCTTCGCAGAGCGGGTCGAGAACGCCCGCGCGCTGGCCAGCAAGTATAAGAACGGCTGGACTCACTTAACCCATCCGTTTTTCATACATTCGGTAGGTCTTATAGGGCTTTGCGCTGGCTTGCTCACAGATTGAAATCATGCCTTCATTATCTTCCAATATCCAGGAGAGCTCACAATGCGTAAAACCAGCGCGGCGCGCGGCTTCGAAAGACTCTTCGCAAAGCGCAGCGATCAAGGCGAGTCCCTTTCGTGTGTTATGATATTTCCGGCTGAGACCCATAAGCGGGATGCGCGCTTGTTTGGCTTTTTGGGTTTTCAATCGATAGATTAGCTTGGCCCAATTGAACGGGAGCAATTTTCCATCGAACCCAGACGTTAATTCATTGAGGTCTGGCAGCAAGCAAAGAAAGGCGGCCAATTCGCCATCTATCGATCCCATTAAAAACCGCTCGGGCACGATAAGGGGCTTCATTTCTTTCGCGAGATGTTGAATATCGTCATCCGGGAAGGGTAAAAACCCCCAATTCTCCGACCACGCATCATTGAAAATATGCATCGCCCGTTCAATCTCGACCTTGAAGGCCGTGGGATCGAGTGGTCGCCAGGTAATCGCGCCTGATTTCTTGGCGTATTCGACCATCATACGTGTCATTTTCGGCCGCGGATAACCCTCATGAAGGTCCGCTTGAAAGGCCAGCATATCGACGGCTTTTGTGAAACCTGCAGCCTCTATTGCGGGGCGATAGTAAGGCCGTCCATAAGACATGAGAATGACATTGGCGTGGTCGAATCCATCGACCAGCAAACCCACCTCTTCATTCGTCCCCCATTGAGCCGGTCCAACAAGACGCTCGCGTCCTTTACGGCGCGCCCAGTCTTCGGCATAGCCTAAAAGAGACGAAAGGACTGCGGGGTCGTCAATGGCATCGAAATAACCAAAAAAGGCGGTCTCTGCGTCATGATGCGCGTCATGCGCAGGATTGGTAAAAACCGCTATTCGGCCTACATCACGCCCATCTTTAACGGCCAAATACAGCTGGCGGTCCAAATTTCTGGCGGCTGGGTTTTTCTGGGGATCGAGCTGTTCTTTGCGTTCCAAACGCAGGGGCGGTGCCCAAGCGGATTGACCGCGGTAGAGGTCATAGGGCAACGCTAAAAAGCGATTGATTTCGGACGAACTCGCCGCCTCTATAATTTTGAAGTCTACTGTGGCCGTTGACACAGTTCCCTCCCCGCCAATTATTCACTTGGGGAAGGCTATCTGCGTCCTGCTGCTAAAGGTCAACCAGCTGTATGTCGATGTCTACACCTTCCATAGGCACATCAATGGCTGTTTCGGAAAATTTGGGCAATCGCATCGTCTTGATTTCCGGATTATTCGACAAGCCATAAGGCTCTTTCGGCTTGAAATTCCAAGCCTTTTTCAAGCGCCTATCCCCGTCGACATCGTGATATCCAACGACGGCATATTCCCCCGGGGCGGGCAAGTTGATGCAGATAAGTTGCTTTCCGTCCTCTGCAGGCACGCGAATACGCCGCAACTTACCCTCTTTTTTGAGGAATTTATGCTCTCCGAATAGCTCGAGCTTCACAATGCCTTTTTTATGGACATTATGGACCGTCACCCGAATTTGCAGCGCGCCAGGCACGCAATAGTCCGATTTATCTCTGTCAAAAAGGGTCAGGCCCCGCTCCACGCCGATCGCAGAGAGTGGCTCGGGTGCGGGGTCATCATTATCCGCAAAGGCAAGCATTGGAGCTCCGGCGAGCCCCAGTGTGACAAAAGCTTTAGTAAGATTCCGCATATAGGCGTTTGATTTCATGGTGCCATTTTCCTAAGCCAACATTATGCCCGGTTAAGGGCGGTCCCAATCAATATGGGTATTCAATCCCAAAGCGTAAAGGCGTTATCACAGACCTGTTATATGGGCCGACTTAATCGTTATATCCTGAAAAACGCCTCCTTGAGTATAGGCGGTTTGGTAATATTTGCCTGCTGCGTCTTGCTGCTGGAGCGCCTTTTGCGTATTTTTCAGCTTGTTTCCAATTCAACGAAGCCGGGCGCCGACGCCTCGACGATGATTGTGAACCTCCTGCCCTATTACCTTGGAATGGCGCTCCCTCTAGCGCTTTTGCTCGGAACAATTCTGACCATTGATAAATTATCAAAATCCTCAGAGCTCACAGCTGCGCTCGGCGCCGGCGTGTCCTTATTTCACATGACGAAACCCTTTATCCTGCTGGCTATTTTTCTGTCTGGACTGACGATTTTCGTAGACGGTTACTTGCAGCCCGTAGGGCGCTATAAATATAGGCAAACCGCCTATTTGGTTACGCAGCAAAGCTATACAGCGGCCCTCCGAGAAGGCACCTTTACGGGCATTGATACGCGCACATTTTTCGCGGGAACCGACGGCGAAAACGGCGCAATCGGCCCTGTTTTCATCTACGAAGTCGAGAATGAAGCGGACGGCACGCAAGCCTACCGTATCGCGACGGCGGGCGTTGGGAAGATAAATGTCCTAGAAGGCACGCCAGTCTTGAACCTTGCGGAAGGCCGTGGATTTCAAGTGAGAAACGGGAAATTATCTGGCGAGTCCAGTTTTGCCAGCTCCGCTGTTGCCGTGACAGCCACCGTCGACGATTACCGCATCCGCGGTGATGACGAGCGGGAGATGACCTCCTCAGAGCTATTCGCGAATCGCAACGGCTCACAAACTGAAACAATTGATGTAAATACCAATAATGCGACCCTGCATTTACGCCTATCTAAAGCCTTTCTCATTTTACTTTTACCCTTCATCGGGGTGCCGCTTGGTCTAAATTATGGCCGGAACCCCTCTGCAGCTGGGATCTTTGTCGGGGTCGTTTTCCTCGTCTCTGTCAACAAAGCCCTTGAACTGGGGCAGACTTTAGGTGCGGCGGGTAAGATTCCGCCTTGGTTAGGCACATGGGGAATCATTGCGGTCATCGCCGTCTTGGCGTTTTTCGTATTCTGGAAGAGCGCGTTTAAAATGGGACAACCGCCTCTGACGTCGCTGTCCCATTGGATCGGCCATATTAAAGATGAAATCATCGGGGCTGTGAAAGGCCTTGGCCGCGGCAGGCGTAACAAACAAAATGTTTAAAATAGCGCGTTACATATCCAAGGCCTTCCTCATCACATGGCTTACGCTCGTCTTTGGCTTTCTCACTCTTATCGGCTTGCTAGATAGCCTCGCCAATGGCGGTGACATCGTCAAAAGCGGCGGCGGATTTTCCGCGACCTTCCGTTATATGGGCTTACGGGCCCCCGTCATTTTTGATCGCATATTTGTTTTTACCATCGTCGTCGCCGTGTTGATGACCTTCGTAAAACTCATCCGGCATCATGAGCTCGTCGCCTTGATGGGATTTGGGATTTCCGCGACAAAACAAGTCCTCATTCTTACGCCTGCTGTGGTTGGGGCTTCCGTTGTTTCCATATTATTTATTGACGTCGCGATGGCCCCCGCCGTCCGCGCTTTGCAAGCTTGGGGCATAGGAGAATATAAGGTCAAAAATTTCTCTGAAAACAATCCGTTATGGATAGAAGATAATGGACATATCATACGCGCAACAGAGCGAATTGATTATAACACGCTTGGTAATTTGAAGTTTTTCTTCCGCGATGAAAATGGCGCCGTTGAAAAAATCTGGCATGTTGATCGTGCCGCTTATGAAAATCCCAACTGGGCTTTAACCGGGGTCGAGCAAATTGAAGTCAAAGGTGCAGATGGTGAAACACGGCCTCTGACGCCGCTCGTCGGCGGCAGGCTTTGGGAAACACGGCAAACGCCAACATCGATCGCGCGTCTTGCGGCGGAGCCAAGAGACCTCTCCCTGGCGGAAATGCGAAACTTTTCTAAGCGAGGGAATAGTGGCTCGAAACCTAGCTTTGCTTATAAATTTTGGCACGCGCACCGTATCACGCGGCCCATAGCAGCCTTCATCTTACTCATTGCCTGCGCGGCAATGATGCAGCGCACCGGCCGGGAGGATACCGGCAATAAGACCCTCATTCTCGGCATATCGATGGCCTTTATTTTCCTGATCTTCGATGGCGCTATGGCGACGTTTGCGGCCTCCGGCGGATTGGAGGTCGTGCCTGCCATTGCCTTGCCATTGATCGTTTTCGGCTTGGTCGGATCTTTCATGCTACTCCGCACGGAAACCCTTTAGGCGCTCGCGTGAAACGCCTCTTTATTGTCAATCTATTATCGGAGCGGGTTGCCCGTAAAGGGTCGGTCTTAGAGCCGCTTGGGAAAACGGTAGGCGTGACGTGTTTTCGGTTAGATCCTTTTGACGCCCTGCCCTCCGCGGTTACGCAGGCGGCGAAAGACGGTATCCAGCATGTGATTATCGAGGGCGGCGACGGAACCGTCCAAGGCGTTATTTCAGCCTTTCTCTATCAGGCTGATAAGTTTGACACCTTCCCCGCCTTCACCATTATTCCTGGCGGGATGACCAATCAGGTCGCTAAAAACATTGGTCTGAAATCGGCGAAAATGGCATCCGTAGAGCGGGCATTAAGCTCTGACCTCAGTCCGGTTGAGCTCCCGCTGCTAGATATTACAGACTCGGACGGCCCGAGCTATGCTGGTTTCTTATTTTCAACTGGCGCGATCCCGCAGATTACGCGCTACACAACAGGCAGGCTACACACCAAAGGGATTGGCGGCTCCATTGCCGTGCTGGGCGGGATCATCAAAGGCATTCGCGGAAATGATGACGCCTTGATGCAAACCACCCCCGTAGAGATTGCAGGACTACACTCTGGCCCTCATCTTGGGTCCGTTGTGACAACGTTGCCCAGTTTGATCTTAGGCCTAGATCCTTTCTGGGGCTCCGAGGACGCGCCTCTGCGGGTCACATGGGTTGAGGGCAAATACCGCGGACTTGGCCGCAATATTTTGAGCCTTTGGGCAGGATCAAAGTCCAAGGATCGCAGCGAGAATGGATTTCATTCGAGGCGGGTCAATGACTTAGATTATCAATATGAGGGCGATATCGTGCTGGACGGCGAGTTTCTTTCAATTCCGTCAGGGAAGTTTACTATCCGCCCGACCCGGGTTGTGACATTCCTTAGATAATATGGAGTCTATTCTCGACATCATCAAAGCGGAAACGCTGGAGCCGCCCCAGCGCGTCACCGATGTGATGACCCTTATTCGTGACCGCCATGCGGAGCGGGTTGAGGCGATGGTCTATTATGGTAGCTCTCTGCGCGAGTTGGATAATCCCGAAAAGATGCTGGATTTTTACGTGCTTGTTGACAGCTATCGAAAGACGCACGGCACGGGAATCAGAGCGCTTCTGAATAGATTCATTCCACCAGCCGTCTATTACGTCGAACATGTGTCGCGCGACGACGGCACGATCTCGACCTGTAAGTATAGTATCCTCAGTCTCTCCCAGTTCGAAAAGCGATGCGGCAAAGGCGCATTTCTAAGCCAAGTCTGGGGGCGGTTTTCGCAGCCTTGCGCTGTGCTTTGGTCGAAAAATGAAACAATTCTAAACCGGGTCTGGGCCGCGCGGGTCGTCGCCGTGGAAACGATGGCGAGTGAAACAGCGCCGCTATTAGGCGGCAATGCGACGGCTTCAGAACTTTGGGGGCGGGGTTTCTTTGAAAGCTACAGAACGGAACTTCGCCCAGAAAGCTCAACGGGCCGCAGCCAGGAAATCGTTGCCCGCTTTGCCGATCGATATAACGCCATCACAACGGGGCTATATGGCGAGCCCAATGCGGAAGGGCTGTATAACTTACCCGAAAACCGCATGGATAAAGTAAAACGTCGCTGGTTCTTTCGCCGCCTATTCGGACGGCCCGCAGCGGCCATCAGAGTCCTGTTGGGCGCGGCCACATTTGACGGCGGTATCGACTATATCGCCCGAAAGGTCGAAAATCATTCCGGCGTTAAACTCGATCCAACACCTGCCCAGCGCAAGCATCCCGTAATTCACTCGCCTGTATTATTTTGGAAACTTTGGAAGAATGGCGCTTTTCGATAAGCCCCTGTTTCCTCCAAATCAATCAGCCCAGCTTTGATTACTCTGCCGCTTGCAGCTTACCCATCATGCCCGACATAATCTCGGCCTCGCTCGCCTTCATTTTTGCAAATGTGTCGATGAGGGTCTGAACATCAGCCTCGCTATGCGCGGCAGAAAGTGAAATTCTCAACAGGCTTGAGCTTTGCGGCGTCCCTGGCGGAACAGCCAGGTTCACATAGACATCATTTTCCATCAACCAATTCCACTCCATGGCCGCAAGGCCTTCATTCGGGCGGCGCACGGCGATGACAGGGCTCGGGCCCGCGCATAGGTCAAACCCAAGAGCGCTCAATCCGGCATGTAATTGATCCGCACGTTCCTTAAGATTAGCGCGTAAGTGACTGCCAGATTTAATTTTTTCGACTGCTACACGCGCCGCGCAGATGTTTGCGGGTGTGGCAGAGGCGGTAAACATATAAGGCCGCATGACCTTGCGGGTAATTTCAAACTCTGGATGTTTGGAGGCGCAAAAGCCGCCAACGGACGCGAGAGACTTTGAAAATGTGCCGGAGATAAAATCGACTTTATCCAATACGCCTTGCTCTTCTGCAATACCGCATCCGGTGGGTCCGAACACGCCGTAACTATGGGCTTCATCAATAAAGAGATACCCGCCATGACGGTGGGTCACATCGATAAACTCATCAACCGGAGCGATGTCTCCGAACATGGAATACATCCCCTCAATGACGACGAGCGCATTTCCGCCCTCGATCTCTCCCTGACGGCGCAAGCGTTTATCTAAGTCTTCGGGATTATTGTGGCGGAATCGGATGGTGGAGGCATTGGTGAGGCGCGATCCATCAATGATACAAGCATGCGCATCGGCGTCCATAAAGATGACGTCTTTATCGCCAGCCAGACCGGAAATAGCCGCGAGGTTGGTCTGGTATCCAGTCGTGAAAACAATACAGGACTCCATGCCCA
The DNA here is from genome assembly GCA_937923965.1 of uncultured Caulobacterales bacterium. Taxonomy (GTDB): domain Bacteria; phylum Pseudomonadota; class Alphaproteobacteria; order Caulobacterales; family Maricaulaceae; genus Litorimonas. The sequence goes on from CALDTL010000069.1 coordinate 10,171, forward strand.
AATGTTCCGCGAGCGCTTTTTCTAGTTCCACATGCTCGGAATAAGTGCCATTTGCAATTCGAGATCCCGTGGTGCCGGTTCCGTGATCATCAATCGCTTTCTTCGCGGCCGCCCGGCAATCCTCGTCAAAGGTCAGTCCCAGATAATTATTCGTTCCAGCCAGCAGAATTTTGCGATTACCGATACGGCCATGAGTCGTGGAGAGAATATCGTCAAATTCAACGCCTAACGCATCAGAGCCCAGCTTGAGCATCATATCGACGCGCGTTTGCAGCGGGGCATATTTGTCGAATAATCCAGTCATGACTTCCCTTAACGCGGCTTAAGCCGTCAATCCCTTTACAGCTAAGACAAGTTCCCCAACTGTTTTGATGTCGGTGACCATCTCCATTGGAATGGAAATGTCATAATGATCTTCAAGTTCCATGATTAAGTCGAAAACAGCAACAGAGTCGACTTCCAAATCTGACATAATACCAGAAGACAGCTCGATCGGGTGATTTTTGGGATTGTAGGGCTTTAGAAGCTCACAAATCTTATCATAAACATCAGAATTGGTTGGGGCGCTCATAGACTCGTCTCAGTTTGCTTCGGAGGGCGATAACAAAGGCTGACGTGCAGGTCCAGCGGAAGGAATCAGCCCGTCTTTCCCGAGTCGGCGACTAGCGTTAGCTTTTCTTCCGCCAGAAGATCCACAACAGTACCGTCGAGAAACTTAGTTTTGACCCGCGCGCGGGATAACTTACCTGAACTTGTGATTATCATCGTCGATTTTGGCACAAGCATAAGCCTGACCGGGACTCCGACCTCAAGACGGATAGCGGCCGTGACGGCTGTATGAATTTCCTCAAGCAATTTCGGATCGCGTGTGCGGCACTCAAGCAATAACATTATATCTTTTTCATCACCGGCTCCGCCAATCGCAAAAGCACAGGCTCGCCCGCAGCGGTGCGGGGCGGCCGCTTGCGCGGCCCATTCAATATCTTGTGGCCAAATATTGCGGCCATGCCAGAGGATAAGGTCCTTAAAGCGGCCCGTGACAACGAGCTGATCCTCGAGCCAATATCCTGCATCACCCGTATCCAGCCAGCCATCTTTGGAAAATGAGGCCTCAGTTGCCTGAGTATTTTGGAAATAGCCGGGCGAAACCGATGGGCCGCGCAGACAGACCCGGCCAACCATTTTTTCGCCTAAAACGTTGTCATCGAAATCTCGAATTTCGATTTCATGATCTGGCAAGACCTTGCCGCAAGCGACGAATGTCCGGCGATCCTCTTCGCGCGTCAAATCAGACGCCTCAATCGCTTCGGATGTGCGGGTATAGCGCGCCATATCGATTGTGTGTTTTAGCAAACCCTGCCCCAAAGGCGCAAATGTCGCTGCCAATGTGGTTTCAGCCAAACCATAGGAGGGCGTGAAGGTCCCTTTCGAAAATCCCATATCCGCAAACAAGTCTTGAAATTCGGTCAAAGGTTCGGGACGGACCATATCCCCGCCGATACCTGCGCCGCGCCAGCGCGACAAATCTAACGCTCTATCCGCTCGCCAGCGCCGGACACAAAGTTCATATCCGAAGGTTGGGGAGTAAGACAATGTGCCCTTGTGATCCGATATTAATTGTAACCAGGTAATGGGACGCCGGGTGAAATCTTGAGGGTCAATGAAATCAACGGTTAATTGGCTCACCATAGGCGCAATCATAAATCCAATGAGACCCATATCATGATAGAGCGGCAACCAACTCGTCGCGCGATCTGTCTCGGTTATTTTCAGCCCATGTTTGGTGATTCCAATACAATTGGCGCAAACTGAGGATTGCGTGCCAATGATACCTTTAGGCGAGGAAGATGAGCCGGATGAATATTGAATGTAGCATAGATCATCTTTGTCGAATGGCCGCAAAGACTCACCCTGCGGTAGGTCTTCCGCGCTCTCAAATGTGACAACGGGAATAGCTTGATCATTGAGAGCTGAGCGCATGATTGGCTCCATGGACTCTGGACAGAAAAGCGCATGGAAGTCGCCTGTGTCGGCCATCCGTTGCAACTGACGCTCGTAAGAGGTGCGGCCGCCCAAGGTCACGGGCAGCGGCACCGGCGCAGCGACAAGACCCGCATATTGGCAAGCAAAAAACATCACTGCAAACTCAGGGGTAGAGACAGCGGCAATCCCGATTCGCGCGTTTTTCTCGGCAAAAGGAACCAATCGCTTCGCCATTTCCACTGCCCGAGCCCGAAGCTCCGCATAAGATAGCGTGGCTTTTAATCTCGCTTTTCCATCAAAATAGTTAAATCCGGTTTCGGCCGTCGCCGCATAGTCCAAGGCCTCGCAAAGCGTTTCGAAATCGCCATGTCGCAGTGGAATCCCTCGACCCGTGGGTAGGGGCAATAGATCGGAGGCTAAGGTGGCTGGGGGCATTGATTCACTCATATAAGCAACCGCTTAGCGGTTCTTTCAAACTTTGGGGTCAATAAGCTATTAACCAAATATGTAAAGACAGCCCTAACAGCTGAAAGAATGCCCCGCTCGTCTCTAACATATTGATACAAGGGGATGTTTCACGCACTGTTACAGAATATAACAATTTGTAATGACGACAAATCGCTTAGTTTAAACCTCAGCGTGTAGACGCTTTAGTTAAGCCAAAAAAGCATTTCGATTTGGGGCATCAGGCGTTTAAGCGCTCTTTCGCCATTTCATTGGCCACGCTATCGGTTGATACACCCTGCTTGGCCGCCTCAGCAAAAATGGTTTTAAGTGTAACTTCAAGCTCATCTAGCTTCGACTTCACCCATTTCGGATCATAAGTGCCGCTGACTTCAGCAGCCACATTGATAATGCCGCCGGCATTTAGAACATAATCAGGGACATAAAGAATGCCGCGCGCACGGCAGGCTTCCCCCATGTCAGGAGACGCTAATTGATTATTTGCGGCCCCTGCGATGATGGAGGCCTTAATATCGGGCAATGTGTCTTTCGAAATCGAACCGCCCAATGCACAAGGCGCGTAGACGTCTGCCTCGACGGCTTGAATGCCGCTGGGTTCAACGAGGCTTGCGCCAAATTCAGCTTCCGCTTTTTCTAATACGGCTTGATTAATGTCGGTTACGATCAATTGCGCGCCCGCCTCGTGAAGATGCTGACACAGCCCATAACCAACATGACCGAGGCCTTGGACGGCCACGCGAATCCCCTTGAGCGACGCAACCCCGAGCGCGTGATGCACGGCAACCTTAATGCCTCGATAAACCCCCTCCGCCGTCACCGGCGATGGATCACCGGACGCCGCGGGTCCGTCATCCAACCCAGCCACAAAATCCGTCTGAGTTTTGATGACCCGCATATCATCAGGGGAGACTCCGACATCTTCAGCCGTGATATAGCGCCCGCCCACAGCCTCAACCGCGCGACCATAAGCTTCAAACAAGGCCGTTCTGTCAAACTCAACGTCGGGTCTTAATATTACGGCCTTCCCGCCGCCCAGATCCAAGCCAGCCATCGCATTTTTGTAACTCATAGCCTTTGATAGTCTCAGCGCATCTGTGACCGCATCCCTTGGATCGGCATATGACCACAGCCGCGTGCCGCCCGCCCCCGGTCCGCGGTTAGTGTTGTGTACCGCAATTATTGCCCGCAGCCCGCTTTTGGGGTCGCTAAAGACATGAATGCCTTCATGGTCATCAAAATCCGGGTGATCAAACATGTCAGACTTTCAAGCTCATGAGGCCAGCACTCGCCGCCTTCAAGATCGCCAGCGCGAGACCGCCTCCGGTTCCATCTCCAATATTGACGCCGAGATCGACCACTGGCGTTAATCCCAAGCGCGACAGTAAAGCATCATGGGCTGGCTCGGCAGAGATATGCGATGCGATACAATGATCAATCGTCGCCGGGTCTATGGAGTGTAAAATAGCGGCGGCCGTGCAGCTCACATATCCATCCAGAAGCACAGGGATATGTTGATGCCGTGCGGCCAATATCGCGCCAATCAAACCGGCAATCTCACGCCCGCCAAAAATCCGAAGCACATCCAGAGGGTCAGAGATTTGGCCCCGATGCACCTCAATACCTTTTTCAACGGCCTTGATGCGGTCTTCCGCGCCCTCGCCTCCCGCCCAGTAATTCGCAGCCCCGCCGTAAAGCGCAATATTTATGGCCGCCGCAGCCGTAGCCGCGCCAAGTCCAGCTGCGCCTAGGACGATCACATCCGCGCCTTCCGCCACGACTTCCATACCGAAAGCGATAGCCGCCGCACATTCACGTTCCGACAGGCTTTCGCCCTGCGTAAAATCCTCGCTCGGGTAATCCAATCCAAATTCATAAACTTTATAGGCTGACCCCAGCTCTCCCGCGATACCGCGCACAGCGGCCTGGCCTTCGGTCAAGCTGGCGACGCGGGCGTTAGATGCCGAGATTATATCCTCATAACCCAATTGCGCTGCAACACCGTGGGTCCCGGCAAAAACCGCAATTAGGGGCCTAGCTAGCTGCGGCGAACGCAAGTCCTGCCACGCGGAAATAAGCGCAAGCGGAGCTTTCAAACGACCAATTGGCCGTAAGCCCCGGCCGAGAGAGATTGCCTCGTCGCATATGTTTTGTGTCTTCTCGGCATCTAGCTGCGGCATGGTTTCAATCAATGCCCGAATGTCGTCAAAGGGTTTTCCCGTATTTTCTGTTTCGGTCATGGCTTAGCCTCGCGTCAGTCGAATCAATTTGTTAACCCTAATTCTATTTAGAGACTTACATGCTCTGGAACTTAAATGCTTTTCAAATTCTTGTCTGTAGATAACACGTCGTGATGGTAAAACTTCTTTTAAATTCTGCTGCAATTGTAGCTGTCGCTTTCGCCGGCGTTGCCTATCTCGACTATAAAGAGAAAATGCAGGACGCGCGCCAGCTCGAAGCTCTCTCTAGTCCGGAAATGGCTGTCACGACTAAAAGGGATTCATCGAAACCCGCAAAAGCCAGATCCGCCTCCGTCGTCTCAATTCCGAAGGACCCGCGCAGCGGGCAATATCATTATAAAGGCCGCGTCAATTCCGGCTATGTCGACTTTTTAGTTGATACGGGGGCCTCTGCCATTGCGTTGACACTGACAGATGCGCGCAAAGCGGGTGTCCGAGACTCTGAGCTGACCTATAATGTGCCCATCAACACAGCGGGCGGCCGGAACTACGCGGCGCGAATTACCCTTGATCAAGTGGCCTTGGGCGGCATTATTCTTCGCGATATTGAGGCCCTCGTCGTTCCCAAAGGTTTAGAGACCTCCTTGCTTGGGATGACATGGCTGGGACAGTTGCAGGAAGTCAAAGCCACGCCCAACGCGCTGCTACTGCGATACTAAAACACACCAGCTTTACGGGCCATATCCAGCGCAATGAGAGCGAGGCTAATCCCGAATATGCGCCTCAAGAGAACCGCATCTAACTTATGGGCCAGCGTTGCCCCGAGCGGAACCATAGGCCAAGCGGCGGCTGTTATCAGCGCAAAGCCTAACCCATTCACATAGCCAAGCGACCCGAAGGGCCGACCAGCAATACCCCAACCGCTGACAATAAATCCGAGCGTTGCAGGCACAGCGATGAATAGGCCAAAGGCTGCTGCCGTCCCAATCGCACGGTGAATGGGGACGCCGCAAAGCGTTAGCAACGGCACGGAAAGCGAGCCCCCGCCAATTCCCATCAGAGATGACAAAACTCCAACACTGCCGCCTGCAATGATCGGGGCGGGTCCGCGCGGGACTGTTTGACGGAAAACAAAACTCGGTTTTCCGAAAATAAACTGCGCTGCAACCAAAATAGCGATCGCGGCAAACAAGAGCATTAGCACCTCTCCGGACAAACGCGGCGCAATCCAAATCGCCGCGAAAAAAGACCCAGCTCCGATCCACAATCCAAAGCTTTGCCACCATTTGGACTGCCCATTTTGCTTGGGCCAAACAAGGGACATATCTACCGCGCCCTTTGCATGATGCGCCCGCGTCGAGCGCAGGGCATTTAAGATGATGACCGCAGCGCTGGTCGCGACGGCGCAATGCATCACGATAGCCTCCGGCACGCCCAGTTCCGAGAATGCATAGCGCAGCGCGGGCACCATGACCGCGCCCCCGCCTATGCCAAAAAGTCCCGCCGTCAGTCCGGCTAGGCCGCCCACGGCAAGGAGCGCGAGGATTAGCGGCCAATTTTGGAAGATGAGGTCCATCTAAGCGGCGTCGCGGGCGCGTTGCATCGCCGCCAATCCCTCGCGCATTATTTGCGAGGGCGCGAGTTTACGGCCCAACCCTTCCGACAACGTCCTGCGCCAAAGACGCGCGCCGGGCTCTCCCGCGAATAAACCCATGACATGGCGAATGAGCGCTTTGGTCGAACGGTCCATGTCCTCACGGCTCTCCGCATATCCAATCAGCCGTTCGGCAATTTCCAAGCGGGAGGCGCCGTAGGCATCCGCCCCAAACCACGCGCTATCCACCTCGGTTAGTATCCACGGCGTGTTATAGGCGGCGCGGCCAAACATAGCGCCGTCCAAATCATCGCCCATGACGTCTTTGGCGTGAGACACATCAGTCACCTGCCCGTTCACGATGATCTCGAGCGCGGGATATTTTGCTTTCATGGCATGGACGAGGTCATAATTAATCGGCGGGATGGTCCGGTTGTCCTTGGGCGAAAGACCTTTGAGCCACGCTTTGCGGGCATGGATAATGAAGGTCTGACAGCCCGCGCCCGCGACGGTTTCGATAAAATGCGGTAGGGTCACATCAAGGCCTTGATCATCAATCCCAAGGCGGCATTTGACCGTCACTTCGGTCTTTGTCGCGCCGCTCATCGCGGAAAAACACTGCGCGACGAGTTCAGGCTCCGCCATGAGGCACGCGCCGAACCGTCCCGCCTGCACGCGGTCAGAGGGACAGCCGACATTTAGATTGATTTCGTCATAGCCATAGCCCGCGCCAATTTCGGTGGCTTGCGCGAGTTTATCAGGGTCGCTCCCGCCGATCTGAAGCGCCACCGCATGTTCAATTTCGTCAAACCCCAACAGGCGGTCGCGCGGCCCATGTATCACGGCATCTGCCACAACCATCTCCGTATAGAGGCGCGTATGTGCAGACAGCTGGCGGTGGAACCAGCGGCAATGCCGATCCGTCCAATCCATCATGGGTGCAACACTCACCTTAACTGTCTGTTTTTTATACATTTTATGTTACACTTCAAACAATTAGAAAGGACGCGCGTGCACTTAAATTCACTGGAAATCACCCCGATTCTCTGTGTTACTGCACACAAATTGCACACGATATGGCAACTATAGTAAAACTAAAATCAGGCAACTACCGCTTATAGATTAGACGCAAGGGCCAGTATGCGTCAAAAACCTTTTCAAAAAAGTCTGATGCTGCTTTTCAATTATTTGGGAAATAGCCGTTCTGGGAAATGCTGAAAATGTTGGATATACGACCCGCCAGGTTTGAACATCACACAGGGATATCTCAGTCTGACGTTACAAGTCTGCTCTATGAAAGTATGAAGCAGGCAGTGAGACGGATGTATTTTCTACGATAACCAGAAACGGCTTTTAAAAGTCGAGTTCAAACCCGCCAAAAATGGCACGGTCCGGTGATGCAAATCCAACGATCTCTTGATACGCTTCATCCAAAAGATTTGAACCTCTCAGCGTAAGCGCAAAATTATCATTCAAATTATACCGCATATTCGCGCCCACCAATGTGAAGCTATCGAGTTTCACATTTTGGAATGTCGCAAAATCGGTATCGAGTTGAGAGCCATTATGATCGACTGAAAGCGTTAGAGACAGAGGGTCAATCGGCGACCATGTCGCGGTCCCGCTTGCTAGGAATTTAGGGCGGCGGATTTCTTCCGAACCATCCGCTTCGGAGTTCAGGAAACTTGCGGACCCGCTCAAGCTCAGCGTGTCAGAAGACCAATCAGCCGCCAACTCAATGCCTTCGCGAGTACTGTCAGTCTCAATATTAATAACAGATGAGGTGAAATCAGGGTTGAAAATTGTTGTGATTTCATTTTTTAATTCGGACGTGAAAGCGTCAATGCTTAGGTTCAAATTACCGAGCGCCTGCTCATACCCAATGGAAACACCCAGCGAGGTTTCAGGTTGAAGATTGCGATTTCCGGTGAACCTTGACGCCGGGAAAAAACCAAAAAGCTCGATAAGAGTCGGGTTTTTTACGCCCGTACCCACAGACCCTCTGATACGGCCATTCCAGACAAAGCCGTAACCCGCTCCAATCCGCCATGTCGTCGCGTCATCAAACAGGTCATTAATATCATGACGCGCTGACGCCGTAACCGTGACATCATTTGAATTAAAACGGTAATCGCCCGCAATGCC
>CALDTL010000070.1 GCA_937923965.1 uncultured Caulobacterales bacterium
GGGGCTTTCGGATTTTATCGTTTTGCCGTTATGAATTGACCGCAAATTCTTCCAGCAAGCGGTCCTGCTTGGCGCGTTCCAGCTTTTTCGCCGTTTCGCCTTCGATGCGCATATCATAAAGCGTCTTGACGAGATTCACGAGCGAGCCGGAGAGGAAAATCACGGCCATGCCCAAATAGCCTTTGGTGGCCAGATTGATCGGCATGAGCCAAAGCGACGTTGCAATCATGCAATAGGCCACGCCGACGCAGACGTAGTTGTAATTTATCCAAGTTTGGGATGGGGTTAACATAGCAATATCCTTTAATGAGTTGAGGTTTAAGCGGTTTTCTTGACAGGCGGTGTTTGAAATCTTGCGAGAACATCTTGCGGCCGGACTTTGTTGGATGGGCCAAAACCGGCTTCGGTGAGGCGGTCAATCACGGTATCGCCGGAGAGCTCGGCATTTATTTGCTCATATGATTCCATAATTTGAGTGGGGTCGTCGCTGGCGAGCAGTCGCCCCAGAACGGCTTCGCCTTCTTGAATGGCGCTATTGGCCGAGAGCGTTCCGCGCATCTGAGACATCGCGCGGCGCTCTGTTTCAATGGATTGCGCCGTATGAAGCCCCTGACGCAAATCAACAAGACGGCGCTGGGTTTTTTCAATATGCAGGCGGATGCGGTCCGCTTTCTCCTGCGAGCTTTCTAAGGTCCGTAGGCGCGTCGCTTTCTCATTTTCCAGCTCGGCGCAAAGCTTTGCTGCATCCAAGGCGAGATCTTGTTTTTTCGCCGTGAGGGCTGCTTCGATACGCGGGTTGAGGTCCGCGAGGCGTTGATCAATGCGGGCGAGCGCTTTTCGCTCTGACTTTGTGCGCGTGATGAGCGTCGCCAGACCGCGCTTGGCACTCATATGTGCCGCATCAGCGTCTCGAATTTTTTGCTCGATGATGATGGCGGCGTTTTCCGTCTCCAAGGCTTGCTCGGCGCGGCCAATTCGACCCAGAAATATAGTCTGCAGCGTTTTAAACATGAAAAACTCCTATTTTTTGAACGTTGTTCAATTTCATATAGAGAAAAATGAACGGTGTTCAAGTAAAAAATTGAACAGGGTTCACAAATAGTGAGTTTTGGGGTAATCTTGCCGGACAATAGGAATTTACGATGCAACCGGCCCTGACGAAAAAACAACAAAGACAGTTTGATAAGCGCGCCCAAGTCATTGACGTCGCCGTGCGCGCCATGAATGCTAAGGGCCTCGACGGTATCCACGCGCGGACCCTATCGGCACGGGTCGGTATCTCGGTCGGGACGATTTATAATCTGTTCAGCGATCTCGATGAGCTCACCCGTATCGTCAATGGCCAGACCTATGATGAGCTTTTAACAGAAGTCTCTGGTGCATTGAGCGCGGCGCGCGGCGCAGGGGCTCCGCCGCGTGATCAAATGCTCGCGCTGGCTGATCGATATCTAAATTATGTCGAGGCGCATCAAACGCGCTGGCTCGCCGTTCTGGCCTTCAACAGTCAAACCACTGCCGACCCGCCGGATTGGTATCGCAAAAAAGAACTCGCCTTGTTTAAAGTCATTGAAGACGCGCTTGACGCCTTCCCGGTGGCACAGACGAATGAGCAACGCCACACCCATGCGCGGGCGCTTTGGGCGTCTGTCCACGGCATCGTAACTATGGCTGTAACAGATGGGTTTCTGATGCAGCCGATAGAAAATGTTCGGGAGCAAATGCAGATTATTGTGAGTGCCGTAGCGGCGACATTAGAACAGTCCCCCTAAGAGAAACCCTCAATTTAATAATTCAATTTGGCTTCAAAAACAAAACCCGCGCGGCGCCCCAGCTTTTGTCCGCCAATATCTCAAAGCCGCGGGGCTCGATTTCTGCCTCTACGCTTTCTTCTAAGATGATGACGCCGCCCTCTGCTAATATGTCTTGCTGGATGATGCGGTTTAAAACGGGTTTCCATAGACCCTTGTTGTAGGGTGGGTCCATGAAGATATGGGTGAATTTCCCGCGCATATTTCCGGGAGCTATCTTTAGCTTTGTCGCGTCATAGCGGTGTAGGCGAGCATCCTCGGAAACTTTCATTTTATCGATATTGGCGCGAATGGCGGCGCGGGCTTTTGGTTCTGTTTCGGCAAACAGACAAAAATCTGCTCCGCGCGAAATCGCTTCTAAACCGAGCGCGCCTGAGCCCGCAAAAATATCCGCCACGATAGCGCCGTCCAGCGGCGGCGCCCATTCGGCATGTTTGAGGATATTGAAAATCGACTCGCGCGTTTGATCAGAGGTCGGCCGCGTATTGTGACCCGTCGGCGTCGCAATATTTCGACCGCGTAATCGACCCGAGACAATTCTCATTTTTTACCGCCTCTGTTTCCGCCTTTGGCATTGCTCTTGGTGTTACTTCGCGGCGAGAACTTCCCTTGATATTTTCCGCCTGGTTTTCCAGCAGGACCTGAACCAGCTTTGCGTTTGGGCTTGGCGAATTTGCCTCGGCCTTGCGGGGCAGTTTTGGATTTATCTTCAGCTTTCTTCTGGAAGCGTTTTGCGCTGCTATGGCTTCCGCGCTTCGGGGTTTTTTGTTTGGTTTCAGGAGGTTCTGGGAAATCCATCAAGTGCCCGAGCTGAGTTTGCAAGACTTTATATTTAACTTCTTCGACTTTTCCTTTCGGAATATCGCCGAGCATAAACGGTCCGTAACTCACCCGAATAAGGCGGTTCACCGTCAGGCCGAGATGTTCCATCGCGCGGCGCACTTCGCGGTTTTTGCCTTCTCTCAGGGTCACGGTAATCCAGCAATTATCTCCACTGGCGCTGTCGAGCACAGCTTCGATTGGGCCTGTTTTTATCCCGTCAATTTTGATTCCGTCTTTCAGCGTGTCCAGCCTGTCTTGCGTGACGCGGCCATAGGCGCGGGTGCGGTAACGCCGCGATAAGCCTGTTGATGGATGTTCCAAATGCCGCGCGAGTTCGCCGTCATTCGTCAGTAGCAAAAGCCCCTCCGATGTGATGTCTAAACGCCCGACAGAAATAACGCGGCCGAGCTCTTTGGGGAGGACATCAAAAACCGTCTCGCGCCCTTTTTCATCCTTATGAGAGGTCACCAATCCATCCGGTTTATAATAGCGCCAAAGGCGGGTGAGTTCTTTTTTGGCAACAGGTTTTCCGTCAAATTCGACTTTGTCTTTTGGCCCGACTTTGGTGGCAGGGGTGTCGATGGTTTTGCCGTTCACTTTAATGCGTCCTGCCGCGACCAATTTTTCGGAGTCTCGCCGCGACGCTATGCCTGCTCTCGCCAGATATTTCGCAATGCGCTCGAGTTTAGGGGCTTCGGTCATAAGGCAAATATCTTGACGGTTAGGGCGCAAAGGTCGAAAGCCGCGCCATGAATGATGAGCCCTATATGCGTCTGGCAATCCAAGAAGCCAAGTCCGCAGCGCGGCGCGGCGAAGTGCCAGTGGGCGCTGTGCTTGTCAATGCGTCGGGCGAGGTCGTGGCAAAGACGGGTAATGCGCCAATTTCGATTTGCGATCCAACCGCCCATGCAGAGGTGCTGGCTTTGCGAGATGCGGCCTATGGTTCAGGAAACTATAGGCTCGGCGGGTTGACCCTTTATGTCACGCTAGAGCCTTGCACGATGTGCGCAGGCGCAATTTCAAATGCGCGTATTTCGCGCGTGGTCTTCGGCGCGCCTGACGCCAAAGGCGGCGCGGTTGAAAACGGCGTTCGCTTTTTCGAACAACCGACCTGTCATCATAAGCCAGATGTGACAGGCGGGGTGCTGGCGCAGGACTGCGCGGACATTCTGAAAAATTTCTTTCGCGCGCGCCGAAAATGAAATCTAACCTGAGAGAGACGTTGGTGGCCCCCGTGCTTTCGAGTCCGGCGGTTACCTCAGGACCCGTCTGGATCGGTGTGGTTCTAGGTTTAATCGCCGCGATACTTTATTCGCTGAAGGCTGTTTTCGTGAAACTGGCTTACCTTCCGTCAGGCGGTGTGACAGAGCAAGTTCCGCCAATTACGTTAATGATGTTGCGTTTGGGGTTTTCCTTCCCCGTGTATCTGGCGATTTTATTTTGGGTGTGGCGTCGAACGGAGCAAAAGCCGTCAACGAGGCAGATTATAATGGCCATGATGATAGGCGTAATGGCCTATTATTTTTGCACATGGCTCGATTTTACGGGTCTGCAATATATCACGGCGCAGTTAGAGCGCTTGTTGCTATTTACCTATCCAGCCTTTGTCATCCTGCTCGGTGCAATGTTTTTTGGCGGGGAATTAACAAAATGGGGCATCGCCGCAGTTGTTCTGGCTTATGGCGGCTTGGCCGTTGTCTTTATCGGCGGAGATATCACGGAAAGCTCGAATTTGCTTCTGGGCAGCGCGCTGGTGTTGGGCTGCGCATTTGTCTTTGCGCTTTATCAGCTGCTCGCAAAGCGTTTCATTGATAGTATCGGTCCGAAACTCTTTACCTGTCTTGCAATGCTAGGCGCTGCGACGGCGATTTTTTTGCATTTTATGTTAAGTGCGGTGCAGTCTGATGGTATTATGGCTGCATTGGACTTGCCCGCGAGAATATATTGGATTGGCTTAATCATCGCGGTTTTCTCGACCTTGATCCCTAGCTTTTTTATGAACTCGGCGATTGGCCGGATTGGCGCGCAAAAAGTTGCGATGCTGGGTATGATTGGGCCGCTGGCGACAATTGTGGCTGCTATTTTAGTGCTCGGCGAGCCATTCGGCTTCTGGGACGGGGTCGGCACGGCCATTACTTTGGCTGGTATCGCGCTTTATATGAGGTCCAGCAGCGACAGACCGCGTAAGACATAAACGCCGCCGACCACCGTGACGAGAATGCGGGTATATTTTCGAAAACCAACATCAGAAAACCGCTCAAGCAGAGACGTGCCTATTTTGGTCCCAAGGATGACGGCAGGTATGGCCACGATAATTACCCAAAAAGGCGGTAAATCTGCCATGCCTTGAGCTTTGATCGATGGGATGCCGAAATAAAGAATTTTGACGAGATGGCTGGTGAACATTGTCACGGCTTTGGTGGCGACAATGGCCTTTCGTGAGAGGGCGGTTTTTACGTAGAAGAAATCGAGGGCAGGGCCTGCCACACCTGCGCTTAGGTTGAGACCCATAACCATGGCGCCGCAAAGAACCGCATGTGCAGGTTTCTCCGCGTCTCCGGCGAGTAACCCGCGGGGAAGCCAGAGCAAAAGCGGCAGCAGGCCTAAGGCGAGGAAGAGTTGCGCTTTATTGGGCGTAAATGCGACCCACAGCATAAGGAGAATAGCGGGCAGGGCGCCTATTAACTGCCATCCTAAAATGTCCCAGCGGATATGCTCTCTAAGGATAACGGATCTTGACCCGTTGGAGACCGATTGAACCATGCCGTGAACGACCATGGCCGCGCTCACACTCATGAGGCTCGCAATGATGCCCATAAAGACGAGGCCGCCCGCCATGCCGAACAGTCCCGATATGACCGCGCAGAGTCCTGCAGCTAAAATGATGAGAAGACCGGTCTGCATTTAAGAGGTCATTAACCGTAACATGGTTAATCAACTCTTACAGGTTGACGCTTGGGGCGAGCGATTCATCTAAATTTATAGGGCTGGCTGATATGCGTTTATTCAAAAAAGAGACCCCTCAATTTGGGGCAGATGATGTTAAGGCGACACAGGATGTCGTTCAATCGATTACGGAGGCTTTAAAGTCCGGAGCGGAGCAACAAGACCTCGCCGCCAAACGATTAAACGCTTTGACCAAATCCATGACCAAGATGGATGCAAATGTAAGGCATACCGCGCGCCTGCAGGCTGAAACGCAGCGCCTTGAGGCTGAAGTCTCTACGATTCGCGCAGGCCTAGATAAAAAACGCGCTTGGGCTCAGGAACAAACAGCGAAACTGGCGACCGTCCAGAAAGAACGCGACAAGTTGCGCGGAGAATTGGATAACGCAAAGGCCGAAATCTCAGCGCGCGCGGAACGCGAAGCCGGATTACGCGAGTCTGAAATCAAGCTCACGCGCGAGGGCGAATCCCTCAAAAAGGAACTGAACCAACGCACGGATCGCCTCGAAGAACTGGCCGCCAAGCAGCAGCGAGTCCAAGATCAATTGGCTGAAGCGACGACCCTTCTGTCTTCTCAAACCCATAAAACACGAGAGTTGAACAATGCAGTCGAGGAGTTGACGCTTAGGCTGAATGAAAAAACCAAAGCGTCAGATGCGTCGCTTTCTGCTCTAAGGGATTTGAGGTTGGATCATCACGCCGCAAAAGAAGAGCTCGTTGCGGCGACGTCACGATTGCAATCGGCGGAATATGAACAAACCAGCCAGAAAAATCTCTACGACGATAGTTTGAAGCGCCGTGCCGACGAAATCCTCGCGTTGAAAACGCAAATTGAGCAGCTGACGACACAGCTCCGAATCAAAGACACGATGGGGAGTCATTTTGACGAGGAAACATCCGGTCTTCGCCAAGCCCTCGAAACCGAACGCGAGCGTAATAGCGTGAATGAGCAACGTCTGCGGCATCAGGCCGAGACAGAGGCGCGTCAATCTCGTGCCTTGGCTCAGTCCAAGTCGGAATTTGATGCCCTCAATGCGAAATTCGTGGATGCCATGAAGGACTTGGATGCAATCCGGCAAATCAACCGTGTGCAGGCGCAGAAGCTTGAGAATTACGCGCAGCTAAATAGTGCCCCAGCACCAAAACGGGATCGCTCAATCGCGCGACCGACAGACCCTGCGGCCTTGAAAATTGTTGGCTGAGCGCCCAGCACAAAATAATCTGCAAAAAAAACCGGCTCTTGATGAGCCGGTTTTTTTTGTCGATTAATCGCAATCTTCATCAGGCATTTTCAGGCGTTGCCCGATATCGATGATATTCCCGCGGCCCAAACCGTTCAGCCGAGAAATAGCTTTGACACTGGTGCAGTGTTGACGGGCAATGTCCCAGACGGTGTCGCCGCGTTGGACAATGTATGTATAACGCGAACTTGCCGCCGTCCGATTAGTAATAGTTTCGGTTTCAGCAGATGATGACGATGTTTGGACAAGCGCTGGAGCGGAACTCCGCACGCTTTTTCTCAGAAAATAGTCGCGGCAGTTGATTTCTACTTCTGACACGAGTTGGCTGCTGCCATCGTTGTCTTGAACCACCATAATGCGGACGGAGTCATTATAATCATTTCCGTCTACAACTTGGCTGCGCATAACATCTGTTTCGCAGACTGACGCGGCTTCTTTAGGAGAGTTGCTGGACCTTATTGAACGGCTGATCACGGGTGCAGTATAGCTAACATTTTGCACGGAGTTTGCGGGTGTGCGTTTTTCGATTTTGACCACTGGAATTTTCTCGGAAACGGACGAACATCCTACAAGGAGGACAGTGGCCGTAAGCAGGGTGAATTGAGTTTTCATATCGATTGGTCCCACGCAATAACTTAGAGGTCCAAACTGGCATAAACAGGGTTAGTAAATCTTTAAGCTAGGTCATCATGTCCGTTTGACGGCGGGGAATTTCTCGGTATTTAGCGGCCTATGTCGCGCACATTCAATAGATATCTGACACGCATACACAAATGGACCGGATTAGTTTTGTCCCTGCAGATATTGTTCTGGTTTGGGTCGGGGTTTTTCATGACGCTTTTCCCCATTGATCAGGTGCGAGGGCAACACCTCATCGACAAGCAGATTTTTTCATTATCCGACTCGGATATTGTTCCGATCGAACTCGCAATGACGGCTTATGACGGTGCGCTTTACGGAGCACGTTTAATGAATGTTGCAGGTCGTCCTGTCTATGTTTTACGCGGAGATAAAGGCTCGCAAATGGTTGATGCACGGAACGGACAAAACTGGGGTGGTGTGAGTCAGGATAACATATTGAGCGTCGCTAAAATTAGCTATCGCGGAGAGGGCGAGATTAGCCGAAGTGAGAAATTGTCCATTGCTCCAAAAGACTATTCAGGCACACTTCCTGTTTGGCAGGTCAAATTCGATGATGGGGCCCGGACTCGCTTTTATATCGACCCTGATACGGCGGAGATCATTAGTGTGCGAACGCGCCTGTGGCGGATTTTCGATCTCGCCTGGAAGTTTCATATTATGGATGTGACGGGTGAGGATAACTTCAATAGTTGGTGGCTTAGGCTTGCCAGCGGGGCGGCGCTGTTGTTTGCCTTGAGTGGTGTTGGCCTGCTCTGGGTTCGAATTGGTGCCCGCCCACGGCGGCGCCGGAAGCGGGCAGCCTCCAGGGCTTAAATGCTCTGGCCAGTGCCTTCCCAGTCTTTGAGGAAGGCGGCGAGGCCTTTGTCCGTCAATATGTGGTTAGCCAAGGATTTTACGACTTTTGGCGGAGCTGTCATGACATCTGCTCCGACAAGAGCGCAGTCTTTGACGTGATTAACGTT
>CALDTL010000071.1 GCA_937923965.1 uncultured Caulobacterales bacterium
GCCGCCAGCCCGAAACTCACGAGGAGGGCAAGAACGGCCGCCCAGCGCAGCATCTCTGCGGCCTCTACGCCCAATTTGCGCAGGATCAACCATAACGCGGCAATCCCAAGCACGACTTTATGGACATGGCGCTGCCAGTAACACATCTGGCAGGGCGCATATCCAAAGCCATATTGAAAGATCCAAGCCCCCGCCAAAAGACCGCCAGATAGCGCCAAGGCAATCCACGGCGCGGCGCGTTTCGAATGGAGAGTCGTGAACGTCATGAGACCGCCTATAGGGCGGCGAAGCGGGGCTGTCACCTAACATGAACGCAAGTTAAAAGCGCAGCTGTGCGAGACCGAAAGGGACTCGACTTTAAATCATTGATTTGTTAACGTTAAATCAAGGCGCGCGACCTTATAGTATCGGTTGGGATGCCAGAAACTAACGCAACATATGATAACCGAACATCGGAAAACCTTGGGGTTTGCTTTCAAACGCGCCGCGAAGGGTGTGGATTGTCTGTGTCTGACGTGTCTGAGGCAACCAATATTCGCCCAGAATTTATCACGGCCATAGAGGGTCTCGATCAGGACGCTTTGCCGGCCATCGGCTATACGCTCGGTTATGTGCGGACCTATGCCAAAGCGCTGGGGATGGACCCGGACATGGCGGTTAAACGTTTCAAGGCAGATATCGCGCTGTCGCAAATGCCGCTGCGTGATGCGCCCCATGTTATTTTCCGCCGGCAATTTCGCATGCCGCGCGGCTTTGTCTCCGCCCTCACAGTCGTGAGCGCCACCGCCGCCATTGGCCTATGGTATGGCTCGCAATCAACCGCGATCGCAACCCCGCAGCCGCTCATTGATATCGCGCCGCAATATACCGCGCTCGCGCCGGCCATGCCCGCGATGCAAGAGGGCCTCTATACACTGCGCGCCACTGCGCCGAGCTGGATCCAAATCCGCGACGCGCAAGGCACGGTCGAAATCAGCCGTATCTTCGTCCGCGGCGAAACCTGGCAAGGTGAAACACAGGGCGGATTTTCCGTCTCTGTCCGCGATGCGGGCGCCGTAGAGCTCTATAATGGCGAAACGCGAGTCGGCACGCTCGGCGAAGCGGGCGTTCCCCTCGAGGATTTCACCCTATCGATGGATCTGCCCACCGTAGAAAGACCGTAATCTCGTCTTCACGCCGCCGCATCGCCGCGTTATAGCGGCCTCATGGCAACACAGCACACAGACATTAATTCCATCCGCCCGTGGCGCACAATCGAGCGCCGCGCCTGCCGCAAAATCAAAGTCGGCTCCGTCGAGGTCGGCGGCGACGCACCCATCGCCGTGCAGTCCATGACAAACACGCTGACCCATGACGTCGAGGCGACCGTGGGCCAAGTCCTCGCCCTGCAAGAGGCCGGCGCAGATATCGTCCGCGTCTCCGTCCCTGACCCCGACAGCAGCGCCGCTCTGCGCGCCATTGTCGACCAAGTCCAAACGCCTCTCGTGGCAGATATCCATTTCCATTATAAACGCGGCATCGAAGCCGCCGACCAAGGCGCGGCCTGTCTGCGCATTAATCCCGGCAATATTGGCGGGCAGCACCGCGTAAAAGAAGTCGTCGCCGCCGCTCGCGCTAATGGCTGCTCTATTCGGATTGGCGTCAATGGCGGCTCCCTCGAGCGCGAACTCCTCGAAAAATACGGAGAGCCCACCCCCGACGCTATGGTCGAGAGCGCGCTAATGCACGCCCGCATGCTGGATGATGAAGGCTTCCATGAGTATAAAATCTCGGTGAAGGCCAGCGACATTTTTATGACCGTCGCGGCCTATCACCAACTGGCGGACGCCACAGACGCCCCGCTGCATCTGGGCATCACGGAAGCCGGCGGCACGCGTATCGGCACGGTTAAATCCTCCATCGGCATGGGCAATCTGCTCTGGGCGGGGATTGGCGATACCATCCGCGTCAGCCTCTCTGCGGACCCCGTGGAAGAAATCAAAGTCGGCTTTGATATGCTAAAAAGCCTCGGCATTCGCACGCGCGGCGTAAATATTATCTCCTGCCCGTCCTGCGCCCGCCAAGGCTTTGACGTCATCAAAACCGTCCAGACCCTCGAGGAGCGCCTCGCCCATATCGCCCAGCCCATCACGCTGTCCATCATCGGCTGCGTCGTCAACGGCCCCGGCGAAGCCATGTTCACGGACGTCGGTTTTACAGGCGGCAGCGCAGGCTACGGCATGATGTATCACGCGGGGAAGAAAACCGGGAAGACGGATAATGACGTGATGATTGATGAGATTGTGGCCGCTGTTGAGGAGAAGGCAGCGGGGTTAGCGGCGGCTGCGGAGTAGAGCTTGAATCTTTCATGCAAACTCTTCGGGCGTTACAAACGGGCGGGACAGGAAGAGGTTTTAAAGGTCCAATTTTGGTTTAGAATCATATTTTCTTTGGAGTTCTTGAAGAATTTCTGATGGATCGGGGGGCGTGCCTTCTCTCAAAGAATTTCTGACTTCTTCCCATTCGGAATGAATTATATCTGGTTCGCTCAATAAATAGTCTTTTCCCGTTTTTTTGATAGGATACGCTAACCAAGTGACTTCGGAGTTGGCTTCGCTGGTTGTTGAAAAACTGGGTAACTCGGAGAAAAATACTGAGTCGACAACTACGAAGAACTTTTTACCCCATCTTCTAAAAACAGGAACCTTTAGTTGGAGTTGAGGAACCAATCTTTTTTGTGCGGAAGACCTAAAGTCCATCCCTCTACTCGAGTCACTGATATCCATGTTCTTGCCCGCAATGTAGCTATTGAAGAAAGTTCTCATTTCCGTACCGGAAAAATAAACAGCTTGCACTTCAACAGCGGCAAAATCTGTGATTTTATGTTCTTCAATCCTACCTATTACATAGTCTACTTTTCCAATTTTCTTTTCTTTTGTGGTGCTGGTGCTAGGTATTTTTAAGATTTTGATCTCAGGAAAGACTTCGAATTCTGAGTCTTCGCCAAAGGCAAGATTTGCTGCGTCCCGAAAAATTCTACCGTTCTCCAAGAAACGTATAGGGCAAACAGAAGCTGCAACTTTCCCGTTGGAAAACGTGCAAATGCCCATGGGATCTTTTTTACTAACTTTTGTGCAAGGCGTATCCCTAAAGGGACAAAGTTTTTTAGTTCGAATATTCTCCGCTTCTGGAGTACGGTTTTCAATGCCTTTGCCAAAAATTTCCGAAGCGAGCATCTTCATTATACTGCCGAAGCAAGTTGTTTAGGGTTTCGGTCAATCGAGAACTTCATGCTTTCTAGAATCGATTGCCCAATCGCATTTGCCATCAGAGGTGGTACGGCATTTCCTACCTGAGTGTATTGATCGGTTTTGTTACCAAAGAAAAATACTTTGTCAGGGAATGTTTGAATTCTCGCGGCTTCTCTAACCGAAATCGCTCTATCTTGATCTGGATGAATATATGCGCCCCAATGGATGTCGCATTTAGTCAAAATGGTACAAGAAAGACCTTCCCATTTCATTCTTCCGTATCTTTTAGTGTGGTCAGACCTCTTAGCTTTTTTCATTCCGGCAGGAAGCAAATCGAATGGTATATCTCTCCAGCTACCGCCAGGTGCGATGTGTTTGATGCGTTCGATATTAATTTCACCTAGCTTTGGTGCTTCGTGATTTCTAATCAAAAATGAGCCTTTTCGAAGCTCTTTCTGTAAGTCAGAGCGTGGGTTAGAATAATACGGGAAATCAGCACCTTTTTCACCATTTTCGAGTTCAGGCAAATCGCTCATCGCATCCCAAATATTATTGAATGGCTTTGGACCACCGTGTGATTGTTTTGGCCAAATTAGTGGTAAGTCTAAGCGATTTGCGAGAAAGACAATTCGTCTTCTCTCTTGGGCTACACCATAGTCTTCCGACCTAAGGATTTTCCAATCGGCCCTGTAACCACGATTTTCTAGTTCCGTTTTTATTAGCTTTAAGACTGCTCCACCCTCTATGGATTTTAATCCTGTAACATTTTCTATCACGACCCACTTTGGATAAAGGTCGTCAACGATTTTCAAATATTCCCTGAACAGATTTGCTCTCTCGTCGTCCATACCTCGTTTATGGTTATAGACGCTATATGCTTGGCATGGTGGGCCACCAACGAGGCAGTCCAATTCACCATACGCCAGTCCAAATTCACTTTTCGCATTTCCCGATGTCAGCTCTTGTATGGGAGCGCATATGAACTTCGCGCCCGTATGTGACGCTTCGAAAGTTTGTCCGGCAGCTTTGAAGTAATCTGTTCCGCCCACAACTTGGAAGCCTGCTTGCTCGAAACCTAAAGACAGGCCGCCCGCACCAGAGAATAAATCTAAGACTGTAGGTTTATGTTGCACTGATTCGATCTCACTTGTTTTACAGAACAAAACACGAATATCTTAACAAGAAAACTGGAAAACTGATTTTTTTTGACGCTTTGCATGGGTTTCCTCGTCTCATAGTGCGGTTTGCCGATAGAAAAGTCCCCAGTTTCAACCGCTTATAAAAAACCCGAAAAACATAATCCCCGCTTTCCCCCTTTGGCCCTATTTTAAACTCGTTCTTCACATCGGGACAGGTAGACGTCATCTGCTGTTGTGAGGACGGTGGGGTTGAGCATCTTGAGGTGACACTTGAGACTGTGCCGGACCTTTTACGCTGAGAGACGACCGCTTTGTCTTAAACCGGGGCTGTCAGGACCGCTGGAAACAGTTGGGTTGGTGTACTGCGCAAGGAAAGCGCACCGCATCGACACGCTAAGTTATCTTCACCGGATGACGCGGCGTCAGGGCATGCATGACCGGAAGGCAAAACTGCGGGACCCCCGCCCGGTGTATCAAAAACCGCTGCCGCGTGGCTGATGCCTGCGTAAAACATTTTTTTCTTTCGGTACTCCGTCGTGAGTATCGGCCACGCGGGCAGTCCCGCTTATTAAATCATTGTCCGCTGTCACTAGATTGGCAGCAAGGATTTTCGCATGACTAAATCGCTAACGTCGTGGCCGAATCCTTACGGATTAGGCGCTCCACTGCATTTGACGCACCGCGTCAAATGCAGGCGTTACGCGTTCCCATTATAATTCTGGAAGAAAACAATGTGGACGTTTCGCGCTTGCCCCCATCGCGTCGCCTGCCTAGAGCTATCTCAAGAAAAGCTGAAATAAAATCAGGGGACTTCCATGTCGGGCATTCACAAAATACCTTTACTCTTGCTCGTCGTCATTGCGGCGGCGCTGGCGATTATTTTGTGGGTGTTGGGTCAGTCTTGGCTGGCGGCGGATATTGCGCCCGGGGGGACTTATCTGACGAAGTCGATCGCGGGGCTGGCGAAAGACACGCTCTTTGTGCCGCTAAAGCCGCTGATGTATGCGCTGATCATTTTGTCTATCGGGTCGAGCCTCGCGATTTCAACGGGCGGGCTCGGCGCGAAATTCTCGCGCGTTTTGACCTTCTTCGTCGGGTTTTCTCTGCTGGGAATTATGGCCGCTATGACCGCCTTCCTGCTGTTTCGCGGGATTGATATTGGCTTGGCCGATCCCGCCCTCGGCGCGGGCGCAGGGGACGTGAATGAAATTCCGTTTCTGAAGAAAATATACGGCGTGTTGACCTCGGCCCTCATGATTTCAATTTACGCCGGTCTCTTATTTGGCGCAGCTTTGAAGCGGTTGGATTTGGGCCGCCAAGCCGACCAGATTTCTGATCTCTTTATCCAAGGCTTCCGAAAGTTCCTGCAATATACAATTCCCTTGGCGGTCTTTGGCTCCATTACCTTGGCGCTCAATAATGAAGATGACTTTAGCCAGCTGGCAGCCCTGTTTAAACTGGTGATTCCCTATGTGGCGGCGATGGGCTTTATTTGGTTCACGATGGTTTTGATCACCGCATTTGTTCAAAAACGCGGGATTGGATTTGTCTTGCGCGCGGTGCTGCCGCAGGCGCTCGTGGCGTTGTCGACCTCCAGCTCTATTGCGACGCTGACGGCCACGCGGGAGGCTTGTAGCCAGCTCGGCGCAAATGCAGATGAGGCGACGCCGTTTTATACAATTGGCGCCACCATCAATATGGTCGGCACATTGATCGGCCTGATGTTGTTATCGCTGTTTGCGATGCAAGCCTTTGGTCTCGATGTTACGCTGGTGGATATGCTCACGGTCGGCTTGCAGTCCCTGATTTACGCCACAGCGGCGGCGGGCACCCCGTCGGCGTCGATTGTGCTGCTTGAGGAAATTCTCGTTAGCCAAGGGATTTCGGCGGAATATGCGACCTATGTGACGGGCATTATTATTACCATTGATGTGCTGATTTTGGACCGGCTGCGCACGGCGCTCAATACCCAGTCCGACTCCATGAGCACGGCCAATGGGTTGAAGCTATACTACAAAACGCCAAAGACACTCCGGGGTTAGCGCCCAGCTTTCTTAGCGCATTAAAAAAGCCCCGTCGCGAGAGGGGGCTTCAAAGGTTTAGATGATATGAAATCTATGATTTATTTTCGGGAAATTCGATCGTTCCCGCGAGGTTCTGCAAGACTTCCCGTGCGTTAAAAGTGCGCGGATCTTCAGAGTTGAGGCCGCGGCCGAATTTCACTTCCGCGGTCGCGCGATATTTGGTGATTTCGCGGACATCAAAATCATTCGCGAAGAAGTCGTTTCCGCCAAACCCAAATCGGCTATTCGCAAAGCCGCGCCGTGCAAATCCTCTCCGGTTCCGGAATCTATCATATCTGGAGAAGGCAAATGGGCGCGACCAGCCAAAGCTTGGGCGGTAGAAACTATAGCCGAAATAGGGATCAAACCCGAACCCGCGTCCCAGACCTGGGGTGACTTGGGTCCGTGTTTTTGTCTCGACGTCCCGCTCTTGCAGGGTGAAGGTTTCAAACCCGCGCTCGACGGCGATTTCGGCGGATCTATACAGGAGGTAGTTTTCCACAGTCTCGCGGTTCGTCAGCGAATTACCGCCAAATGTAACGCGGGCGCGGTCATTTTCGATCATTTGCTGGGAAAAGCCGTCAAAGGCGCCTGGCTGTGAGGCGGGTTGATACGGGGTGGCCGTTGCGCAGGCCGCCAGTGTCAAAGCGGAGGCCGCGATGATGAGGTGGCGCAAAGGTTTCATAGAAGTGGCGTAAAAATTAGACATAGGGAGCACTCCTTTCGCTCAGTGACTACGGCTCCTAACCTGAATGTAGACTGAAATTTAGGCTTAAATTTATGTCATAAAATATCGTCCGTCATCTCATTTTGCCGTGACCTTTCCGTGTCTGGAGCAGGCTGATGACGATCCAATATGAGAGAAATTGCCGCCCAGAGACACAGCAAACCGGCGAGGCCAGCGATGATGATGCCGCACCAATTGGGCAAAGGCGTATGGGAAACAGCGAAACTACCTAGAAAGACCCAAGGTATCATGAGAAAAATTGTCCAGAGTAAATGCGCGCGTTTGGTCCCGGATTTAAAGGCGCGCCACGCAAACCAAGCGACAAAACCAAATGGAATGATGGCAAAGGCAAATAAAATGATCGTCAAAACAAGCGCAGAGGCGAGATGTTCTGGCCGCGTATCATTTTCAGCAAAGCCCGCAAAAAACCAAATTGCAGCGGTAATGGATAATGCGGCCCCTAACCCGGCGATGATCATCGAAAGTTTGTCGGCGCTGCGTCCAATCGGAGCAGGTGTCTCTTCGCGATGCCCAACGGGTGTGATGACTGTGTCTTCGCTCATTCTCATAGCTTAGAGTGGAAACACTCGACTGTCACATGAAACAGATTAAAACTCTCGTTTACGGCACATTGCGCAGGGAAGGGCTCATTTGTCTCTTCTAAAAGCAAAAAAAGCCCCGCTGTAGGCGGGGCTCTTATCTCTTAATGTGCTGCGCTCTTAATGCGCGATGACGGCCAACAACAGCAGCGCGATGATGTTTGTGATTTTAATCATCGGGTTCACGGCTGGGCCAGCGGTGTCCTTATAAGGATCGCCGACTGTGTCGCCGGTCACGGACGCCTTATGCGCTTCTGAGCCTTTACCGCCGTGGTTGCCATCTTCGATATATTTCTTGGCATTATCCCACGCTCCGCCGCCAGCTGTCATGGACAGTGCAACGAAAAGACCTGTGACGATGACGCCGAGAAGCATCGCGCCGAGAGCCGCGAGGGCTTGCTCAGTATCTGCCATGAGTTTTACCGCAAAGAACAACACGATGGGTGCAAAGATTGGGAGAAAACTTGGTTTTATCATCTCTTTGATGGCTGCGCCCGTTAGGAGGTCGACAGCCTTTGCGTAATCCGGACGGGACGTACCTGCCATGATGCCAGGGTCAGCTTTGAACTGACGGCGGACTTCCTCGACAATCGCAGCCGCGGCACGGCCAACAGATTGCATGGACCATGCGCCAAACAGATAAGGGAGCATGCCGCCCACAAAGAGGCCAACAATCACATAAGGATTGGTCAGCGAGAAATCTGCTGTCAGGCCCGAAAGTGCGTTCCCGGGTTGAGCAGAGAAATACTCGATATCTTTGTAATAAGCGGCAAAGAGCACGAGCGCGCCCAGACCGGCAGACGCAATCGCGTAACCTTTGGTGACCGCTTTCGTCGTGTTCCCTACAGCGTCTAGCGTATCGGTTGTATTGCGGACTTCAGACGGAAGTTCCGCCATCTCTGCAATACCGCCCGCATTATCAGTCACAGGACCGAAGGCGTCGAGCGCGACGATCATACCGGCAACGCCAAGCATGGCCGTGACCGCAATCGCAATGCCGTAAAGGCCCGCAAGGCTAAAGGTGCCAATAATGCCAAAGACGATAATCAATACAGGAATGGCTGTCGCTTCCATAGAGACGGCAAGACCTTGAATGACATTTGTCCCATGACCTGATTCAGACGCAGCCGCGACGGAGCGAACAGGTTTGTATTTTGTGCCTGTATAATATTCCGTCACCACAACGATTGCGCCTGTAATGACGAGACCGATGAGTGAGCAAAGAAACAAAGCTTGGCCTGTCATGCCCGTATTGGCGATATCGCCAAAACCAACCATGAGGTGCGTCACGACGCCAATCGCGATGGCGGACAAAACGCCCGTTGCGATCAGGCCTTTATAGAGGGCCCCCATGACATTGACGGACCCTTTGCCCAAACGCACGAAATAAGTCCCGATGATGGACGTGAGAATACAGACTGCTGCAATCGCCATTGGGTAAAGCGCGAGTGATCCCACTGCGCCAAACATGATGGAGCCCAGAACCATTGTGGCGGCGATAGTCACAACATAGGTTTCGAACAAGTCAGCGGCCATGCCCGCGCAGTCACCAACATTGTCGCCAACATTATCGGCGATTGTCGCCGGGTTACGCGGATCATCTTCAGGAATTCCGGCTTCTACTTTACCAACCAAGTCACCGCCAACGTCAGCACCTTTTGTAAAGATACCGCCGCCTAATCGCGCAAAGACAGAAATAAGTGACGCACCCAAAGAGAGTGACACAAGACCGTCAATGATTTGGCGTGAATCCGCGCCCATGACTTGCGTCAGGACGAGGTAGTAACCTGCAAGGCCGAGTAGCGCGAAGCCAGCGACGAGCATGCCCGTGATGGCCCCTGCTTTAAAAGCGACGTTGAGGCCTTTGCCGAGGCTTTCGCGTGAAGCTTCTGTTGTCCGCACATTGGCTTGGACAGAGACCAGCATGCCGACATAGCCAGCAATACCTGATAGCACAGCGCCGATAACGAAGCCGATTGGGGCAATCGCATTGCGGAACAGGACAAAGAGTAGGATGGTTACAACGACGCCAACAATAGCGATCGTTTTATATTGTTTGTTAAGATAAGCTTTCGCGCCCTCTTGAATCGCGCCAGCGATCTCATTCATGCGTTCATTGCCGGTTGATTCCTTCATAAGGCTGGCACGGGTGGCAATCCCGTAGATAATCGCGAGCAAACCTGCCGCGATGATTAGATAAAGAGTCATATGATCTCTCCCCATAATTTGAGCCAATATAGTTGGCTTCGATGTTATGAAGTTGGCCGCGCTTCTATGAGCGCGCTTCCCCTCGCTAAAGTGAAGTTGGCCGTCTCCCCCCTTCGGACAGACGCTTCCCCTCGCGGTTAATGGGAGGTGTTGTAAGGATTTTGTCAGCTTAATCAAGGGGTGGTTTGGAGCGCTATCAATCACGAAATTTAGAATTTCATTGCGAAAAAAATGACAAATGTTATTAAGAGTTCATTAACTTGGCCTTCGGGGAAAACCAAGGCTGCAAAATACGGGGCGTATTATGGCACTTTTACTCGACGGCACTTTCTTGGATGGTACTTTGGACTCTGATGTTCTGATTGGGCGGACTGGCGGACTTAATCATTACCTGATTGGCGATAGTGGAAATGATTTGCTCATTGGCGAGTTGGAGGCATTCTGGGATGGAACGGCTCTAACGCCTAATGGAATGACGGCCACGGCCACGAATATTGATTTGGCGGCAAATTGGTCCGTCGGCGAAAACGCGCTTATTATCGATAGCAGCATTCCGCATACAACGGTTTACGCGGAAGGTGTAGATGCCGAGCAATATTTCACATTCAATGTAACGGCAGGGTCTGAAATTACAGTTGATATCGATTTTGCAAATTTTGACAGTCAAATTGAAATTCTAGATGGAACTTTGACCGTTGTGGCTTCGAATAATGATGGGGCTTCACTGGATGCAGGGAGCCTTCTGGCAACCGACTCCTTCCTGCAATTTACGGCCGTAACGGGTGGTGCTTATATTGTCCGGGTTTATGAAACGGATGCCGGTTCGGGCGAGACGGATATCGAGTCAGGTGAAAGCTTCATGTTGAATCTATCCGTTGATGGGCACATGGCTACCGCAGTGGAGACTCAAGGCAGCGACCGTCTAGAGGGCGGTGCAGGTAGTGACATCTTAATCGGTAACGGTGGTGACGACCAACTCTTTGCAGGCGGTGGTACGGATGAACTCTATGGCGGCACGGGCAACGACTACCTCAGCGGCGGTGATGGCTCTGATGATTATTACTTTGCGGCGGGGGATGGCCAAGACATTGTGGATGACAATGGCGCATTTGATACAGATCGCTTAATTTTCACAGATTACAACTTGGCTGACGCGACCTTCGCTTCCGTCCGAGACACGAATGATTTATTAATTACATTCGCAGGCGGCGACTCTGTTACGGTGCGTGACACTTTAGGGGGTTCTGGCGGCGATCAGATAGAAAGCTATGTGTTTTTGGATGCCACGCGTACGGCAGTAGAAATCCGCGAAATAGCTGCGATTGAGGCTCCGACCGCTGGCGATGATTTTATTACAGGAACAGGGAATGCGAACACACTGCAGGGCGGCCTAGGGGATGACTACCTCAGCGGCGGAGATGCGTCGGACACTTATCTTTATACAGCCGGAGACGGCGCCGATACAATTGATGATAATGGCGCTTTCGATTCCGATGTTCTGACAATTACAGGTTACGCTTCGACGGATGCCAGTTTTTCGCGTGTGCCGTTTACAGCTGACCTTCTCATTGATTTTGGCGGCGGCGATTCTATTCTTCTGCTAAATGGTGCAAATAATTCTGGCAGTGAT
>CALDTL010000072.1 GCA_937923965.1 uncultured Caulobacterales bacterium
AGGTCGCCTGTGACGCCAATGTATAAACTCCCGTTTTTTGCGGAAGCTAAAATGTAGACGCATGGGCGTTTCATGAAGTCACCATCCCACTAAAGGTCCTAGGGATTATTGTTTGCAAGCAAACAAAGACCCTAGGATGACATTGATTTGCCTCTGCTACTCTCGCGCCGCCCTCGCAAATTCATCCAAATTTTCGTCCAATAAGCTTGCCGCTTTCACAACGGTGCGCACCGACTTCGCGTAAAATTCCAATGGAATCGTATCAAATTCATCCGTGGTTTGGTGGTAATGCGGATGATCCTCTACGCCGAAATATCCGAAGGGAATGCCGCGGCGGTGAAAGACGCCGTGGTCGGATTGCAGCGTCCAATCATTCGCCCCGTCCTCTGGCGAGTCATGACCAAATAAGAGCGTGAGCCCTGTCCCCTCTCCCGCTTTCGTCATCAATGGTTTTAGCGATGGCGTGTGATAAGAACCCGCAAAATATAGCTCGTCTTCATTCTGGCTAATCATATCCAGATTTAGATTAAAGACAGCGCGGCCTTTGAAATTATTCCTCGCATCCAGCAAGGCTTTCGCGCCGGACAGACCCATTTCCTCGGCATCCAACCAGACAATCAAAACATCATGCTCTGGCGGCGCGGCTTTGAAATGCTCGGCAATCGCAAAGAGTGCGGCGCTGCCAGAGGCATTATCATCAGCGCCGTTGTAGATTTCCCCGTCCCGCTCGCCGAGATGATCGAAATGCGCGGTGACCACAAGGAGCGGCCCCGTATCGCCGTCATCCGTATCGATGAGCCCTTCGATATTATAGCCCACCAATGCCTCTTGGCCAATGACCTCTCGCGCCTCATTTCGGATAGGCCGCTCGAAATCGAACCGCGCCACATCGAGCGTATCGAAAGCATTCAGGGCTTTGGCTTCGGCGACTAAAAACTCGCGCGCTTTCCGGTTGCCCCCCGTCCCCGCTTTTCGGCCAGCCATATCGTCGGAGGCCAAGGTTTCGAAAACCCTGAGCGTCCTGTCAGACACAGAGGTGTTATCATGGGCCTGCTTACAGGCAGAGAGCGCCAGCAGGCTGGCGGCGAGAAGGCCAAATTTGAAGGTCATACTAAACGGCTCTGGGTGACCGCCGCCCCAATGAAGCCCTTAAATAAGGGATGCGGGTCGAATGGGCGGCTCTTTAGCTCCGGATGATATTGCACGCCGATGAACCACGGATGGCCGGGAATTTCTACGATTTCGGGGAGGACCCCGTCAGGCGACAGGCCGGAGAATTTCAGGCCCGCTTTTTCGAGCCGCTCCCGATAGTCGATATTTACCTCATAGCGGTGACGGTGGCGCTCACTTATGTTAACCGCGTCATATTCCTCCGCGACAAGGCTGCCTTTTTCGAGGATGGCCTCGTAAGCGCCGAGCCGCATGGTCCCTCCGAGGTCCGTTTCTTTCGTGCGCTCTAGGCGCTCATTCCCCTTGGTCCATTCCGTCATGAGGCCCACGACATTCTCGCCGCCTTCGCCGAACTCGGAACTACTGGCGTTTTTAATGCCAGCCAAATTGCGCGCGGCCTCCACCACGGCCATCTGCATACCGAGGCAAATCCCGAAATAGGGAACATTATTTTCACGCGCATAGCGAACGGCTTTGATTTTGCCCTCACTGCCGCGCTCCCCAAAGCCGCCCGGCACCAAGATCGCGTTCATATCTTTCATGACATCAACCGCTTCTGAGGTTTCAAATTCTTCAGCCTCAAGCCAGTTGATTTTGACTTTCACATCATTTGCAATCCCGCCGTGAACGAGGGCTTCGGTGATGGATTTATAGGCGTCTGGCAGAACCGTATATTTCCCGACCACGGCAATATTGACGGTGCCGTTCTCTGGATTGTGAAGCGTGTCCGAAATCTCTTTCCATTTCGACAAGTCAGCAGGCGGCGGATTCTCTATGTCGAAATGCGCGAGGACTTCGCGGTCCAGACCCTCTTCATAATAGGCCAATGGCACATCATAGATTGAGCGCGCGTCCAGCCCTTGGATCACAGAGGTTTCGCGAACATTCGTAAATCGCGCGATTTTTTGCCGGTCACTCACATCGATTGGGCGATCCGCGCGGCAGAGCAATATGTCGGGCTGTATCCCAATGGAGCGCAGCTCTTTGACGCTATGCTGGGTCGGCTTTGTTTTCATCTCTCCGGCGGCTTTGATGAAAGGCAAGAGCGTCACATGGAGGAAACAGGTATTATTGCGCGGCTGCTCTTGGCTGAACTGACGCAGCGCCTCAAAGAACGGCAAGCCCTCGATATCGCCTACGGTTCCGCCAACCTCGCAGAGGACGAAATCGACATTACCCGCATCTGATCCAATGAAGTCTTTAATCTCATTCGTGACATGCGGGATGACCTGCACGGTTGCGCCGAGATAATCCCCCCGCCGCTCTTTCGCGATAATGTCGGAATAAATTCGGCCCGTTGTGATATTATCGGTCTGCGCGGCGCTGACGCCTGTGAAACGTTCATAATGGCCGAGATCAAGATCGGTTTCCGCGCCGTCATCGGTGACGTAGACTTCGCCGTGCTGATAAGGGCTCATCGTGCCGGGATCGACGTTCAAATAGGGGTCGAGCTTTCGCAAGCGAACCTTATAGCCGCGCGATTGGAGCAAAGCCCCAAGCGCCGCAGAGGCCAAGCCTTTACCCAGCGATGACACCACACCGCCGGTGATAAAAATGTAACGTGGCATACCCGCCTTCACATAGTTTGCGGGTGTTCAGGTCAGGCGATGATCGCCTTACTCGTCCTTTTCAGGACCCGCGTCTTCTGCCGGAGTTTCCTCGGCTAACGGGACTGACCCTTCGGACGAATCGAGGTCCGGCGTCAAGGCCTCTGTGAGGGTTTCCTCTGCATCAGGTGTGGATTCACTCGGGATGGCTGGCTGAGACACGACGGCTGCATCATCAATGATAAGGTTATCGCGATTTTCGATTTCATAGACAACCGCGAGTATCAAGCAGTTCACAAGGAAGATGACGCCCAAAATGGCCGTCATGCGTGCGATGGAGGTTGTGGCTGACCGCCCGGACATCAATCCGCCGCCCCCGCCGCCGCCAATACCCAATGCGCCGCCTTCGGAGCGTTGGACCAAAATCAATCCCGTCAGGATGATCGAGATGATAAGCTGAATAATGAGCAATACGGTAGACATGAGACGGCCTTAAACAAGAGTCGCGCGGCGATTAGACGAAACAAGTGTGCATGGAAAGAGGAGATTGCAAGTGGGCTAAGCAAAGAGAGAATTGCTTCTCCCCGCCTGCGGGGGGAAGTGGCCTCGGCGTTTTGAAAAAACGCTGGGGTCGAGATGGGGGGATACTCACGGCACAAACTCTGGTTCGGGCAAATCTGCGGAAAAGCCCCCCATCCCCCGCTTCGCAGGTACTTCCCCCCATAAATGGGGAGAAGAGCTTTACTCAATCATCCCCGTCAGCGGGCTACTCGCGACCGCATATTGTTTCGGCTCAATCCGCCCCGCCAAAAAGGCTTCGCGGCCGGCGATAACGCCGTGTTTGAAGGCGCGGGCCATGCGGATGGGGTCTTGGGCCCCTGCAATGGCTGTGTTGGCGATAATCCCGTCGACGCCGAGTTCCATTGCGGCGGCGGCTTCGGAGGCCGTGCCGAGACCTGCATCCACAATCACGGGCACGTTCACGGCTTCGCGGACCAGGCGGATATTGGTCGGGTTGAGCAAACCCAGCCCAGAGCCGATCGGCGCGGCAAGCGGCATGATCGCGCACGCCCCCGCCTCTTCTAGCTTTTGGCAATAAACAGGATCATCGGTGCAATAGACCATGACGTCGAACCCGTCCGCGACGAGCAATTTTAGGCTCGCCAGCGTCTCCGCCATGTCGGGATAGAGATGCACATCGGACAAGACTTCAAGTTTGACTAGGTTCCACCCGCCGAGTTCTCTCGCGAGACGCAGAGTCCTCACCGCATCTTCGCCCGTGTAACACCCCGCCGTGTTCGGCAGATAGGTTGTCTTTGCCGGATCAATTGAGTCCGTCAGCAAAGGCGCATCAGGCTTGTCCAAATTCACACGGCGAATGGCGACGGTCACGATTTCTGCGCCCGACGCCTCCAGCGCAGCGGCGTTTTCTTCATAGTCCTTGAATTTGCCTGTCCCGATAATCAGGCGGGATTGAAACTCGCGGCCAGCGATAA
>CALDTL010000073.1 GCA_937923965.1 uncultured Caulobacterales bacterium
GCGCGACTTGGAAGGAAATATCCAGACCATCCTCATTTAAGACTTCGGTTCGGCGGATGATATTCTTCCAATCATCCGGCGCGAAATCCCGTTCCATGAGGCTCATAGACCCGGGGCGTCCTTTGCCAGCGCGGAAGAAGGCTTCCATGAGATCAAATTCTGTATCGAAGGTTTCCCCGGGACGCACCATATCGAAATCATTGACGGCTTGAAGGACGCCGTGGCCCGACGCAGCGACGGCGCGGGCGAGGCCCTCGAGTTCGTCTTTCCCGGCTTCAGAGGCAGGCGTCCAACCTCCGTCGCTCGATTTATGAAAGTCACTTCGGCCTGTTGAGAGCCCGATAGCGCCAGCGTCCATGGCGTCTTTCACGAGGCTTTCCATCGCGGCAATTTCGTCTGCGGTGGCGGGTTGATTGAAAACGGCCCGGTCCCCCATCGCAAAAACGCGCAAGGGATCATGCGGCACCATAGCGGCGATGTCTATGGTTCGCGGCTTCGCGTCGAGCGCGTCCAAATATTCCGGAAAACTCTCCCATTGCCAGTCCAGGCCTTCATGCAAGGCGGTGCCGGGAATGTCTTCGACACCTTCCATTAGGCGGATGAGTTTATTCCGGTCCGCCGCGCGGCAAGGGGCAAAGCCAACGCCGCAGTTTCCCATGATCGCGGTCGTTACGCCGTGATTGACGCTAGGCTGGAGCGCATCATCCCAACTGACTTGTCCATCATAATGTGTGTGTAAGTCGATAAAGCCGGGCGTGATGATGTGGCCGCTCGCATCAATCGTCTCGCGGGCAGGGTCGAGATCATGTCCTAAAGCTGCAATGCGTCCATCTTTGATCGCGATGTCGAGCGGTTTGCCGTCTGCTCCAGAGCCGTCAAAGATCGTGCCGTTCTTAATGAGTAGATCGTGCATCTTTCCATCTCCATAGTAAGGCGAGGGCGCTACCGCCTATGAGGTGCCAGACGCCCCATAATCCTGCAACCGCCCCCGCGCCGCCAACGCCGCCCAGTTGCGTGAGCAAGATAACAATACCCAAGCCCGAATTTTGAATCCCCACTTCAATCGTCAGAGCGCGGCGGCTGGCCTTGTCCGCTTTGATAGCTTTAGCGGAAATATAGCCGAGAGCGAAGGCCAAAAGATTATGCGCGATAACAACAAAATAGAGACCGACCCCCAGCACCATGAAAACCGGGAAGAGACGGATGCTGGCGATTAGGATGATCGCTAACAAGGCTAAGCCGGACAAAATAGCCAGAGGGGTCTGAATGCGGTCTGCGGCGCGGGGCGCAAATTGCCGAAAGAGCATTCCCAGCAAAAGTGGCAGAGCTAGAATGATCAGAGTTTGAACAAGAAAACTCACAACATCTATGTTGATCTCGGTCAGCAAAGCGCGGGTTGGGGGGTAAAGTCCGCTCCAAAAGAGGATCGAGAGCGGGGTGATGAAGGCTGCGAACACTGAGGATGTTGCTGTCAAGCTCACCGAAAGGGCCGTGTTCGCCCGAGCAAAGAGCGCGATGAGGTTGGAGGTGTTCCCGCCGGGGCAGCAGGCGATCAAGATCATGCCAAGCGCGATGCTGGGGTGCGGGTTTACAGCAAAACACATCAGAAGAGTAAGAAGAGGCAATCCTATTATCTGCGCCGCGACGCCGGTAAAATATAATTTTGGCTGCGTTTTAAAAAAGGAAAAACTGGCGGGCTTTAACCCCAGCGCCACGGCGAACATCATGATGGCCAACACTATAGCCATGCCGATTTCGGAACTGGTGCCGAGGTCGAGTTGAAAATTATCTAGCGCATTTGAGTCCATGATGCCGCTATTCGTCAATCGGGTGCGGGATGCCTTTTACCATCACGCCGCGGATTGGAATTGCGCCCCAGCTTTCACCGGGTAGGTCCATTGGGTTTAGGTCAATAATGGTCAAGTCAGCTTGTTTGCCCACCTCAATTGACCCGATGAGGTCCTCAAGGCCAAGTGACCAAGCCGCGTCTATTGTAATGGAACGCAAAGCCTGTTCTGCGTTCAGCCTTTCAGTTGGTGCGCTGACGCCGCCTTCGCGTGTGGCGCGGGTCATGTGCCGTCCCGCCGCGAGAAGCGGCATGGGCGGGGCGAGTGGCGCATCGGAATGGATGGTAACTTTCAGGCCTGCATCAAACGCAGAGGCGAGGGGGGTAATATAGTCTGCCTTTTCAGCAATGACGGGCTTATAGTCTTCGCCCATGAAATTCACATAATGCGAGGCCGCGGAAATTCCGATACCCAATTCGGCGGCCCTATCTATTTGAGCGGGAGTCACAAGTCCTGCATGTTCGATAATGAGGCGCTGACCGCCTTGGCCTTCAGATTGCTCCGCAAAAGCCGCCAAGGTGGAGTCCTGCGCCGCATCCCCATTTGAATGAATGTGAATGTCTAACCCTGCGTCCCAATAGCGCTTCATGAGAGCAGGCAAATCATCAGGCTGCGTCACCCATAAACCGTCTGTGCCTTTTGATTGTCCCGATAAATATCCCGGCGCCGCAAGTTTCATAGTTTGCGAGTAAAATGCAGCGTCGGTGAAGAGTTTGACCTGCGGTAAAATCCT
>CALDTL010000074.1 GCA_937923965.1 uncultured Caulobacterales bacterium
GCCAAAGACCTTTTCCCCCTCATTTAGGCTATCAATGTAATAGGCGACGCCATTGCCATTTTGCGCCATTGACTGCATGCGATCATCTTTGAGATTACCTTTTCCAAAACCCAGCACTGACAAATATACATCTGTTTCACGCTTTGACTCGATGAACGTTTTGAGCTCGGCTGGGTCTGATATACCGATATTGAAATCGCCATCCGTGGCAAGGATAACCCGGTTGGTCCCGTTTTGAATAAAACTTTGTTCCGCAACCTGATAAGCTTTTTGCAATCCAGCTTCGCCATTCGTGCTGCCCTGCGCGGTTAAAGGGTTAAGAGCAGCTTTAATGTCAGCCGTTCGATTCCCGGGTGTCGGCACAAGAACCGTTTCCATTCGCGGGCCATATGCCACAATTGACACGCGGTCTTCTGACTCCAAATTTTCGAGCAGGACACTTAGAGATTTTTTCAACAATGGGAGCTTATTCTCAGCCTTCATGGAGCCCGATGTGTCGACCAAAAAAACGAGGTTCATGGGCGGCCGTTTGGACTTCGGCGGCTCATAACCTTGGACGCCAATATGGACCAACTCGGTCTGCGCATTCCAAGGGGACGGGACGATGTTAATGCTAGGTTTGAATGGGTCGCGTTTTGATCGTGGCTTTGGATAATCATAGTCGAAATAATTCAGAATCTCTTCAATGCGGATAGAATCCTTGCGAGGCAAACGACCGGCTATCAGATCGCGGCGTGCAACTGCGTAACTTGCCGTATCAACATCTGATGAAAAGGTGGACACGGGATCATCAACCACGCGTTTATAAGGGTTGGTCGCGAATTTTTCGAAAGCCTCTCGGTCAATAAATTCCCGAACAATAGTCCCATCCTCAGACTTTATCACAAATCCTTCTGACCCATCTCCACCGGTGACTCGCTCCAAGGTTCGACCATTTCCAACGTCTGTCGGAGACCCAATTGGCAGAGCATTGCCTGATAAAACGGCTCCGTAACTATACGAAGATACTGGAGACGGCTGAGTTGGGCATTGGCCAGAGTTAAATACACTCGTTCCATCCCAGCAGCTAAAATTCGCTGAGGGCGCGGGAGGCGATGGAGGGGCGGGCTGGCCATAGGTGACCGTGCCATCCCAATTTCGATATTCGGCCAAAGGCGGCGGCGCAGGAGTCGCTTCTACAACGGGTTGAGGTGCAGGTTCGGCCGCAGGTTTGCTTTGCGTGGTTGTGCAAGCGGCCAGAGCCAAAGCAGATACGGCCAAAAGAAATTGTCTCATTGGAAACTCCCCAGCAAAATCGCGACACACATGTGCGGCGCCGCAGCCATATGCGCGGTAAATTCCGGCGGGAATATGGCGCTGCTTAGACAGTCTTAAGGCAATGCGCGCTAAGATTGCAAGTTAACGACGAGGCTTTCGATATCACATCTGATATCATCCAACACAGCCTTATCCGTTCCCCGCGCGACAAAATTTACGCCGCGTAGGTCGTCGTTGAACCACGGATAGCTACCAATAGACACGCCATCATATCTCGCTTCGATCTCTGCGAGTCCCTCGGCGGCATCCCCCTCTCCTATGCCAGAGGCTTCGACCGAAATCTGATAGACTTTCGAGCCGCCCTCTATCCGGTGGGTGATATCCGGCAACATGCCGCGCATGATTTGCGGCACGCCCGCCAGCGTGAAGACATTGCGCGTTTGAAAGCCCGGGGCTTGGCTGACGGGATTATCTATCAAAGAAGCCCCGTCAGGAATACGGGCCATGCGCCGCCGCGCAGCATTTAGGTCACTTTCCGAGTAGCGCTTGCGAAGCTCGTCAAGCGCATCCTCTCGCTC
Source organism: uncultured Caulobacterales bacterium (assembly GCA_937923965.1). Classification (GTDB taxonomy): domain Bacteria; phylum Pseudomonadota; class Alphaproteobacteria; order Caulobacterales; family Maricaulaceae; genus Litorimonas. The sequence continues at coordinate 1,836 of CALDTL010000074.1, forward strand.
AGATATTCCGAGGCCGAAGGCGGCCGCGATGCAATCCGCCGTAATGTCATCATGTGTCGGCCCAATCCCACCGGTTGTGAATACATAGTCAAAACGCGCGGAAAAGGATCGCACGGCGTCACGTATCACATCGGCATTATCCGGTAAAATCCGGCCTTCTCCAACCTGAACGCCTAATGGGCCCAGAAACTTTGCGATTTCCGCCAAATTTGTGTCTTGCGTGCGGCCCGACAGCAACTCATCTCCAATCAAGAGAATACCCGCCGTCACTTTTTTTTGATTGCTCATAATTAAGGGCGTTACAGCGCAGTATTTGTAGTGGCAACCAGGGAAAACCCGTTCTATATCGGCAACATGAATTATATTGACGCAGCAGATGCGCCTGACCTTCGGGACGGCGCGATAAAGATCCATAGTCTCGAGGGGTTCGCGGGCATGCGCAAAGCGGGGCAGCTCTCTGCAAGGTGTTTGGATATTCTCGCGCCAATGGTCAAACCGGGCGTGACGACGGCGGCCCTAGATAAAGCGGCGATGGAGTTTATCCTTGATCATGGCGGCGTTCCGGCCTGCCTTGGATATCGGGGCTATCAACACACAGTCTGCACATCCATTAATCATGTCGTCTGTCACGGCATTCCGAATGACAAGCCGCTTAAAGGCGGCGATATCGTGAATATTGATGTAACGGCGGTGGTCGATGGCTGGCATGGCGACACCTCGCGCATGTATCCCGTCGGCGAGGTGAACCGACGAGCAGAGCGCCTGACGCAGATCACCTATGACGCGCTTATGCTAGGGATTGCTGCGGTAAAACCCGGCGCAACAACGGGCGATATCGGACACGCTATCCAGACATACGCCGAGGGCGAGCGCTGCTCTATCGTCACAGATTTTTGTGGTCATGGTCTCGGTAAGCTCTTCCACGACAGTCCAAACATTCTGCATTATGGCCGCCCCGGCCAGGGAGAAACCTTACGGGAGGGCATGTTTTTCACGATTGAGCCGATGATTAATCTCGGGCGTCCAGATGTGAAAATTCTGTCAGATGGATGGACGGCTGTTACGCGCGACCGAAAACTCACGGCGCAGTTTGAGCATTCGA
>CALDTL010000075.1 GCA_937923965.1 uncultured Caulobacterales bacterium
TCATAGTCTCTGTTGTTGTGTCAGCGGTTCTGTACACGCTTTCGAACATGGAAGCGATTTCATTGAACTTTGTGAATAGAATATGGATCATCTTTTTGATGTGTATGGTGCTTGGGATTGTCGCGAGTCATATGACGAAAATGCCTGAGGAAGAACGTCTCGTCCCACTGGGTGATGTGCAGTTCAAAACGGCTTCCAGTTTCAACGTGTGGGCAGGCATTATCGCGATTGTTCTTGTCGTGTTATACGTTGTCTTCTGGTAGAGTTTTTAGCGAAGGTGAGCCCTAGAATATGCCGTTTTGGCATGTTTGTTCGCCGCTCCGCTTATAATTTAAATCTAGATAAGGATTATTATGTCTAGCTCTGCGACTTTGAAGTCAGTTTCTGTCTTAGCCATGACGGCGCTCTTAGCGGCTTGCGGCGACGTATCTTCGGATGTTGCGAAGACGGCTACCGAGGTGCGGGCTCCGGGCACAGTTGATCCTTCCATCTGGCCGAAAGTAGAAAGCCCCGTAGGGCTAGATGCGGCAATGGAAGCCCGAATTACAGATATCATGGCGCAGATGACGCTGCGCCAAAAAGTTGGCCAAATCATTCAGGCGGACGTCGGGTCCATCTCGCCAGAAGATGTGAAAACCTATCCTTTGGGTTCGATTTTAAATGGAGGAAATTCGGCACCAAATGGGGACAACCGCTCTCCGGCCTCGGCTTGGCTTGAGCTTGCGGATGAATTTTATGCCGCGTCTCAAGAGGCCTATGGTGATAGTCTTTTCATTCCAATGATATGGGGTACGGACGCTGTCCATGGGCATAACAATATTCCGGGCGCGACAGTTTTTCCGCATAACATTGGTTTAGGGGCGACGCGAAATCCTAGCCTTTTGGGTAAAATTGGAGCGATCACGGCGCAAGAAATTCGCGTTGGCGGGCAAGAGTGGACATTTGCGCCGACATTGGCGGTGGTCAGAGATGATCGATGGGGCCGCACATATGAAGGTTATGCCGAAAATCCAGAGGTAACGGCCTCATACGCCGGTGAACTTATCCGCGGAATCCAGGGCAATGTCGGCGATGCCGACTGGCTCACTGGCGATCACGTTATCGCTACGGCTAAGCATTTCTTGGCTGACGGCGGCACGAACCAAGGCCGAGATCAGGGCGACTCAATTGAGTCCGAGGAAGAGATTCGGGACATCCACGGGGCCGGATATCCGCCTGCCTTAGAGGCAGGCGTGCAATCCGTTATGGCAAGTTTTTCGTCTTGGCAGGGCAAGAAACTGACGGGCCACAAAGGGCTGCTCACAGATGTCCTGAAGGGTCAAATGGGATTTGATGGATTTATCGTTGGTGATTGGAACGCGCATGGGCAGTTAGATAGCTGCACAAATACGGATTGCCCGGAAGCGCTGCATGCGGGGCTGGATATGTTTATGGCGCCCGATAGCTGGCGCGGCTTGTTTGACACGACATTGACACAGGCGCAGGCGGGTGAAATCGATTTGGCGCGCTTGGATGATGCCGTTCGCCGCATTCTGCGCGTGAAACTACGTGCGGGTTTGTTTGAGGCTGGAAAGCCTTCGACGCGCGGTGTGGCCGGGCAATATGATCTGCTGCAAGATCCTGCTTCAAAAGCTGTGGCGCGTCAGGCGGTTCGTGAGTCGCTTGTCCTTCTTAAAAATGACGGTGTGTTGCCGCTTTCCAATGATGCCACGGTCTTGGTTGCTGGTGACGGTGTCGACAATATTGGAAAACAGTCCGGCGGCTGGACTCTTTCATGGCAGGGAACGGGCAACACGAATGCAGATTTCCCGGGCGGCTCTTCAATGTTGGACGGTATTGAGCGTCATCTGAAATTAGGCTCTGGAAAGGTTATTCAGGCTGAAAGTGATGGCAGTTTCTCTGGCAATCCAACCGTTGCGGTCGTTGTCTTCGGGGAAGACCCCTATGCAGAGTTTAAGGGCGATATTGATACCTTGGCGTATAAGCCGGGGGATGACACAGATTTAAATCTACTTAAAAAATATCAAGCGGCGGGTATCCCTACCGTTGCGGTGTTCCTATCCGGCCGTCCGTTGTGGATGAACCGCGAGCTCAATGCGTCTAATGCGTTTGTTGCGGCGTGGTTGCCTGGGTCTGAAGGCGGCTATGCCATGGATGTTTTATTTGGACAGGATGACGCGGGCGACGCTGTCGATTTCAAAGGAACGCTTCCATATTCTTGGCCGCGCACGGCGATCCAAACGCCGTTAAACTACGATGATGAAGACTATGACCCGCTCTTCGCCTATGGCTATGGTTTGTCTTACGCCAAAGGCGCTACTCTCGGCACTTTGCCTGAAGAAGCTGGTGTTGATTTGTCAGGTGAAAATAAAGCCGAGTTTTTCAAAGCCGGTAAAGCTGTCTTCCCTTGGGAAATGATCGTGGGCGACGCCTCCGGTAAGACAACGGTTAAGACATCGAGGGCAGAGAGCCCCGGCGGTCTTGTCCAGATTGTGTCCGCCGATGACGGTGTCCAGGAAAATATCCGAACCCTAAGTTTTAATGGCGCTGGCCGATTTGAGATTCGAGGAACACCTGTTGATTTGCGAGAGCAGAATGCGGACGACATGGCGATGTATGTTCGCGTCCGGTCGGAAGCTGGCGCTGATAACACCTCTATTCGTTTCGGTTTGGATTGCGGCGGCTCAAGCTGTTCTATCGATCAAAATTTATCCAAGGCTCTGGCGGGCGTAGAACAAGGTGAGTGGGCCGAAGTCTCTATTAAACTTTCATGTATGGGGGCGTCTTCAGCGATGGAATATGTGCGCTCCCCTGTCGTTATCGAGGCCAACGGAGGTGCGAAAATCAGTCTTTCAGATATCCGATTAATTGCAAATGATGCACAGGCTGTGTGCTTGAATTAGGGTGAGTTTAAAATGAAAGCCACGATCACAGACGTAGCCAAAAAAGCCGGCGTCTCGATGAAAACAGTTTCGCGCGTGCTTAATAATGAGCCTAATGTCGCGGAGAAGACTCGTCGTCACGTCAAAGCCATTGCTGCGGAGTTGCGGTATTCACCAAATCTTGCAGCGAGAGGCTTGGCCACGTCAAAGTCTTATTTGATCGCGTTGATTTACGACAATGTCTCGCCCAATTACATTTCGCACATTCAACTCGGCGCGATCGATGCTTGCCGCGAAGCGGGGTATCATCTTGTTGTCGAGCCTCTGATGTTGAGTGCAGATGCGACCCGTGATGAAAAGGTGAAAATGATCAGATCTGTCGTCGATCGTCTGCCGGTCGATGGTATCATTTTGACGCCGCCATTGGTTGACAGCGAGGCTGTATTGGAAGCTCTATTGGAGTTGAATGTCAGGTGCGTAAGAGTATCTCCAAAGAATCCTGGTCAACAGCCTTTCGTGGGTATGGATGATGAAACTGCGGCCTATCAAATGACACAACATCTGTTGGAACAGGGGCATCGAAAAATTGCCTTTATTCGTGGCCACGTGGATCACTCCGCGTCATCACTTCGGCAGGCGGGGTTTCTGCGGGCTATGGACGAAGCGAA
>CALDTL010000076.1 GCA_937923965.1 uncultured Caulobacterales bacterium
CCAGCTTCGCGCACCGCGCGTGCTACCGCCCCATCCTGGCATAGATTCATAGATTGGCTGAACAGCGGCTTGGTTGGCGGCCCCGGCAGGCAAACGTTTAATGATCTTCCCGTCTAATCGATATCCGGTGCAGATTTTTAACTCTGCAAATCCGTCGAGAACATCGAGTTTTGTCAAAGAAATTCCAGTAATCCCGCCTGTGATGATCGCTTGGCGAACCATGACAGCGTCAAACCAACCGCAGCGGCGCTTGCGGCCTGTGACGGTGCCAAACTCATGGCCTTTTTCGCCGAGGCGCTGTCCGATGTCGTCAAATAGTTCTGTCGGGAAAGGCCCTTCGCCGACGCGGGTTGTATAAGCTTTGGTGATGCCGAGCACATAATTCAATGCGCCGGGCCCCATCCCCGTGCCGGCTGCGGCTTGGCCTGCAATGGTGTTGGAGCTGGTGACAAAGGGATATGTGCCGTGGTCAATATCGAGCATCGCGCCTTGGGCGCCTTCAAATAAGATGCGCTTTTCCGCCCTCGAGGCTTCGTCCAAGGTATGCCAAACGGGGGCCATAAATGGTAAAATTTGCGGGGCTATGTCCAAGAGTTTTTGAGTGAGTTCGCTGGCATCTGTTTCCGTCGTGCCAAGACCGCGCCGCAGCGCATTATGGTGATGCAAAAGATTTTCCACGCGGGCTTGGAGGTGCTCGGGATCGGCAAGGTCACAAACCCGAATGGCGCGCCGCGCGACTTTATCCTCATAGGCTGGGCCTATGCCGCGTTTTGTTGTGCCGATTTTAACACCGTCGACGCGGTTCTCGCGAATGCCGTCGAGCTCCGAATGGATTGGCAAGATAAGGGCAGCAGATTCTGAAATTTGAAGGCTGTCGGCATCGACCGTCACGCCTTGCGCTTTAATCCGTTTGACTTCGTCTAAAAAGGCCCAAGGATCAAGGACGACGCCGTTACCGATGACGGAGAGCTTACCGCCCCGAACAATGCCGGAAGGGAGGAGTGAGAGTTTATAGGTGGTTCCATCGACAACGAGTGTGTGACCCGCATTATGGCCGCCTTGGAAACGGGCGACGACATCGGCGCGGCTAGAGAGCCAATCGACGATTTTGCCTTTGCCTTCATCACCCCATTGAGACCCGACGACGACGACATTAGCCATGATACACTCGCAAAATAAAACGCGGCTTTCATCCTATCTCCTAGGTGAAGTGACCGCGTTAGGATAACTTCATTTGGCCCTTAACTGAGTCTTGGCGCGGATGCGAGTCTCGCGGGCAACTTATCACTAGAATTTTCGGTTCAATTTCACGCCGGCGGCATCCGAGCCCTCATTTGGCCCATCGGAGAGCAGGCCGCCATGCGAGATATGTTCAAAATAGCCTTCAGCGGCCCATTTCTCCGAGAGATTAAAGCCAACAGTTAACTGCTGCCGGAACAAGACGGGTGAGCCATAGCGATTCCGATTAACAATCAAGTCGAGGAATTCCGCCGTCCCATTTGATCTCGACCGTGCATCATCAACGTCCAAAATACCGTCATGCACGACCAATCCAAAGGCGAAGTCACCATAGAATTTTTCACCTAAATTTTGCCGCCAGAGTAGACCGGCGCCGCCATAGCTCGTATTTTCTTCTAGATTCAACGTCCCGCCAATATAAGGCTGGGGAGACAGCGCCCATTTCAGAAATTTAGGTTCTGCAAATATTATCTCTGCGGTTAGGGCCACGGATTTTTCCTCATCACCGTCAGCATTAATGATGGTCCAGCCGAGATCATGTGCGGCTAAGCCGCCCCGAACTTCTTCAACGATACGCGATTTTGGAACTATAATTTCGTCGCCCAGAACAGCATCATCCACCTGCGCCCAAGCAGATGAGTAGCTCGCAAGACAAAAGACTATGCCGGATATAGATTTCATCGAAAGTTCCTCTGCGTTGAGCCTTAAGCCCCTAACAGCTATGAACTTACGATAAAGTGGTTTCCAGATGAAAATCCGATGAGAATGCTGCAACCGCCCGCCCAGGTGGCCGCGTCTGTTGGAAATAGCGAGAAGGCAGAGGGCTTTTAAAGCGAGCCCTCTGCCGGTGACTTACTACATGGCGACGATGTCGACGATTTTGACCTGGTCGATGGCTTTGATCTCTGCCGCGACAGAATCCGAAACGGGCCCGTCTACGCTCACAAGGCAGACGGCCTCTTCGCCTTTGGCCATCCGGCCCAGAGAAAATGTCGCGATATTGACTTTATTGCGGCCCAGCACACCGCCGAGTTCGCCAATAAAGCCGGGCTTATCCTCATTGCGAACATAGATCATGTTCGGAGAGAAAGCCGCATCCATCGGAACGCCGAAGAGGCGCACGATGCGGGGTTCGCCGCGATAGATCGTGCCAACGACAACGAACTTTCGTTCATTCGTTTCGACGGCGAGGCGTATGAGGCTTTCCGCACGTTCCGCTTCGTCCACATAGCTCTCTTTAATCTCAATCCCGCGCTCTTTTGCGAGCACAGGCGCGGAGACCATGTTCACATCCGGCATGGCGGCTTTGAGCAAGCCAGCCAAAGCGGCGGCAGTAATTGGATTGGTATTCAGATCGGTCACGGCGCCTTTATAGGTAAACTCGACAGCTTTGATGGGGTCGTGAATCAATTGTCCCGTCATGCGGCCCATCTTGTCCGCGAGGTCTACGAACGGCTTGAGGCGCGGGGCTTCTTCGGCGCTGATGGACGGCGTGTTCAGCGCGTTGGAGACAGCGCCCGTCAGCAAATAATCCGCCATCTGCTCGGCGACTTGCACGGCGACATTTTCTTGCGCCTCTAAGGTGGAGGCCCCGAGATGCGGCGTCGCGATGAAGTTTGGCGTGCCAAATAAAGGATGAGATTTTGCAGGTTCCACTGCAAAGACATCAAGCGCGGCGGCGCGGACATGGCCCGCATCCAGCGCGTCTTTAAGCGCCTCTTCATCGACCAATCCGCCGCGGGCGCAATTGACAATGATGATACCTTTTTTGGTCATACCCAAGCGTTCGCGTGAGACGATGCCCTTTGTGCTGTCGACTAAAGGCGTGTGCAATGTAATCGCGTCGGCGCGTTGGAATAGCGCATCGAGCTCGACCTTCTCTACACCGAGTTTCACGGCACGGTCTTCTGTCAGGTAAGGATCATAAGCGATGACTTTCATCTTCAGACCTTGCGCGCGTTCTGCGACGAGCGCGCCGATGTTCCCGCAGCCAATCAAGCCGAGCGTTTTGTTGAAAAGCTCAACGCCTTTAAAATCAGATTTCGGCCATTCGCCGTTCTGTGTCCGCGCAGAAGCAGACGGGATTTGGCGCGCGGCAGAAAACAGCATTGCAATCGCATGTTCCGCCGTGGTGATGGCATTCCCAAAGGGCGTGTTCATAACGACAACGCCGCGATCCGTTGCGGCTTTGATGTCAATATTATCCACACCGATACCGGCGCGGCCAATGACTTTTAGATTGCCCGCAGCTGCGATGATTTCTGCATCGGGACGTGTAGAAGACCGCACAGCGAGTCCGTCATACTCTCCGATGATTTTGATGAGCTCTTCTTTTGAAAGACCTGTAATGACGTCAACATCGACGCCGCGTTGTTTGAAAACCTGCGTGGCGGCCGCAGACATTTTATCGGCGATAAGAACTTTAGGCATTATCCGAGCTCCTCTAGTTTTGTTTCAAAGGCCCAATCGAGCCATGGCAATAGGGCGACAACATCTGAATTTTCGCAGAGGCCTGAGACCCAAAGGCGGAAGCCCGGAGGGGCCGTGCGGTATGCGCCAAAATCAACAGCAACATTTTCCTCGCCGAGGATCGTGATGATGGATTTGGCAAAAGCGGATTGCTCATCTGCGGGCAGGGCCGTGATGCGCGGGTCGACAATTTTCAGACAGACGCCGGTGTTAGAGCGCTGCGCGTCGACTTCGCAAAGGTTTTCAATCCAGTCGCGTTTCTCGACCCAATCCCAAATCGTTTGAGCGTTTTTGTCAGCGCGGTCCTGCATGAATTTGAGGCCGCCCTTGGCCTTCACCCATTTCAGCGCATCGAGATGATCTTCAACGCAGAGCAGGGACGGCGTGTTAATCGTGGAGCCTTGGAAAATCCCTTCGTTGATTTTGCCGCCTTTTGTCATGCGGAAAATTTTCGGAAGCGGCCAAGGCGGGCTATATGACTCGAGGCGTTCAACAGCGCGCGGGGATAAGATAATCATCCCGTGGGCCGCTTCGCCGCCCATGACTTTCTGCCAAGAATAGGTCACTACATCGAGTTTTTCCCAAGGCAAGTCCTGCGCGAAGACAGCGGAGGTCGCGTCGCAGATTGTAACGCCTTGACGATCTGTTGGGATGAAATCATAGTCTGCGACTTTGACGCCCGACGTTGTGCCGTTGGCCGTGAACACGAGATCTTGGTTTCCGGTATAGGCAGAGAAGTCCGGTAGCTTGCCGTAATCGGCGGTCAGAAGCGCGAGGTCATCAAGAGGGAGTTGTTTCTCAGCATCCGTAATCCAACCTTGTCCGAAACTTTCCCACGCGGCCACCATCACAGGACGCTCGCCGAGCATGGACCACATGGCCATTTCAACGGCGCCGGTATCGGAGGCAGGGACGATTCCGATGCGGTAATCGTCCGGCACTTCAAGAACCTCGCGGGTCAGGTCGATACATTCTTTGAGCTTTGCCTTCCCAAGGGCAGATCGATGCGAGCGGCCAAGCGCGGCATCAGAGAGCGCGTCCAGCGTCCAGCCGGGGCGTTTGCGCGTTGGTCCTGCAGAGAAACGCGGATCTTCCGGCCGCGTTGCCGGCTTCGCTGCTCGCGCAGCGCTGTGTGTGGCGGTCGCCATAGTCATATCTCCCGTCATCAGCGTTTTTGTACTGATTCAGAATGCGCCTCAGTGGGGAGGCGGGGCCCGAGCGCCCGATAGGTCGGAATCAGGTGTTTCGTCAAGTCTGTTGCAGGAAAAAGTCGGGCAGTTATGTATTTTTTGGTGGGGGCTAGGATAAGAACCAGTGACCGCCGTGAGTCGTCGATTTTCATAAGTGATTGTATTTATAGTGTTTTTAGAGATGGAGGCGAAATGATTTTTTAAGAAAAATAAACCCTATCTGAATGAACTCTAACCTCACCGAAATATTATTATTGTAAATTTGAAGTGTGTAGTAGTGGGGAGCGTGACTTATTTTAACCGATCCGCTCTTTCCGCGCTTTCTTTAGCGTCTATTTTGCTATTATCCGCGTGCGGCGGTAGCAGCGGCGGCTCGACAACGCCGACGACGTCCCTTGCAGATAGAATCGCGCCCAATGTTACGTTCACGCCAGCAACATTGACGGTCGCCTCAGAATCAACAGGCACATCCACTTTAACGGCGACAGATAATCGACGCGTGACATCCGGCCCGACTGTTTCATGTACGAATGGCGGCGTTTTTAATGTCGCAACGAATACATTTACCGCTGCGGTCGTTACTGACGGCAATCTGACAAGTGTCTGTACCGCCACAGCCGGAGATGCTGCGGGTAATACGGGCTCTGCGACTTTGACGGTGACAATGACGCCGCCTCCGCGTCCCGACACGACGGCGCCTCAGATAACATTTAGTCCTGCAACGCTGACCGTTGCATCCGGCTCGACGGCAACGGCCATTCTGACAGTCACGGATGAAGGCGGAGCGTCGGCGACCCCAACATCCAGCTGTACAAATGGAGGCACCTATAATGTCAACACGGGCCAATTTACGCCGCCTGTCGTGACATCAAATACGACAAGCGTTTGTACTGTCACGGTAACAGATGATGCCGGGAATGAGGGTAGCGGAACGCTTTCGGTAACCGTGACGCCGCCGCCTGAAGCGATGACAGTCACGCTTTCTGGCAAGCTTACATATGACCGCGTCCCATTTTTTACAAATCGAGATGGACTGGATTACGACTCAACGACCCAGCTACCCATTCGACAAGCCCCCGTAGAATTGGTGAATGCGTCAGGGGTGGTTTTGGACAGCGCAGTCTCTGACGATAATGGAAACTATAGTTTTGACGTTGAAACTGGTGAAAATGTTCGAGTGCGTGTGCGCGCAGAAGTCCAAAAAGGCGCGCCAAATGAAATTGATTTTCAGATCTTGGATAATACATCCAATAATGCGCTTTATGCCTTGCAAGGCAGCTTAGCGGTTGTTCCAGCTTCTGACCAAACCCGTGATCTGAATGCTGCCTCAGGTTGGGGCGGGACGAGCTATACGACGACCCGCGCCGCGGCACCATTCGCATTGCTAGATACTATATACACTTCTCTTGAGGCTTTCATCGCCGTTGATGCGGAGGTGGACTTCCCGGCCTTTGACGTTCTGTGGAGCACCCGCAACCGGGCGGCTAGCGGGGATATCTCAACTGGGGCCATTAGGACGTCTTCCTTTACGCGGATAAATGGCGTTCCGACGCTCCTGATTCTGGGAGACGCGGATAATGATACAGACGAATATGATGTTCATGTCGTTGTTCACGAATTTGGACATTATTTCGAAGACCAAATAAGCCGGTCTGACTCCACTGGCGGACCTCACAATACGAGTAGCCGACTTGATCCGCGTATCGCCTTTGGGGAAGGTTGGGGTAACGCTTTGTCCGCTATGGTTTTGGAAGATCCTATCTACCGCGATAGCGCCGCTGCAAGGCAATCCTTTGATCAGGTTGTTATCGATATTGAAAATAATACCTATCCCTCGACCGGCTGGTATTCTTCAGGATCTGTGCAGTCTGTTTTATATGACCTTTTCGATTCAGCGGATGATGGCGCGGATGTGGCGAATTATGGCTTAGGGCCAATCTATGGGGCTTTTACGGATCCCGCATATAAAGAGACGGCTGCGTTCACGACAATATTTTCGTTTCTGGATGGGTTGAGTAATCAATCCGATGTTGTGGCCTCTGAGATAAAGGCATTAACGGATGCCCAGTTAATATCTGGAAGTGGTCAATTTGGGGTCGGCGAGACAAATAATGGCGATATACCCGATACGCTGCCTGTTTATTTAAACCTGCCGACAAATGACACGCCCGTGGAATTTTGCTCGCGTGACAATTTTGGTGTTTTCAATAGACACGGCAATCGCCGATTTTTCGTGTTCGATGCCGCGGCCGCTGGGACCTATAGGTTCCGTATAGAGCGCGTGTCTGGCTCGACCAATGCCGTCCCAGAATTTCTCGTTTATCGAAATGGCGACCTTCTTGGGGGAGGGCAGTTCGATTTAAGCCAAAATCAGGTGGGTGATTTAGCTTTGGAGGCCGGCCGGCACGTCGTAGAGGCTTATGACGTCAATAATCTTAGCGAAGGTAACACCGCAGATACATGTTTCACAATGAGATTGGATGCCCTGTAATGATGTCCTTAACAAAAGTAATAATGGGGATGACTTCGGTTGTCATGCTTTGCAGTTGCGCCCCGACCGCGCAGCAGAGTGCCGAGCTGCCCCACGACCACCACGGCGCCTCACATAGTGAGCCTCTGCAAGCGGCGAAATCGACGAGCGAAAGGCAATATCAAGCGACCGTAAAGCCGGGGGCTAATATATCTTTGCAGTCAGTTTTTCCAAAGCCGATGGTATCCGGCACATATCAAACCGTGCAGCTCGAATTATCGGAGGGTTATCAGGACGGGGTAATGACTGTCAGTATTGAACCCAGTGAGGGGCTGACCCTCTTCGGGGGCATAAATTCCAAAACCTTCAGCCTGTCCAACACCAGCCTGCATATATGGGATGTTGACGTCAAAGCCGATGCGGATGGGGTCTATTTTCTAAACGTCTTCTCGCAAGCGAATGGCCAGGGCCGCAGTTTCTCGGTGCGATTAGATGTAGGTGACAGAAGCGCTATATCTCAGAAATCGTTGGACGATGCGATGCCTGCCGATGGCACGCTGTCAGATGGCGGCGAGATTCGGATCCTCGACGCGGATGAAACGATCCAATAGATTGCTCACAAACCCGTCACTTTAAATAGCCTCTCGAACAGCGTAGTTCGGGAGGCTAATGTCTATGGAGAGAGATGATGAGCGAGCAAACCCTATCAGATTGGACCCCGCCAAAGGTTTGGAAAAACAAAGCGTCTGGCGGAAAATTTGCCAATATTAACCGGCCAACGGCGGGTTCGACTCATGAGAACGTGCTCCCCGTTGGCGATCATGCGCTCCAGCTTTACTCTCTGGGGACGCCAAATGGCGTTAAGGTCACGATCATGCTGGAAGAATTATTGGCGGCTGGCGTCACGGCCGCTGAATATGATGCGTGGTTGATCAATATCGGCGAGGGCGATCAGTTTGGGTCGGGCTTTGTCGACATTAATCCGAACTCAAAAATACCAGCCTTAATGGATCGCTCAGGAAAAACACCCCAGCGAGTTTTTGAATCCGGCTCCATTCTCCTTTATCTCGCTGAAAAATTCGGGATGTTCTTGCCCGAAAGTGTCCCCGCGCGCACGGAATGTCTCTCTTGGCTGTTTTGGCAAATGGGCAGCGCGCCTTACCTCGGCGGCGGCTTTGGCCATTTTTACGCCTATGCGCCGATGAAAATTGAATATTGCATCGATAGATTTTCAATGGAGGTGAAGCGCCAATTGGATGTTCTGGATCAAAGGCTCGCAAATAATGAATATATGGCGGGCGATGCGCTAACCATCGCGGATTTTGCGATCTATCCTTGGTATGGCGGGATGGCGCGCGGCGTGCTCTATGAGGCTGGCGAGTTCCTCGAAGTTGAAAGCTACACGCATCTCCAGCGCTGGACGAAACAGCTCGCGGCAAGGCCCGCATTCCGGCGTGGTCAGCTTGTCAATCGGTATTGGGACGATAAGGGCCTCAAGGAGCGCCATAGCGCCGCCGATTTTGACGGAGTTTTGTAGGGTTTATTCGTCTTAAACATCTTGCGAAGGCGCGCCTGCTGTTTTATCGCCGAGCTCGAGGGGCGCAACTCAAAAGTGTAGCATAGGGCTGCGCGAGGTCACCCTCGCTTGGAGATCACTATGAGAAACTTTGTAACCATATTTAGATGTGCAATCTTGTTTGCTGGCGGCAGTTCGATGCCTTCACATGCTTCGGATTTAAACGCCAAGTCAAACAATACTGGGAAATTTGCCCTGGGTTTAGGCGTGGGGACCACCGGCGGGACCGTTGAAGGCAAATATGCCCTATCCGACACGCTTGCGGTGCGCGGAAACATCAACCTCCTGAAGGTCTCCGTAGACGACGAATATGATGACGTTGATTATGATGCTGAATTTGACGCCACAACATTTGGCGGGTTTGTCGATTTTGCGCCCTTTAAGAATGGTTTCGTTCTGTCAGGCGGAGCATATTTAGGCGATAAGGTTTTAGACCTGGATGCTACCCCGGCAAATTCTGTTGAAATTGGCGGACAAACTTTCACACCAGAAGAGGTTGGAACATTAACGGGGCGTGCTGAGCTGAACAATTTCGCGCCCTATGCGGGTATTGGGTATGACGGATTTATGGGCGGGTCTAAAAACTGGTCATTCAATGCGAGGGCAGGGGTCATGTTTACCGGATCCCCCGACGTTGATCTGGTCTCGGCAAATGGCACGCTCTCTGGCGACGCTAGACTGCAAAATGAAATAAATGCTGAAATCCAAGCGATTGAAGACGATGCGGATGAATTCAAATATTATCCCGTTCTTACACTCGGCGTTGCTCGCAGATTTTAAGGCGTCGTCTCACCGCGCAAAGCCTGTATAATTTCATAGGTTGCGCGGCCGGATAGACTGACCTGAGCTGCCTCGCCCGACTCGGTAATTCTAGTCGGGTTTACGAGTTCACGATTTATCCCTCAAATTCTGAGGCATCGGCAAAGGCGAGCTGAAAGGCGGGGCGTTGTTTCATCCGGCCCATATAGGTTTTGAAAACCTCATCTCGGCACAAGCCATAGGCGCCCGCCCAATTGATATTCTGACCCATCAGGCAATCCGCGGCCGTAAACTTATCGCCGCAAATATAGTCATGTTCTGACAACCGCCGTGTCAATTGCGGCGCGATCTCATTCTTGATTTTGTCGCGATTGAACTGGGCAAAGGCTTCGTTTCGGGCCGGTTTTGGTAAAATGCTCTCGTGTAATCTGATGTTCCAAAGCATCTGGTCCATCCATGAACCGCCCAAAGCTAAAACTTGCAAATAATCAGCGCGCGCTCGCAGCGCCGTTGAGCTAGGTGCAAAACGGTCATCTAAATCTCCGAGCCATGTTAAAATCGCGAGTGATTCTGTGATCACTTGCTGCGTTCCGTCCTCATAGGTCACGTCGAGGACGGGAACGCCGTGATTAGGGTTCTTGGCTAAAAACTCTGGCGTGAATTGTTCGCCTTTACGCAGCGCAACACGAATCGTCGTGAAATCCTCTCCGCGCATCTCATGTAGGAGCCATTTGGCGCGCGCCGAGCGCGAGAGCGGATAATGATAAAGCGAGATGTTTTTTATACCAGACATAGCAAATCATATGATTTATTGTGGCTAAGGCAAGTCTTTCAGCTATTTCACGGCGGTGTGTTTTGACGTGAGTATCGAGATGGTTAGAAGACATATTGAATTAAACGAGGGTTGTATCAATGGATGATGGTTTTCAAAATGTGGACGCGACAAATGCGGATGTGCGTGATGGCGTTCAGGACCGATATGGAGCAGGCGCTCAAGCCGTAGAGGCCGCGCTTTGCTGCCCGGTCGATTATAATCCGCAATATCTGGAAATTATTCCGCAAGATGTTTTGGACCGTGACTATGGCTGCGGGGACCCATCTCGCTATGTTCGCGAAGGCGAAACTGTCTTGGACCTGGGGTCCGGCGGCGGAAAGATCTGCTTCATTGCCTCTCAAATCGTTGGACCAAAGGGCCGCGTGATCGGTGTTGATATGACAGATGAAATGCTTGCGTTGGCGCGGGAAAACGCGCCGATTATCGCCGAGCGCGTAGGCTATGCGAATGTTGAGTTTCGCCGGGGTCACATCGAAGATCTCAAGCTAGACCTCGATGCTTTGGATACATGGCTTGCGAAAAATCCGGTTAAGTCGGCCCAAGACATGGAAGCGATGGACGCAGAGATATTGCGGATGAAATCCGAGCTCACGATGATCCCGGATAATTCTGTTGATGTTATTGTCTCAAATTGCGTTTTAAATCTTGTCTCTGACACGAAGAAAAAACAGCTATTTGCTGAAATGTTCCGCGTGTTAAAAGTCGGCGGACGTGTCGCGGTGTCTGATATTATCTCTGACGAGGAGAGCCCTGAGGAGATGAAAAATGACGAGCGGCTTTGGTCCGGCTGTATTTCTGGGGCTCTGACAGAGCTAGGCTTTATTGAAGCGCTAGAAGATGCCGGCTTCCACGGTATCACGGTTGATAAATTTGAGATGGAACCTTGGCAGATCGTTGAGGGTATCGAATTTCGTTCAGCGACCTATCTGGCCTATAAGGGTAAGCAGGGCGAGTGCCTCGAGAAGAACCAAGCCGTGATTTACAAAGGTCCGTGGCGTCAGGTCCAAGA
>CALDTL010000077.1 GCA_937923965.1 uncultured Caulobacterales bacterium
ATCCGCGCGCTAGAGGATCATTTCGGCACCTCTTTGCTCAAACGCGAGAGCGGCCAGCTCGTCCCGACAAATTTCGGGCAATCCATGCTCGACCATATTCGGCGCATGCAGGACGAAGCCTCTGCGATTGATCGCTCCTCGGCGACGCTCGAAGACTCGCTCTCCGGCGTAGTGCGCCTGTCGGCGACGGAAGGTATCGGCACGAGCTGGCTGCCGGGCGTCATGCAAAATTTCCGCAGCGAACACCCTGATGTTTTGGTCGATATCGGCATTGGCTTTCAGAGCTTTAACCTCGCCCAACGCGAAGCGGATATTGCGCTGCGATGGCGCAGTCCCGGCGAGCAAAACTCCCTCATTGGGCGCAAGGTCGCAGAAGTCGGCTTTGGCCTCTTCGCCTCACCTGATTATCTCGAACAGCACGGCACGCCAGCCACCCCCGAAGAGCTCACGGAACATGACGGCGTCATCGCACAAATTATGGACGGCAAATCGCTTTGGTTGATGGATGATGACGGCAGAATGAAGTTCAAGCCGAAGCGCGTGACATTCAATACCAATTCCATCTGGGCTTTTGATCAAGCACTTGTGCATGGCTACGGCATCGGCGTTTTGCCCATGTGCGGATTGATCAACCGCGACTTAGGGCTTGTCCGCGTTTTGCCGGACATTGTGCATATGGAATCGCTCTATCTTGTAGCGCATCAAGATTTGAAACGCTCTATGCGTATTCGCGCGGTCTTTGATTATTTAGTCGGGGCCTTCAAAGAAGACGCTGGGTTTTTCAAAGGCCAAAATGCGTCGCAATATGATTGCGGCGGCTGCGGCGGTGCAGCTGGCGGGAATATGTTGCCGCCGCGCGTGCATAAGCCTAAGAGCCTTCCCGCAGCGGCGGAATAGCGCCGCCGCCTTAAATAGGGTCATTCGCAAATATGTCTGACAAGACTATCGATTTTGGATTTGAAACGATCCCAGAGGCCGAAAAACGCGGCCGCGTGAAAGGCGTCTTCGATAGCGTTGCCTCTAATTATGACCTCATGAATGACGCCATGAGTGTGGGCATTCACCGCGTCTGGAAGAATATGACGATCACCCGTCTCAACCCGCAGCCGGGCGAGCGCCTGCTCGATGTTGCGGGCGGCACGGGCGATATTGCGCGGCGTTTTATTCGGGCCGCCGATGAGGTTCGCATCCGCCGCGGCGGCGCGCCCGCATCGGCGGTTGTCTGCGATATTAATGACCAAATGCTGCTGGCCGGGATTGATCCCGAGAAAGACCGCGGCATGGATATGACGCGGGTTTGCGGAAACGCCGAAGCCCTGCCGTTCAAAGATAATCAATTCGACGTCGTGACGATCTCCTTTGGCATCCGAAATGTGACCGACCGTATGGCGGCGCTGCGCGAATTTTTGCGCGTGTTAAAGCCGGGCGGACGGCTCGGCATTCTCGAGTTTTCGACCCCGCCCTCCAAAGTCATCAGCGCCGCTTATGACGCCTATAGTTTTGCCGTCATCCCGCGCCTCGGACAGGCGCTAGCGGGCGATAAGGACAGCTATCAATATCTCGTCGAGAGCATCCGAAAATTCCCGCGCCAAGAGCAATTCGCCGAGATGATCCGCGAGGCTGGTTTCGCCAATGTGAAATATCAAGATTATTCCACCGGGATTGCCGCGCTGCATACGGGCTGGAAAATTTAGAGCGTCTTGCAAAATTTGGCCCTTAATTTCGGCCAAAGAAAAAGGCCGAGATTTTCATCCGGCCTGTTTTAATCTTATTCGAAATCGCAGTTTTCTGAAGTTGTGGCCTAGCGGCGCTTATTTTTCCGCGCGGCATATTTGGCATCGCGGCGCGCTTTTTGCGCTTTTTTCAGATCTTCTTGCGCTTTCTTTTGCGCTTCAATCGCGAGCAATTTCTTCCGCGCTTCTTCGGCTTTCAAGGCCGCCGCTTCTGCTTCCGCTTTTTTGCGTTCGGACTTGCGTTTTTCTTCGCGTTCCTCGCGGGCGGCGTTGCGTTTCGCGCGCTCCTCCATGAGCTTCGCTTTTTCAGCAGGGTCCATTTCCTTTTCTTTCGCCCGCTTGAGCATGGCGAGCTTCGCCTCTTTTTGCGCCTTCAAGCGGTCGTTAAAATTCTGGCCGGGGATCATGAAAAACCTTGTGATAAACTCTGCTGATTTGGAAGCCGCTATATCGCGACTGTCGCCGCATAAATCAAGGGCGCCTGTCATGCCCTAAGATGTCCAGAATATGCTCTTAACGCCTCCGGTGAGACCCTTCAGTTTCAAGGCTACGCTATTGAGGCATGTGATCAGTTGGTCTCAAGGGCATTCTTCAATATTTTTCTAACATCGGCCTGAAGTTGTTATATGGCAGGTTCAAACGAAATTGATTTGAATTTTGTTTAAATGCAACATAACAAGAACATCCTATTCGATAGAGTTTTGATTTTGACCGTTTGGGCAATGAACGGTTACCACAAATTTGATATATGGTGCATCAGGGCGCAGAGAACCTAAGCCAGTAGCAGATATACTCACCAACAGCGCCGCACCGCTCGAACAGCCCATTCCAATCCGCTGCAAATTTCTCAGCGATCTTATTGGAGGTGCATCCCGCCGTAAAACAGTTGGATAGGATAACACCTGCGAGAATAGTTTTCGTGATGAGGGTTTTAGAAGCGGGCGAACTCCGCTACGTCAAATGAGAAAATGTTCAGGAGACCGATTTGAC
>CALDTL010000078.1 GCA_937923965.1 uncultured Caulobacterales bacterium
TCCTCGACTGATGTGTTCGGCCGGTAGCGCAGAAAGGCGTCGTCGTGTGGGATTCCTCTGACAATGGATGTCGGAAGGGCTCAAAGCATTCGCATATCGCATTCGCACTCGCAGAGCCTAACCACCCACACGAACATCCCACTTAATACCGAGACTTAAGAGAGAAACGAGATGAGATAGAGAAACAGGAAAGCGGGACAGCTAACCCTCCCATGTCACACCGTCGCGGGTCGGGACACCCGACACGCCCGGTGCCCATTTCCGTGAGATTTCGGCAAGCGCAAGCCTGTCTACAATTAGGCGAGTTCTAAGGTGATTCCGTGTCTAGCCCTTACCTGACCTTCAGGGAATAGGCACCGGACGAACTTCGTTCGTGTCGGTGTGACCTGTTTTGACTTTGTCCGATATCGATTCCCAAAACAAAGGATACCCATGCCCCGAAAAAATCTCCCGCCGCGTAAGGCGCAGGCCGCGCTGCTCGCGATTAAACTCGAAAAAGCCCGCTATGAAATCCGGGCGCTGCGGCGCGCTGAACGCGAGCGTGAAGCTGCGATAGCTCTGCGCAAAGCCACGCCCGATTGGGTGGAAATGGACGCACGATTAAAACAGCTTCAACTCGAAGCCGAGATGGACGCGATGGAGGCCGCCATTGATGAACGCCGCCCCAAAATTCCTATCTTAAATTTTGACCTGATGCCGGGATTTGAACCGCCCGATAAATCCCAGACCATAATCTCTAAAAGCGGGACGCCGAAACCCGAGCCTGAAAAACATCCAGCCAAAGAACACCCAGATGTCGCCGAGCAAAGACGCCTCACTGCACTGGAGGCCGAGATAAAAAGGGCTCAGGAAACCTCAACCGCGTCAAATCAAAACAGCCCACCCCCGCCCCCCTCTCATTTGAGTGACAAAAACTGGAAATATGACAGCATAGCAGACGGCTACGAACCCGCCGATGACTGGCGAAATTATGAGTGAGGGGGAATGGTGTGTTGTCGCCCAATGAAGGACAGGCGCCTCATCGCGGCGAATAACTATTCTGTCGTTCAATGCTAAAAATATTGAGCAGCAACACTCTAACTTAAGTGTTCTACAGAGAAATAAGGAGCTGGGATTACCCCAGCCCCTTGAAAGCCTACGCCCCGCGGCTCGTTTAGTCGTAATATAAAATTTTTTGCATGAAGTATTGCCATTTAAATAAAAAAAGTTGTCTTTATGGGCCACACCTATAACCTGATGATCGTATGGCTGACACATCTTTGAAATATTTTACGCAGGTTTTGAGTGTCATCTCAGAGTACAACATAACAGACGAAGACTGTCTACGTGCTGCTGGACTAAGCGAGCTCCCGAGATCCGATAGAGTAAACTCCCAATACCTAACTCATATTTTTAATTTCGCCGCGACCAAGCTAAATGAGCCTCAAATAGGCCTTAAGTGCGCGCTCAAATACCCACTATTGCAATATACGCGCCCCGCTGAGTTTCTTAAATTATGCAAAAATCTTGAGCAAGCGGCTGATCTCTACAATCATTACAGCCCTCTTTTTCATACAGTTGGGACTCCGTCCGGTATCATCTCAGACAATGGAGTTTATCGCATGGTGTGGACACCCAGTTTCGCACCGAATTCAACCGAAGATTATCGGCAATTTATAGAGTTTATCATGACAAATTTGGTAACTTCCATAAACTGGCTGGCATGGAAAACGACGAATGCCGTTCAACAACTTAACATCAAACATGAGGCGGTTCTTCCGCTAAACGAATATGAAAACCTTTTTGAGTGCGATGTAAAATTTGGTCAGTCGGAGTATTCGTTGATACTTCAAGACGGCGTGAAGGACGCACCCTTTGCGATGTCAAATCAAGCCGAGCTGGCTAAAGTTCGAGTAAAATTTGATCTGGCCTTGAATGAATTGATGAAGGAGCAAAACCTAGTCGATAACATTGAATTTCAAATTCGCAGTTCATTAGAGAATGGTGTTCCTAAAAAAGCATCCGTAGCCAAGGCCTTGGGCTTGTCTGAGCGAACAATGGCAAGGGATTTAAAAAATCAAGGGACCTGTTTTAAAGATATAAAAAATAGCGTTCTAAAAGATTTGGCTGTCGCCAAGATCCATCAGGGCCTGCCCCTTATAGAGGTCGCTCACGCTTTGGGATATAATGATCAATCAGCCTTTACGCGCGCGTACAAAAGATGGTTTGGGAACTCCCCAAGAAAGCACAACATCTCAAGACATTGATGAGCCGCCAATCCGAGCTCTGCGTTGCACAATCAAATTGCTGGGTTTTACTGCTGGATGAGATATACTGGGCGTCTAAAAATCGCCTCACAACAGCCACTGCCAATACCCCGACCATCCCAGCACCCGCTCCCCGTCCGCGCATTTCCCTCGCTCCAAAAATTCCCCTCTCAGGCGTAATCGCTAAACAAACTTCTGGGGGCGTGTCATCGTAGTCACTTCATAGATTCTAACCTTGAAGGACTCAGCATGACGATTAAACATAAGCTTGTCGGTTTTGTATCGGCCTTGGCCCTCACCAGCGCCGGATTATCGACCTCTGCCTTTGCCAATCCGATGGAAATTGAAGACATTGGCAAAATTCAAAATGCGGGCAATTTGACGGTCGCCCCCGACGGGAAGACCGTGGCTTATACGGTCTCTAAATATCCTGACCTTCTGCAAGGCGAAGCGGATGGCGGCTCCGCCAGCCAGCTATATGTCATGCGCCCCGGCGCAGACCCCGTCCTCTTTACGAGCACGGCTGCAAGCGTTAGCCGCGTGCAGTTCAGTCCTGACGGCGAGATGATCTATTTCGTCTCGCGCCGCGACGGCGATAAAACCAATAGTCTTTACGGCATCTCCCTCGGCGGCGGCGAGGCCAAGAAAGTTTTCTCGCATAAAACGAGCCTCGGCGATTATGCCCTCTCCCCCGACGGCGAGACGCTTTATTTTGTCGCCTCAGAGAAAAAGCCCGATACGTCCAAGCTCAAGAAGAAAGGCTTTGACGCCTATGCTTATGAGGAAGACCGAACGATGTCTGCCGCGTGGCAGGTCTCGCTGACGGATGATGAGGCCGAAGCGGAGCCGCTCTATGATGCGAAACATGTGACAGGTTTGGAGCTCTCGCCGGATGGACGCTCGCTCGTGGTGGCGGCGGTCCCAACGGCCCTCGTCGACGACACACTCATGAAGACACAGCTGCGCGTTTTGGATGCCCGCAGCGGCCGCGTAAAAGCCCATGTAAAAACACCGGGCAAATTAGGCAGCTTTAAAATCTCCCCCGATAATCAGAACATCGCCATGCTCGCGGGGACAGATATTCACGACACCTCCAATGGCGTTCTGATGCTGGCTAGCATGCGCAATGGGCGCTTCGAGCAGCTTACCCCAGATGCCAAACAGCATATCGCGGACATCGAGTGGCTGGGCGATGACGAAATCCTCGCTGTGGCGCATCGCGGCGTCGAGACGGCCATGGTCACCTACGCGCTGTCTGGCGAAGAGGAAGATACTTATAACACGCCGGACGACATTGTTGTGCGTAATGCCGAGGTCGGCAGCGGCGGCAAGATCTTCTTCACTGCCGATAGCCCGAACCACCCGAGCGAAGTTTTCGCAACCAAGCAAGCGGGCGTTGAGAAACTGACTAACATCAATGATTGGCTGACGGATATCGACCTCGCCGAGCAAACGACCTTCACCTATGAAGCGCGCGATGGCCGCGAGATCGAAGGTCTGTTGATCACGCCAGAAGGCCGCAAACCTGCTGGCGGTTGGCCGCTCATTCTTACGGTTCACGGCGGCCCGGAAGCGCATTATTCCGATGGCTGGCTGACGGCCTATTCCCTCGCTGGGCAATTCGGCGCGGGCGACGGCTATGCCGTCTTCTATCCGAATTATCGCGGGTCCACCGGGCGCGGCGTTGATTTCGCTAAGGAACATCAGAACGATTATGCCGGTGCGGAGTTTAACGACCTCGTCGACGGCGTTGACGCGCTGGCCGAAGCCGGCATCATCAATGAGGACCGCGTCGGCATCACTGGCGGGTCCTACGGCGGCTATGCCTCCATGTGGGGCGCAACCGCGCAGAGCGAGCATTTCGCCGCCTCTGTCGCCTTTGTCGGCATCTCCAACCAAATCTCTAAATTCGGCACCAGCGATATCCCGAATGAGATGCACTTGGTCCATTCTCTGAAATGGCCGTGGGATAATAATTGGATGAACCTGCTGGAGCGCTCGCCGATTTTCCACGCCGGAAAGTCGACCACGCCAACGCTCATCATGCACGGCGAGAAAGACACCCGCGTCCATCCGAGCCAATCCATGGAGCTCTACCGCGCCATGAAAGTGCGGACCGATACGCCTGTGCGTCTTGTCTTCTATCCGAATGAGGGCCACGGCAATCGCAAAGCCGCCTCGCGCCTAGATTACGCCTATCGCCTCATGCGCTGGATGGACAC
>CALDTL010000079.1 GCA_937923965.1 uncultured Caulobacterales bacterium
GACTTGAAAAATGTTCTTGGCTAAATCTAATCCTATTGTGGTAATATGCATTTGGGTGGCTCCTATGGTTCACAGTTATTGATAACAACTGCATTATGGCGAACTTAAACGCCGGGGACAGGAGCCATCCACACCATCCGGAATGAGGATAATTCCACTAAATCTGAGTGCCCTAAAATCGCTCCATTAAGCCACAAAACCGATTATGAGCGCCGAGCAACTCTCAAAACCCACGCTTTGCCCAAGCTCTTTCCAAAAATTCAGGCTGTGGTTTCAGAGCGTTAGGTTTCGGCGTCCCCCAATTGAAAAAACATAATCCACGCCTTACCCCTTTGGGCCTATATTTAAATTGTTCTTCTGGGCGCTGGACAGGTTAGCGCTTTCTGACTGGCTCGGGAGACGGCAGGGTTGAGCGTCCGAGAATTAGTCCTCGGAGTGTGCCGGACCTTTTGTGGTGAGAGACGACCTCTGGGTGTTGAACCGGGTCATATCCAATAAAACGGGTATGGGTGACCGGAACGCCTAACTGAGGGACCCCCGCCCGCTGCATCTACAACTGCTGCCGCAGGGCCTGCCTTTGCGAGAAACACTTTTTACTTTTCGGTACTCCGTCGTGGAGGCCGGTCCTGCGGGCAGTCCTATTGCCCAACAACGTTGATATTCGCAGGTCCTCGACGGCCTGTCGGAGGTCTCGCTTGGCTGCTAGACAGGCGGGCTGATCAGATCACAAAGGGTTAATCATCATCGCGGGTTTGCGCCAGTGTCAGAGCTTGGAAATCATCATGAAGCTTCGGGTCTGACGGGCTGAAAAATTGGAGCATGATAATCCCAATTGACCCATTTTCAGGATCGACCCAAAAATTTGTGCGCGCCGCGCCGCCCCATCCAAATTGCCCGGGATAGCGGCCTTTGGACCCCTCAAGCTCAGGCGTGCTCGTCAATTGAACGGAGCCGCCATAGCCAAATCCCGCGCCCGTCTCGCCGCCGAGCCACGGCAGTAAGCTCGGCGTGTCGCCCAAATGATCGGTCATCATCAAGCGGACCGTCTCTGGCTCGAGGATGCGCGCGCCATTATATTCACCTTCATTCAAAAGGAGGCGCGCGAATTTGAGCCAATCCTTCGTCGTCGAGGTCAAGCCGCCGCCGCCCGACTCCATCTGTCCGTCTTGGGTGAATGGCGAGGTCTGGCCATCCTCAAACAGGACAAAGCTACCATCGGGTTGAAGGGCATAATTAGATGCAAAGCGCGGCTTTAAATCTGCGGAAACGCGGAAGGCGGTTTCCGTCATCCCGAGCGGATCAAAGAAGCGCGCCTTCATCGCCTCGCCCAGCGTTTGCCCCGTCACCACCTCGGCGATACGGCCCAGAACATCGATGGAAAAGGAGTAAAACCACTGCTCGCCGGGTTGCCCCAAAAGCGGCAGTGCAGGCAGCTTGTTCATGGTCTCGGCCATGGTCATATCTGTGTTGAAAAGGTCGGCTTGCGCCCAAGCGTCCTCAATCGGATTACCGCCGAAAATACCATAGGCCATGCCCGCACGGTGGAGGAGCAAATCTTCAATTGTCATGGGGCGCGCTTGGCCGGTATATTGCGGCCTCCCGTCCGCGCCAAGGCTGGCGATTTTCATTTGCGCGAGCTCGGGAATATATTTGGATGCCGGGTCGGAGAGCTTTAGCTTTCCCTCTTCCATCAAATCCATAATCAAAGCCGAGGTCAAAGGTTTCGTCATGGAGTAAACACGGTAAACCGTATCATCCGCGACCGGCGTATTGCGCTCGCGGTCGGCCAGCCCAAATTGATTTTTATAAACCGTCTTGCCCTCATCAAACACAAGCGCTTGGACGCCTATCACCTCGCCGCGATCCACAGCGCCCGACAGCAGCGTATCCATTGCGGCCGTATCGAAAGCGGGGGCGGTGTCTGCGCCGCCTGAACAGGCCGATAGGCCGCAGATTAAAGCAGAAAATAAAAGGGTTTTGAAATGTGTCATACGTCAAATGAGCGGTTTTTAAAGCTCCGGTCAAGCGCGCTCTGGCCATATAATGCGTTTTCAGGCAAAGGGCGATTATGACATTATGGGCTCGCCGATTTATATTTATTGCCGTCATTTTATACGTCGGCTTGGCAATGATGATCGCATTGGCGCAGAGGAAATTGATTTATTTCCCAGCAGATTATTACGCGCCGCCGCCGCAAGAATTTTCCGAAGTCAAAGGCCCAAACGGTATTTTGGGCTGGTATAGCCCTGCTAAAGACGGGCAGCCCACCGTGATGGTTTTCCACGGCAATGCATCCTCCATTGATAGCAACATGCATATTTTTAGGGATCTGCAAGCCGCCGGATATGGCGTCTGGTCCGTTGGCTATCCGGGATATCCCGGCAATGCGGGCACGCCGGCCCAAGATAGTTTGGTGAGCGCGGCCAGAGAGCAATATGAGACTTTAAGAGAGCAAGGCGTCACAGATATTATTTTCTACGGCACATCTTTGGGGAGCGGGGTAGCCGCCCAACTTTCCGTAACTTACGCCCCAATGCTTTTGGTCTTGGACGCGCCGTTTAATTCGATGACGGACATGGCGCGGCGGCAAATGCCAATTTTCCCGGTCAGGCTTTTATTGAAAGATAAGTGGGACTCACGCCGAGCCTTAGGCGGTCAGGATATTCCGCTTATTTGGATACACGGCACCGCAGATCAAGTCGTGCCAATTCAACAAGGGCAGAAACTCTTCGATGGATATGGCGGGCCAAAATCAGCGCATGTCATCCCCGGCGCGCACCATACAAACACATGGTTAAACGGCGGGCGTGAAATTGTTTTGCGCGCGCTCGAAAGCCTGTAATTCTTTGGAGGTTTTTAAGCTATCCCTAATAAAATCTCTGCGATAAGGCCTGCATTATGATGTCTCCCCTCGCTTTACAGTCTGTCTCCAAATCCTTCGGCGGCAAGCCCGCCGTCTCGGATGTTTCCTTTACAGTGAACCCGGGGGAGATCATTGGGTTTTTGGGGCCAAATGGTGCCGGAAAGACCACAACATTACGCATGGCGCTTGGCCTCATTAAACCCGATACAGGTTCTGTCGAGCTGTTTGGCCAGATGCCCGGTGAGGAGGCCTTTGGGCGCATCGGCTTCCTGCCTGAAGAACGGGGGCTGTATAAGAAACAAACCGCGCGAGAAGCCATTGCCCATATGGCGCGGCTGAATGGTATTAAGAAAAAACAAGCCTTCATCCTCGCCGATGAGATGCTGGATCGCTACGGACTGGGAGAGGCCAAGCGTAAAAAGAACAAAGACATGTCAAAAGGGATGGCGCAAAAAGTGCAGCTTTTGGCGGCCATCGCGCATGACCCAGAGTTCTACATTTTGGACGAGCCGTTCTCAGGCCTCGATCCTGTTAATCAACAAGTCCTGGAAGGGATTGTGCGCGAGATTGCCTCTCGCGGGCGCACGATCATTTTCTCCACACATGTCATGGAACATGCAGAGCGTCTTTGCGATCGGATTATCCTTATGGCGTCTGGGCGAAAAGTCTTTGACGGCACAACTGAGGCCGCCCTCGCCAATGCGCCGCGCCGAGTGATACTCGCGTCGGAGATGGATGGCCTAAGGGAGCTTGCGATGCCCTTTGCCTCTGAAATTGAGACACGGGCCGATCAGGAATTATCTTTGACCCTCAAGCCTGAGGCCCAGGCCCATGACCTTCTGGAAAAATCCGTCGCGCAAGGTCTGCGCCTGACGAAGTATGAGCCCATACGCCCCACCCTTCACGAGGCCTTTGTGGCATTGGTCGGAGAGGACGTGCGAAAAGACATGCAGCTGGCGAAAGATAGTGCTGGGCAGAATGTGAACGTTAACGCCGAGGTCTTCGAATGAGCCTATTGCCAAAAGTAAACATCCGCCGGACTTTCCTCATCGCGAGGCGAGACTATCTTGGATATGTCAAAACTTGGGGTTTCTGGATTTCATTCTTGCTGCCCTTTATCTTCGGGGCCTTTGGATTTCTTCTGGCCAGTGCGGATATCGACCTGACCCCCACACAAAACATTACGGTCATTGACGAGACGGGATTACATGCCGATCGGTTGCAAGATTTATATGAAGAAAACCAAGAAGACGCCGCGCGGGCCATCCTCGCAACGCGCGCCTATTTTATCCAAGACAAAGATAAGCGAGCGGAATTTGAGAAAATTTTGCGCGTTGACGGGACCAAAGCCGCGCAAACTTATCTTAGGGAAAATGTCCCGGGCGTCAGTGCGGGATACAAAGCGCCGGAGAAAAACTTTAAATTTATCTCGCCGCCGGCTGACACCTTTGACGCACTTTTACCCTATCTGACAGGTGAAAAACGTCTCAACGTGGACGGCGAAGAGACGGAATTAGGCGGCGTTATTGTCTTCAAACAAGGGCCAGACCCCAGTCGGCCGATTGCCGAATATTGGTCGACAAATGTGAATAAGCTGGATGCTCCGGATTTGGTCGATCACTATTTGCGCCGATTAGCCCGGATCACATATTTAGAGCCCCAAGGCCTCAGCGTTGCCGAGATAGATCGCCGAATTGCCCTTGCGCCCGAGACCTCGTTATTCAGCCCGATAAAGACGTCTGACGAAGATCAAGCCGTGAATAAAAGCGATACCGTGCCTTATGTTGTCGCGACGGTTCTCGCCTTTATGTTATGGCTCACGGTGTTTTCCGGTGCCTATATGTTGTTGACCTCCATGCTGGAAGAAAAGCTCAATAAACTGCTCGAGATGATGCTGGCCACAACGCGGTTTTCTGAGATCATACTTGGAAAATTATTGGGGGTCGCCGCCCTAACCCTGTCTATGATGGCGCCTTATTTTATAGTCGGGCTCGGGGGGGTCTTATGGTATATTTTCCTCGGCCCAGCGGATCAAGATGTGGTCAGTGGTCTCGCGTCCGCATTTGACGCGCAAATGATAATCTTCCTGATCATCTATCTCATCTTGGGCTACATATTATACGGAGCCTTTTTTATCGCCTTGGGATCCCTGTCGTCCTCTATGCAAGACGCGCAAACCCTCACGACACCTATTTTATTTGTCTTGATGGCCTGCGTTGCGGTTATCCCTCTAGGCCTTTCGGCGCCAGATAGCCCCCTACTCCGGATCGCGACTTTTATTCCTTTTTCCGCTCCCTTTGCTTCCATTGTTCGCCTGCCAGCCGATCCCCCACTATGGGAACTCTTGCTCTCGACCGCCTTTCTGACGGTTCTTTGCATTGGAACCATTGCCATGGCGGGGCGGATATTTAGATTCGGCGTGTTATCCGGCGCCGGCGCGGATGTGGTTGTTTCATGGTTTAAACGCGTTGTCCTGCGGCGTAAAAGCTAAGTGACTTTTACGCCCGGGCTTCATATGTAACGGCGATGACTATTCCAGATACTAATCGTAACGCCATATTGGAAGCGGCCCTTAAGATCGCTCCGTTCGAAGGCTGGACGGCGCTTACGCTAAAACGCGCGGCGCGCGATGCGGGCTACCCTGACGGCTCAGCCGAACTTTATTTTGAAAATGGGGTGGGTGATTTACTCACCTTCTGGTCTGCAGAATTAGATCGCGAAGCCGAAGCGGCGATCTCAAAACTCGACCTTGAAGCGTTAAAAATTCGCGAGCGTGTCACGCAAGGCGTCCTTGCAAGACTTAGCACTTTCGGACCACATGAAGAAGCGGCGCGGCGAGCCTCGTCTCGGCTCGTATTACCCGACCTGGCTGCAACAGGTTTAAAACACGTCTGGCAGTCAGCCGATATGATTTGGCGCGCGATTGGGGACACCTCTACCGACGCAAATTATTACTCCAAACGCGCCATATTATCCTCCGTAATCGCATCAACGACGCCTGTTTGGTTGTCAGATCAATCCGAGGACAAAACCAACGCAAAAGCGTTTCTGGATGACCGCATTTCAAATGTGATGCGTTTTGAGAAGATGAAATGGCGCGTTAAAAACGCCACCAAAGATTTTCCTAATCCGGCCGAGTTACTCGGACAATTAAGATATAGCGGTTTAGATGTATTAGCGCGGCCTAAAAGAGGCCGGGCACGCAGACGCCGCTATTCACGCTGAGCCGTTTTTAAAATCTGTTTCCAAACGCTTTTTGCGAGCCTATCAAATATCTCTGAAACATCGGAGTTTTGAGCGGAAACAGGCTGGCCCGAATCGCCGCTTTCCCGAATGGCCATATGTAGTGGCGCGGCGCCCAAATATGGAATTTTTAGCGCCTCCGCATCTCGCTTAGCCCCGCCTTCTCCGAAGATATGATGCGCTGCATCACAATCGGGGCAGATAAATACCGCCATATTTTCGACCAAGCCCAGGACGGGGATGTCGACCTTATTGAACATGGCCGCACCCTTCCTTGCGTCCAGCAGCGCTAGGTCTTGCGGCGTTGATACAATGATCGCCCCGCCCGGTTTAACGTCTTGTGCTAGGCCGAGTTGCGCGTCGCCCGTTCCGGGCGGCATATCTATCATAAGGACGTCAAGTGGTCCCCAATCCACATCCCACAACATGCGTGCAATAGCGCCTTGAACCAGAGGTCCGCGCCAAACAATCGGACTATCATCCGGCGTGAGATACGCAATCGACATCGTTTGAATCCCATGCGCTTCAATCGGGACGATAATTTTTCTCGCCCCGACGGAAACGGCGCGGGCCTGCTGGCCGCTCGTGCCAAAGAGATGCGGTAAGCTGGGACCATGGATATCAGCATCAAGTAAGCCAATGCGCAGGCCCTGTTTCGACAAAGCAATCGCCAGATTAGCCGCAATAGTCGATTTCCCTACGCCGCCCTTTGCCGAAGACACCGCTATGATCCGCTTGACCTCTCCATCGCCTTGCACACCTTCCGGACGGCGGGCTTGATGCGGATTGGCCCGAGAGCGGCCACCGACTTGCGGACCGGCTTTGTGTGCCGACAAAACCACTTGCGCGCGGCTGACGCCGTCTATTGTCTCCAGAGCTTTTTGAGCGGCTTCGCGAATGGCGAAAAAAGCATCAGCTTCAACGGGCGGGATTTGCAGAACAGCCTGCAGAACGCCGTCACGATTTTCCATGGACGCCAGACGACCCGCAGAAATTATATCTCCCCCCTTGATGGGGTCGCGAATTTTCGAGAGCGCTTTTAGCGCTTCATTTTCGGAATACGCCACTAATTTGGGGCTGGTGCAGCCGTCACTGCCCGCGAAGGCCTACAAGCTAGTGAAATATCCCCGCGCGGAGTCATACGGATTGGTGCTTGTGTCTTGCCGTCGAACTGCATGAGGAGGTCACCGTTCGGCGCCACAGAAAAATCACGCGCCGCGCCCGGAATAGCGCCCAAAGACTTAATTCTGGAAGCGCCCATGGCGACATTGACAGAATAGGCCGAAACATCATTGCCTGATTTGTCTATCACCCAGAACCGATCCGTCGTCTGGCCAATTTTCAAGAGCCGGTCCGGTAAAATCGCGATAGGACCAGAAAAATCTCCGATCTGTTTAAAATCCCCGGTCTTATTATCAAAATGTAGCAGCGCTGCCCCGCGGTCGGCGGAACTCGTGCTAGACTTTTGCAAATCATATCCTGCAAGCCAGCCCGATTGACTTGGGTGCGCTGTGGTCAAAAATTTCCGTTCCAAGACCACTCTCGCATTATTGTCTTTCGTCATCCAGGCTAACTCAAAGAAAGGCATTTGTTTGAGCCTATCCTTGAAATCAAATTTCGAAATAATGCACGGAGAGTTATTCCCTGGCGCTGCCGGCAATTTTAGTGTCTTCCGCGCTAAGTCCTGAATAGCCTTTACCGGATGATTTATTTTCGAGCGAAGTAAATCATTGTGATGAGGCTTGGCGAGCGCGGCACCTGCAGAAAATGACCTGAAATCGTCAGATCGAATCAGGTCGGCAATGATTTTGTCCCGAGTATTAGGCGCCTCAAACGCCGCGGCGATAACGTCGCGGTTGACCCATTTCTCTTCAGTCGCAATGTTCCAAATCAGCATCAGTTCGTTTTCGGCCTTGAGACGTTTCAGGTGAGGCAGATATTCAGATTGCGTGGTGAAGGGCTGCTTGCTGACCAGATATACAAGGGCCTGAGCCCGCGCCGGGGTAAACGCCGGAAGTTCATTTGTCCTAGACAACAGGACCCCGTGAAGGCCACTTGCTCTCGCCGAAACAGACCGCGATGCATCGCCAGAGAGGTCTTTTGCGAAATTCAGATAAAAACCGTCAGCACGTTTGGCGTGGCGACGAAGCAACATATTTCCGACGGCCTGGGACTGAATTACAGACTCCATTTCGTCCATTTCGGACAATAATGTTTTGAAAGCGGAAGCTTGATTATGTCGATAGAGCGCTTCATAGGCCCCTTCTACAAGCGCTGGTTCTCCGCTTTTTAAAAGAGCCGCGAACGCCTCCGTGTGACCGTCTGGATTGAGCCTCGCAATATAAGGCCCCGCTTGAGCGACGGGGTCTTTCGATAGGGCCGTCAATAACGGCTTGAGCAAATTTGGGGACACTGCTTGGCGCTTGACAGGCTCTGAGAGTTCCATCAAAGCCAGTCTAGATTGTTCCCTCACATCAGGATTATCGCTTCCAAGTGACAAAAGAAGGAGATCGCGGGACAGCGGATGACCATCCAATAAGAACGGGAGATATACATCTGCGCGCTTCAGGGACCATTTTTTCTGTAATGCTAGTCTTTCTGCGGCACTTAGCGAGGCCGTTTGTACAATTATGCGCGCGATGTCGGGATTGCCCGCTTCGCTTTCGAGAACATCCATGAGCGCTTTACGCCCTGCCGGTCCGAAGCGCTGAAACTCCGTTTCCAAAACCCCATAGTCAAATTCAGAGGCGTCATGCCGGCGAATGATATCCACACACACGCGCAACGTTGGGCAAATATTTCTCTCTTCGGGAGTCAGGCTGGCCGCGTTAACCGCTGCGGCACTAAAGCCGGTTAACACCAGTGAGAGCGCCAGTGTTTTGATATGAGATGAGAACAGCACCCCATCATCATAATTCAAGAGGCGGGCGGCAACAAGATGCCCATCAGGATTTGCACAGGTAAAGTTGATGACCTCAAAGTGAGGCAGAGAAACGTAGATTCTGACGAAATATCAAGTGAAGCCCCGTCAAATTCGGTATTTGACACACCATCAGAATCTACGAGCACACCCCTTCAATAAATATTTGGCACGCGACGTATAAATCGCATGGTTTAGGTAGAACAATCTGCCGAAACAGGATGGTGCTGTCTCGTTTGTGGGAACTACAGATTCCAAATTTTATCGCGCAGAGTCCATCTAAACAAAACCTAAATCCAATGTCTATCGAAAGGATAGTTTCTAGGATAGACCTCGCACATGAAACAAAATGTTTCAAAGGTATGAGTTTAACTCCGCAAAGGGTATGGTCTCCCACTAGGGAAAATCACGAAGCCAAAACACCCAACGATAGAAGGGTTATTTTGATTTCAGTTGAAATCACCTGATTGCAATTTAGGATAAAGTTTGTGCGAAAAAGAATTTCGACCCCGCCGCCAGCTCAATTCCAGACATTTCGTCCATCTCAGCTGTTTAGATTTTTCTTCCAACTTGGACGATGGACCGAAGAAAGTTTCAGCGCAGAATTTCAAACTTACACGCGAGGAAAACTCATCAGCTCCGTGACGGTCAATAAATGGAAAAACCACGACGTCATACCCTCTCGATATGCCGGCCCTCTCTTTAAACTTATTGAGGACCTCGTAGATCCTCAAATCGCAGCAGAGTGGATTCAAGCTTTCGAGATTGTTTGGGCAACCCATCTGGCACGGTCCACCGGCACTCAAGAAGGCAACAAGGAGGACTTTGATCATCCGCAGCTTTCCAACTCAATCTGCGACCAGCATATCCGCTGGATTAGAAGTCTTTACTCGGACCCTTTGTTTGGCGAAAATTTTTCAACACGCGACATATATGTTCCTCTGCAACTTATCGAAAGGCAGGAGAAAAACCTTATCCTTTATGATAATGAGGATTTACTAAATCTATTCAAGGCGGC
The DNA here is from genome assembly GCA_937923965.1 of uncultured Caulobacterales bacterium. Lineage (GTDB taxonomy): Bacteria > Pseudomonadota > Alphaproteobacteria > Caulobacterales > Maricaulaceae > Litorimonas. The sequence goes on from CALDTL010000079.1 coordinate 10,045, forward strand.
GGATAGAACCGACTGGGTCTGCATCACCGGTGCTGCAGGTGCCGGAAAGTCGATGTTGGCACTCCATCTCGCGCAAAGCCTCGCAGATAAAGACATCTTGCCTATTTATCTTCGGGGGCAACACATCTCTGATATTGAGATCGACATCCGCGACAAGGCGCAACCTGTCATCGACTCATTCTCAGCCAAATCTTTCATAAAGCATTTCCGGACGTCTTCGCGCAAAACAGCATGCCTCATATTGGATAGCGTCGATGAGATTTCCGGAACCCCGCAAGACATTACAAAATTTCTATCTGATTTACGACTCGAGCAAAATGTATGTCGAGCGCACGGGAAAACCTTGTTAATCACCACTTTCTCCCAGCTCGCAGGTCTTGATTCAATCAAACGCTCTCAGATCATTGATATCTCAATGCATTTAGAAATTCTTGGATTAGATGGCCGTTATCGAACAGATAATAACATGGACGAGTTCTCCATGGGCGAAGATATGCGACCCATTTGGTGGAACAAATATTTAGTCGCTATCGGCAGAAAACTAGAAAACACACTCCCAGATTTCCTGTGCACAGAGTATGCTGATTTTCAAGAGTTTGGATCTGCGCCTCTATGGTCATATTTAATTTGCCAAACTGCCCTTCAGAATGAGCCAGATAAAAGCCTGCTCGCACATGAAGCTGTGAATAAATTCACATATCAAGAGAATACAAATTTAGTTTATAGAAATATTTTAGGTTACATTCGTCAAAATGGAACGCAAGGTTTGGCCTATGAAAGACTGCCGCTCTACATTCTCTCTACCCTAATCCTCGATCGATTCATTGAGCTGATAAACAGTCAGGGCAATGCTGATAGGTTTGATGAAGCAGCTAATAACTGGGCTGAAGTTTCGAGCCAAGCCAATCATAATCCTGTCTTAGTCGATTTTTGCCAGAAAGAGGTCCGTCTTAGATATTCCGAACTTCGCGACCTGAAATGGACGTCCGCCCTTTCTTTAATTAAAGAAAGACTGGACACAAACCTCTACTCAGGCAGCGCGCTTGAGGCCGTCTCGCTTATTTTAGACTCTGCAAGTTTGCTTTTCTTTATCTGGTCCTGCTTCAACCTTGAGCATTATAAACGCTCCAACCCTCATTACGCTCTGTCTGAGCACTCGGAAGATTTTAACATCTCCACACTTCGGCAGATCCATCAATCCAATTTTCTCAACTTTAAAACAGAAACACTTATTGAACCCCGGCTAGGCCGAGAGACTTTTCTTACGCCCTCTCTATCGGCGCTGTATCTGACCGGAGCCGATCTAAGCCAGCTAAGCTTCAGCCTGGGACATATGGACTCCTTTAGTTGCGAGAAGTCCAGCTTCGCCATGACACATTGGAGTCATGTAAAAATCAGTACGTCTATATTTAAAAAATCGGCCTTCCAGCAGGCGCTCTTTCAGAGTTGCCGATGGCATGATAGTGACGTCTATTCCTGCCTGGTTAAAGGCTCAACGCTGCAAAATTCTAGCTTTTTGACCTGTCGTTTGAAGGATATATTTTTCTCTCAATGTCATTTCGATGCCGTGGATTTTTTATCTACAACATTTGAAGGCGTGATATTTGACCGATGTGTTTTCACCAATTGCAGCTTCGAGAGCAAAATTGAAAATGCGCTTATAGGCGGCGTAGAATTCAGATATTGTACATTTCTATCAATGAAAAAATCTGTGCTGAAATTCTCAGAAGACAGATTAACCAACTGCCTCATTCAAACAGGTTCTGAGGCAAAAAAAGCGCTAACAGAAAAATTTTTATAAGGAAAATATTCATATAAAACATTTCCTTATTCGGAAAACACTCCTTTCAGTTTAGATTGGGTTTATGGTCGAAAGCGTGGAGAAATAAGAAAAGGCGGGGAATCGAGGACCCCCACATGCCGAGAAAAAATACGCCCCAAACTCTATCCATGAAGCAGCTTATTTCACGCTCCCTTTTCGCAAAGCGGCGCGTGAATTTTTGCACTCCCGTTAACATCGCATCTGCCAAAAAATGAAGGATCTGGGCCGAGACAAACAGCTTAATCGTGGCGCTGTCTGCGCATTTTCTATGGGATTGATTATCGCCGGATTTAATTTGATAAAGCTGGCGCTCTTAAAAAGTAAAGATTGGGAAGGTTTATCTTTCGCATTCGCTGAACTCTATTCATCCCTGTGGGACCACGCCGAGCATTCTATCTCACACCAAGGGTTTTCGCTCCCGACCGCCTTGGGAGATGGGCCAGTTCACAAAATCAATCGATTATTGACAAAAATATATGGCGGCAAATTTGCTGGTATTTCTATGGGAGGCTCGTCGGGAGCGCTTATTACCCTTCTCACCGCAGTTCTGCCTAAGCTACAACCTGAACGAGACTTAGTCCTGTTTGATGATATGTGCCATCAGAGCGCGATCGGGGGTGTGATTTTTGGCCGCTGGAAAGCCGTTCGGTTGCAGAGATCATTTGATCCAAAGCTACAAACTGTGCGCCCCCTGACGTTCGAGTTGATCGAGAAAACAATACAGGATCATGGCGCGAGTCGAATCGCAGCGATTTTGATTGTCACGCCATCCTATGATGGGTTTAGCTCGCCGTCTGAAAACGCAAAAATCTATGCCCTTGCAAAATCTTTAGGGATTATCGTGATAATTGACGGTGCCTGGGACTCTCTTAGGTTTCAGAACCCATCCCCAACCACGCCTGCACTGGAGTCGCTTTGCGATGTGTGGATTTCGAGCCCGCATAAGCGAGGCCTTACCCCTTCCAGCCTCGGCTGTGTGATCACCCAGCACGAGGCCATCGCGAAACTCTGGGATGAGGCTCAAGATTTAGGGTTCCGGTCTTCGAGCATCTCATTTGTCAACATTATGATCGCCGAACATCGACTAGATCAAGTTCTTAACGGAAACTGGGACACCGCTTTTGCCCAAGCCCGGAAAAGTGCGAATATCATTCGAAAATATATTCCAGAGATCAATCCAGACCTTTGCATCATTGATCCAAAAGACGTTTGTGCGGAGACGACAGACTCGGCACATATTCTAATTTCCACACACCGCCTCCCCCATTTTGATGCTCGGAGGTGGGCTCATAGTCTATCGTCAGATTTCGGATTGGATGTTGAGAAAGCAACACGCTCAACGCTCTTATTGCTTTGTGCGTCGCCCGCGCATTTCTATCAAATGGACCACATCAAAAGGATCCTAAAAGACTCTTTCTACCTAACACTTAGCAAAAGCGATGTTGCCCATGTCAGTTAATTTATCCAAAACCGAAAATATCGTAAAGCCGTGGGACGCACATATTGCCCCGAAGCAAACAATTCCGATTGAAAAAGCAAAGGGCCGAATATCAGCCTCGACAATTCGTCAATACCCACCCGGCATTCCGGACGTTATTCCAGGTGTGGAATATACAGAAGATAGAATAAATACACTGAAATCCGCGACCGCTGCAGGGCTAGAGTTAATCGGCATGAATGATTCCTCTGAAAATTTTGTGGATGTCATATTAGAGGACCTCAAAGAAGCGGGCCCGTTAGGGATAAAGACAGTCGATAGCCTAGAGATTGACGGCAATATGGCGATCGAAATCGCTGACTTTTTCCGCCTACAATTTAGCGCCGCACCCTATTATCACTTTGCTTTTCATGAGAGTGATCCGCTGCAGTCCCTCCCGCAAAATTTAGACTTTGCCGCTTACGCTGTGAGTGTGGCCTTGAGTGACGCAACAAAGCGGCGAGCTTGTCAGGATGCTCTCCGGGACATGGCCTACCGGGACACGCTTGGCGCAAAACCAACTGCAAATCATGATAAATTAGTTTTACCCAAAGGGTTTCACCACTGGACAGATGCCGCGATCTGCAGGGAGAGAATCAAGGACCGTTTATCTGATCCTGGTTATGTAACGGTCGGCAGAGACAAAGACTCAAATCAGATTGAGGGCCTTCTTCACGCTAGAGTAGGAACGGTCGAACGCCTCTTCCACAGCGAAGAATGGTGTAACCCGCATATCTTTAGTCGCTTTAACGACGATGGGTTTCAGGCTGACGCAGAGGCATTTTACGAAAAAATAGACTATCATTTCGGACTCAAGCCCTATGACCCCGTCATGACAATGTCGGCGCAAGTCCTCTCACCTACTGTTCAAGGCGGGGACGTTTTTTACACCATGATGAGATCGATTGCACAGCAAATTCGCCCAGATCATGCGAGACTGCCTTTCTTATGTGAAATTCCACCTCACGGAACCGCGCACACGCTCAACCGTACATTTATGGACCGCATTGTCTTTGGCGTGCTAAAAAATGAACACCCTTTAGTCTTTTGCAAACAAACGTCCCAAGCCCTTTTCCCTCTCATCAACGACAAGACTCATTGGGACGCGGGGCTAAGACTTGCCGTCAAAAATAACCGAAACTACAGAACGAAATACTATATTCCGCTTCCAAGTGATAATAAATATGTGGAGGTTAAGCCAAATGGAAAACTCGGCCTTGCTGTGTTTGCGACAAAGCTCATTCCCACCGGCGCAACGATAGCGGTTTTTACCGGAGAGCGTTACCGCTCTAAAACCGCTCTAGGCCTTCCGGAAATTATGCGCGACCATGCCATTCAAATTGGAGAAGAGGAGTATGTTTTCGGATATAAAGGCCTAGCCCACAGAGTATGCCATTCCTGCGATCCAAATTGCGGGATCCGCAACCTCACAGAAATATTCGCTGTGAGAGATATTGCTGCAGGCGAGCAAATCACTTGGGATTATCGATGCTCAGAAAACTCTAATTGGATTCTAGAGGACTGTTTATGCGGAACGAGCCGCTGCACGGGATCGGTTAAAAACCACGACAGCCTGCCTAAGAAAGTCAAAGCTGAGTATTTTGCAAAGGGCATGGTGTCTGAATGGTTGGGCGGCTAGAAGCTCAGATCATGTCTCGGCGGATTTAGCTCTGCTGTATGATCCCCAAGTAAGGTCAAGAAAGCATAGTGCTGATCTAGCAGACGCGTCGGGGTATTACGGCCAGGGTCCGTTCGAATATTTAACCTCAAAATGGTCCGGTCTCTAATCATTGCAAGATCATCTTTCAGAGTACTTGCTTTTATGCCTAAATCAGTTGCCTGTTGATCAAAATTTTGAAGCGGCGAGTTTATATATTTCCTCAAATTTAAAAGCCGATTCTCTGTCATGCCTGACAATAAAAGGAACATTTTTTTTAGTCTCACTTCATCAAAAACTTCTGCCCGAAAAAGCCAAACTAAAGCAAATGGAAATGACGCCAATTCTATTTTAGTATGATCAAAAGATATCCAATCGGCATTGGCGGCGTCTCCTAAATAGTCAAAAGACAAAAAAGTACTTTCATGTCCGGGATAAAGAAAGCCGACTGAAATTGCGTGATGAACACCATATTTGTGAAGGTGTTTGATAAAAATAGGATGATCTTCCAGGCGTTCGCTTCTGCAAACATGGGTGTAGTTTAGGGCCCGACCGGGATTTGCGTAAACAAGGGGGGAGAGATCATCAAGATGCTCATTTTGCATATAACTGACCACAACATCATCAGGCAAATTCCAATTGACCGTGACTAAATCGATGATCTTGCTTTTTTCGGATAGTTTTATCTGGCTCGTCGTACAGAACTCATAGGTAAAATCAGGAAAAATGCGTTCAAACACCTCATTCTGGAATGCCGAAAACTCCAAATTTCCGTCTTTCGTCCGAGGCGTTGATTTCCCCATCGCCAGAATCTCATCTAAAGACTCGCGCTTAAGCAAATTTTTGATCGAATTTTTAAATTGTCGATAAGAACCGCTCATCACAGACCTAATGCTAGAGTCATAATCGCGGGACCCCGAAATTACCTGCTAACACCCCCTCAGCGCACCACCAGATCAATTGTCTATACAACTCTGACGCAGATTGGAAATAGGAATCAGAGAAATATCACCGGCCAAAGAGGTCGGCGAGCTCTACAGCGGTGATTTCTGCAATGGCTGACATCATGTTTGCGATGCGTTTCACCGTTAAAAAGAAAGTCTGGTGGGCGATACTGGGATTGAACCAGTGACCCCTACAATGTCAATGTAGTGCTCTCCCGCTGAGCTAATCGCCCGTCCAAAACTGAACGTTTTGACGAGATGTTATGCCACCTTCGTCCTCGGAAACGGCGATATACGCAAGGTATATAGGACTGGCAAGCCCTAACCCCAGAGAATAACAGCCTATTGGGAAGGCTTTAGGCATTGGCCCTAAGCGGCGATCAATCGATCCACCTCATCCACGAGCTGGCGCAAATGCACTGGCTTCGACAGCACGGTTTGGTTGCTGGCATCTTGGTCGCTCATGGCGACCGCCGCGAACCCCGTGATAAACATGATTTTAATCCCAGGGGACAGTGTCTCCGCATGTTTAGCGAGCTCAATACCGTCCATTCCGGGCATCATAATATCTGTTAGGAGCATATCAAACGCGCCGTCTGCGAATTTCAACGCGCGCAAAGCCCGTTCCCCATCGGCGCATGCGATCACGTGGTGACCCGCTTTTTCTAGCGCTTTTTCGAAAAACCGGCGCATGCCATCATCATCTTCAGCATATAAGATTGTTGCCATGGTGTCTCGTCCCGGTCATGTTTCATTTTGGTTGCCAGTCATTTATTATGCAATGACTCTGCCAATAAACACCTTTGTAAACCCGCAAGTTTAAAATTCTCTAAGGACTTGGGCGTTTTTACCTCTATACATACAGAAATGAGATTTCGAAAGTCAGCTCCGCGAGAAGACCTTACGCCATTTGGTGTAGGATACAAATCCAGCATGCCCACGATTTGGGCGGCCGGAGTCGTCTTCGCGTCTCCGCATTCCGGCAGCCTTTACCCACCCGACCTCTTAAAGCGCTCAAAATTGTCTGCCCATCAATTACGGCGAAATGAGGACATATATATTGAGCGCCTATTTGAGTCAGTTGTGGAACAAGGCGCACCCTTGTTACAGGCCCTCTTTCCGAGAGCGATTGTCGATGTGAACCGCGCAGAAACCGAATTGCCTGAGCATTGGTCTGACCTGCTGCAAAACGGTGAAAACCCTAGCTCAACACCGAGAGCTGCGGCGGGCTTGGGGGTTGTTCCTACTTATTTATCGGAAAACTTACCGATCTACACAAGACTTCCCTCAGAAAATGATGTCGAGCAGAGGTTGAGCCAGCTATATAGGCCCTACCATTCGGCCCTCGGGACACTCCTCGAAGATGCGAAAAAAAGATTCGGCCGGGCCCTGCTTGTGGATTGTCACTCCATGCCGGGGTTCGCCCCAATGGGATCGCGGCGGCCTGATATCATATTGGGTGACCGTTTTGGAACGTCCTGTCATGCGGACACCCTCGCACAATTCAAACATCTTTTTTCGCAAGCGGGTTACAGTGTGGGGGCCAATTACCCCTATGCGGGCGGCTACACCACAGGGCATTATGGCAAACCGATGGACGGCATAGAGGCAATCCAAATCGAAATTAATCGAGATCTTTACGTCAATCCGGTCACCCTCATGCAGAAACCTGGTTTTGCGCCGCTAAAAGAGAATCTCCGCAAGATTACACAAGAAATTATAAGGTATGCGCAGCCGCAAGACTTAGCGGCACAATGAAAAATATCACAATTCTCCCAAAACGAGAAATTTTGGCATGCAACTTGCTCTCCTAAGAGGAGAAGTCACCACGAGAATTTCCGGGATACCCACATGACAAATGATATCGACCTCCATGTTGGCAAACGCCTGCGCCGCCGCCGACGCCTTTTGGGCCTGACTCAACAGACTTTGGCTGAGCAAGTCGGTATCCGGTTCCAGCAAATCCAAAAATATGAATGCGGCGCAAACCGCGTCTCAGCCGCTCGGCTTTTTGAACTTTCCGAAGCTCTCTCGGTGCCTATTCAATATTTCTACGAGGGGCTGGGCTCTCATGATCCTTTGGACGGAAATGTTGACACGGACATGATTGCGCCAGATGTTTTATCCCGCAAGGAGACCATGGACCTCGTCAGAGCCTATTATGCGATGGACGACGCACCACGAAAGCATCTCTTGGATCTCGCGAAGTCTCTTGAGCAGGCCAATAAACCGAAACTGCGCCTCGTCTCTCGTTAATCCCGTCTTCAATGGACAGCTCTGCGCGAGCCTGATAGCTGGCGGTCATGACTCCCTCAAAAGACATAAATGCTCGGCTCAATCACTTTAAAGTCCTCTCGAAAATCGCACGCGAGATTACGCTTCCCCTTTTTTCTGCCCCGAAAGGGATAGAGAATAAAGCGAGCGGGCAAGATTATGATCCCGTTACGCAGGCAGATGTTGATGCGGAGGATGCGCTAAGGGCGTCTATCCGCACGGTATTTCCAGACGATTCGATTGAAGGCGAAGAACGAGACGATTACAAAGGCACAAATGCGTTTTCCTGGACACTTGATCCCATTGACGGCACGCGGGCCTTCATTGCCGGCGTGCCGGTTTGGAGTACTTTGATTGCGCTCTCTCACAATGATGAGCCCGTTTTGGGAATGATCGATCTACCGGCTTTGGGCACGCGCTACCTGGGCCGGACTGACGTCGTCGAACGGAGGGCTTGGGTTGAGCGCGAGATCTCACCAAATTCCAAACTACAAACTAAACCCTGTCCCGAAATCAGAGATGGAATATTGGGCTGCACAGCACCCTTTGGTATGTTTACGCATGGGGAATTAGCCGCATTTAAGATTATTGGGTCCGGGACAAAATTTATGCGGCTAGGGCTGGATGCCCTCGGTTATGGATTACTCGCGGAAGGCCGCATGGATATTATTGTCGAAGCTGACATGAAGCCCTGTGATGTCCGCGCGCTGATGCCAATTGTCGAAGGCGCAGGGGGACGCATTACCAATTGGGAAGGCGGCAGTGCAACAAATGGCGGCCGCATCGTTGCCGTTGGAGATTCAGGGTTATTGCCGGAACTCTATACCTATCTTGGCAGAGCTCTGAATTAATTCAATGAAAGGCTTCACGGTCAGGCCCCGCGACAGGCCCAGAGCCTCGAAGAGGTGATCTAAATAGGCCTAATTCACGGCGCACTCAAAACCTGACGCTGTTCAACAGGCCCCAATGTGTTGGCAGAGGGGCTGATGCGGCGCAGCAAACCGCTGGCCGTATTTTGATCAAATTTCACGCGAAGCTGTAAATACGCTCCTTTGCGCGCATATTCGGCAGCTTCGAAATCATTATCTTTGAAACCTTGGACATTATAGCCAGCGCTAATCCAGACATTGTCTACGGGAGATACACCAACACTTGGACCCCATGAATAGGATATTCCCGCCTCTTTGCTAGTCAAGGCAGAACCGCGCAATCCCAGATCAATCCGTTCCGTCACGTCAAAACGTGTTTCCGCCCCGACAAGATGGGTCCAATTGGATAGCGCCTTATCACCAAGTTCTGTTTCAACATATTTTGTCCCGACATTTGCCGACAACTGCCACCGATCATTCACCATCGTGTTTAACGCAGAATTGTTGACGAGTTTTGTCGTATTCACATCATTCAATGCCTTCGTATTGATAATATCAAGACGGTTGAAGACAACGGTATCTTCATTGCGCGGACGCCATGCCGCGCCAAGACGCGCTTCATATCTTTCTTCTGATTCACCCAACCCATCTTCGGTGACTCTGATGTGTCCACGTGCGGTCGCCGCCAGCGATAAAGTCTCCGACAGATCCCGAGTAGCGGAACTCGATAACACCCAAGTTCGGTCTTCTTCATTGTCTCGAACTTCCATGCGGCTCGAAACACTTGTTTTTTCATCGCGATAAGCCGCCCCGACATAGAGGGATTGAAAATCATCATTGACCTCGACCGGAGAGATTGCGGCGTCGGGGGCTACGTCAACAAAATCAGCTTCAGCCCTCAATACACGGCGGGTTCGAACGCCAACTTGCCCTGAGATTTTTTCAGAGATTCGAACGGTTTGATCTAGTCCAACGGTTGCGCCCAGACGGCGACCACTATCATTGGTTAGATTATCAGCGGCCGCTGTCGCCGTTCCGCCCGTCCAAGGGGTTGCTGTAACGCCCAGAGTTGTATTGGCTGACTGCTGCCCTCCACCATTGAGTAATTCATGACGCAAATTCACAACAGCAACATTCCCGACGCGCTTATCAACACCTAGCATCAAGCGTTGAGGATGAGACGAGACATCGTCTTTGCCATTAATTGGCGCTTCAGCCGAGGCCTGAACCGTGATCCCATGTTTGCTAATATCATAGGACGCACGAGCGACAGCCAATAGCGACGTGCGGTCTTCGCTGTCGACCAGCTCATCGCGCGTTAGGCGGAAGCCTCCAGCTAAATCCAGCTTTGTGCCGTCTTGTGACGCTAAAATTTCGCCGCTCATCCGCGCGTCACCTGTGTTCAAATTTTCTTCGCGGTAAACTTCGGCGTCTAGTTTGTGAATTGAACGACGTCCTGTTTCCTCATCCGTCTTTTCTTTGACATTTAGGCTGCCGCGCGCGCCAAATCTACGAACACCATTCGTATTGGAAGCCGTTTGGCCTACTCCGAAATTCCCATCTTCCTCACGGAAATAGGCTTCCGCCACGAGTTTCTCTGACGTGTGAACGAGCTCAAGCAGCTTTGCGTCGGCGACGCCGCGGCCATCATCGGCTTGATCTGTAACGGCATATTCTGCCCGTAGTTCAGTCGTATCAGAGAGTTTCGCAATCACATCGATGCCAATTTGGTTCGACTGTGCGCCGGCCGCCAATGCGCTCCCATCCTCATGCGTAAAGGTCGATCCGACTTGTAATTTATCATCCAAAAACTGGGCTTGGACCCGGCCGCCAGCCGTAATATTTCGCTCGGCATCTTCTGACGTTTCATAGTCAACCACGATAACATTTGGGTTAAATTCCGCATCAAAAGCGTCAACCGGAAGACGGAAGATCAGCGCGCCAGTAAAGTAATCCAGCGTATAGTCCAAATAGCGCACCAGCGTTTTGCGTTCTAAGATAATGTCCGGGCGAACACGGTCACGGGTTTCCACGACGATTTCCTCAGATTGCGGAACGACCTGATCATGGGATAATTGATAAGGCCCAGACAGGCCTTCTGCCCCGATCTCATCTTTCGTAAATCCTTGATTGGTTTCCGCGGCAAAACCGAGAACTTGGAAATCTTCACCAATATACTCAGCCTTCAAACCGGTCAGTTTACGATTATAACTCGTCAGGCGGCCCTCTGTGATATTTGTGTCAAAATCCCCAAATAAGGCATAAGCTTGACGTTTCTCCAGCTTCACAAAAAGCGGATAACGCGAGACCCCCTCGAACTCTTGATATGTCCGGTCTCCATAGAGAGTGTAATAAGCGTTTGGATCAATTTCACCGCCGAACTCGCCGTCGCGCGAGCCGCGCCGCTTATCCGTATCTACCGCCAGTGTCATCAGCCAATTGCCCTTGATTAGCCCCTTCGCGAAAAAGGCCATGCGGCCATCCGTGACGACATCATTGGCATCTCCGTCATAGGCATTGATGTTGCCTTTTACATTTTGCAATGTGGCCGACCCTTCAGCCAAACCGACCAAGATCCAGTCACGTTTTTCCGGCTCTAAATACATATAGATCGGAATTTCGCGACCCGTATCCAACGTTGCGGTAACGGTGACTTTTCCTGTTCGCAGCGTCGGCTCCAGCTCAACGCGCAAAATCCCATCAGCGCCAACGGCAAATTCACGGCGGTTAGATAGCGGCGCCGCTAACTCTTGGGTCTGCTCGCGCAGCCGATTATCGCCATTACGATCTGAGAGGCGATAGGGCGGCTCGAGATTTATCGTTGTGATACGACCTGAGTGGACAGGGCGGCCGGACTGATCTTCCATACGAATCGCAACGACCGGCGCGGTTCTACCATCGGCAATAAGGACGGATTGATCCGGAACCGGCGTGGTACGCGCGATATTACTGACGTACCAAATTTCTTCTCGTAGCGTTTCTGCGATTGAGCCATCGGCATTTTTAATAGTAGCAACAAAGACATTGCGTCCGTCTTGCAAAGGTAGACCGCGCCAACGCGAAATGCTCACCTCGCCATTTGTGCTCGAATCTTGCCCCTGGAAATAATATTTTTCGAGATCGCGGTCATTCAACCGAATATCTACGCGCTGACCTTTCGCATGTTTGATTCCGACGTGCGTCGACGGAAGCGACGGCGTTCTGTCGGGAGACGGGTAAGCCCATTGTGCCGAGCGGTTTTGTTGATCCAGCCATTCCGTATCAAACTCTAAATGTTCTTTTGCATCATTGAAGACATCTTCTTGCACGACCTCATCAATTTCGCCCGTCTGTTTGAGATAGAAGTTCGCACGCCAGATTCCTCCGCCTTGAACATCAATAAATTTGGAATTGACCGCACCTGCATATCGCGTGCTTTCTTCGCACGTCATGAGTTCGAAGCCTTTAGGCAATGTTTCTTCGTCGACTTGCACAACATGGGTGCCCTCGCTGACGCCTTCAAAATGAAAGAGGCCGTCGGAATCTGTCACCACATATGCGCCGGTTTCCATATAAAGCCGGACACCATCAACGCCGATACCTCGATCAATAGGACGGGCCCAATCGGCGTCGCCGTCACAGCTTTGCTCTGTCACGCGGCCGATGATTGTGCTGGTGGAGCGTAAAAGATCTTCGCGCAGCGTAACACTGGCTCGGGCAGTATTAGAAATAGGATCACGGGTTGCATCGCGAACAACCGCTTCATTTACGGCGTCGCCAAGATGAGCCGCAGGTCCAACCACAAGTGCATAGTCAAGCGTGATAACCTCGCCTGGCGGAAGGGCGTTCATATCAAACGTGAGCAATGTCGCATCATCGGAAACAGACGGGTCTTGTGATGGACGTGCCTCAAGACGAGCTGTCCCTGGGACATAACGGAAGCCGATTGGCAGCGTGTCATAAAGGCGAATTGGCGCAGTTGCGACACCTGCATTCTGGATCGTGACCGTGTAATTGATGTAATCACCCACATCGGCGGTGGCACGGTCAGCCGTCTTTGTCACAACCAGGTCGCTCTCTGGGTCCAGTGGTATATCAAAACGGAGAGGTCCAGCTTCGCTGACGGTAAATGTTTCGCCTACGGAGGCAGCGGTAACAACATAGTCTCCGGCGGCCCCGAAAGACGCAAATTCGTCAATCCCCATGACCGTCGAGAAATTATATCCTTCCGGCGGCTCGACCTCAATGCGGTAGGTACCAGGCATGACAATGGGAAATCGAAACTCGCCTTCGCCATTATCGTAAAATAGGCCTGCGGTGTCCGTATTATCATTGCCTGAGATCACTTCCGACGGGAAGGCTGAGAACCCGTCGACACCGTAAACGACCGCGCGGGCGCCCGTGTCGACATTGATTAAGGTCACGACTGCAGCGTCAATACTGCCGCCATCGACAGAGGAGAAAACTCGATTAAGGGGATTTAGGACGGCTGTATCTACAACAACATCTGTCTGGTCCACTGTGTCTATATAAGTGGCTGTAAGCTCGGTATTTCCCCCTGCGCTAATAACATTATCATCCTTATCGGAATCAACCGGCGTAGACGGCAGATAGGCGAAAAACTCGCCGGTATCTGGACCGGATTCATAGAGACGAAGCGTTATGACATCGCCATTATTCGCGGTGATTGTGATAACGACCGTGTCAATTTCGCGGCTGCTTAGATTTTGACCCGCATCCGTCACGCGCACGAACATGAGCTCGCCCGCCAGAAAAGTGGAGGCTGGAATCAAGGGAACTGGCGAAGATAAGTCGACTGTGTTTCCGCCAGACGTTACCGAGGGTCCGATTGAGGAAAAAGGTCCAGCTGTATTCCCGGAAGGACTAAAATCCGACCCATTAATCGCCCGGATAATTGAGTTATCCGCAGTGGGGGCATGTCTGAAAAACTCTATTGACGCTGGTGTTTGCGGTGGCTGGATAACAAAGACGGCCGCATTTGTCGCAACGGTGCGAGTCTCGCCATCAATCGTGTGAGTCAATGTCGCAACATTGACGACCTCTGTACCAAAGTTGCGCGCCGTTAGGTCATCTTGCGCCGCCGCGACGGGAGCCGAGCCTATCCACGCCGTCGCCGCAAGGGCCAGCAGTCCAGAGATATGAGTATGGGTTTGAGTCACAGAATGAAGGCCCGACTAGGTTCTAAAATTCCAAGTTCATCAGACACAGGGCGAAATATCCCGCCAAGACGGGCGTATCCCAGAGTGTCAGTTGACTGAACCGCACCCTGCGAATGCGGAGCACGGTTCATGTCAATAACTTCGAAACAAAGACCTATCTGACGGTCGCCCGAATCACGAGGTGACCCTCAGTTGGGGCATCGCCAGCGTTGGCTTTACCGGCAATCGAGCCGCCCGTTAAGCTAACGGCACAATTCACAGGTGAAGATGTACACGACGTACCTGCGGCAGGCGTGCTCAGCGTTCCGCCCAGCAGATCGCCGACAAGACTTGCCGAACGGAAAACCAGATTGTCAGGCAGCTCATCCAGAAGGGCAATTGCAGTCGCATTGGCGGTGCCATCATTTCGGACAGTAATGAAATATTCCACACAGGCATTTGGAACAAAATACCCGTTATTAGGCACAGCGGTTGACGTGTCTGAACTCGGCGATGGCGGTGTATATGCGCCCGGAATAGCCGTACATGTGTTGTCATAATCCGCATTCAAGACGAAGACGTCTTTCGTCGCTGTGACATCAGCTGCCAATACAACAAATGAGTTCGTCGCAGAATGCGCGCCATCTGTTCCCGTATCATTACCCGCAGACGCAGGACCATCGGCATCCGCAAGGACGTTTTCAGCAACAAGTGTTAGGTTCGTCGTGTCTGCATCGATAGGCGTTCCAGATGGATCTGTCTGGTCACGCGTATCTGCATAAAGATGGATATCGGCGCGCTCTCCATCCAAAGCACTTTCAGGAATATCGCGAGTCACGCGCACGATGATCGAATCATCCGCATCGAGAAGAGGCCAGGTTGAATCATCGGCTGGATTATAGACTGTTTCAGGCCCGTCGCCCGCGTCCAAAACGCCGTCTCCGTTCACATCCACGAAATAGACAATACGGTCGCCTGACGTCGAATTTTCAGTATTAAAATCATCCCCTGTATCCTCTTCGAAATCGAGGAGATATGCGTGCGTATCATTGCCATCGTTGCGGACAGAAAACTCAACAGACGCATCTGCTTGATTTGGGGAGAAATTCCCAGCTGTCCCGCTGGAAGCGACTGTCACATTGACCAAACGATCGACACGAAAGGCCGTTGGAGGCGGGTTTCCGCCGGAACCATCATTCGTAATGGGTGGCTGCGGAACGGTCCCAACGTTGTAATTCAGGCTAAAGGTGTTTAGCACTTCTGTGTCGGCAGGTGTGAAATTATTCTGCGCAAAGGCAGATCCTGCGGAAAGGGCCGTTACAGCTGAAGCACCTAGCAGACCTTTCAAGATTTTCGATTTTGTCATGATTATTATCCCGGTAGTTAGTTGACGGGAATTTTATAACAATCTTTGGTTAAACGCTTACCAAGCAGCGTGGTTAACGCCGACTAAACTTCCCTCTATTCACTGTGCAATCAGAGGGTTATAATTATAACTTTTCAGGAACTTAAGGAATGTCTCTCGAAGATGATTTACCTTTCGTTAGCAAAGAAATTCTTGCCTAATTGGCACTCAAGACAGAAATGCCGCGAGGGTGCCCCCGCGGCAAATATCTCGTTTTACATCGAATTTTACTTTAAACGACCCTTGAAAGTGACAGCGTCACGTCCGCCCACCGGTACAGGTCCGGCAATACGCCACTGAATATGCGTAATGTCGTTAGGCGTCGCAGGACGCGTTCCGCCGCCAACGGCTGGGAGCGTCAATGCAGCACGATCCCCAAAGCTGACCCCGCCATCGACTGAATATTTGACTACAGCTCCGTCTTTGTCGGCTGTCCCTTCAAGATAACGAATGTCAGACGGGACCGGCATTGCGAGAACCAGGTCCGAGGCTGGCTCAGCAGAGTCGTTTAAAAAATCTACCGTATAGACAACCTTCTCACCCGGCGTGACTTCATCTGCGGAAACGCGCTGCGTGACATCGGTTCCATCGGCTTGTGTGATGGTGATTTCTTTTTCGACTTTTTGTGTCGCCGTTAGAGCATTTGCGGAAACGCCAAATGCCAGAACGGCTGAGGTTAAGGCAATCATGGAAAATCGGCGGATGGACATAGGTCACTCCTCAAAGGGGCTTTAGAATAGGTCTAAAAGATAAGCGGTTAGACTTAACGCGAGTTTAACTTTGGAACGGCTTGCGGACCCATTCAGCCAACATTCACCCCGGCCCCCGTCAGAAATCCCTCGCCTCAAACTTGGCGAAGCAAAATCACAAAAGAGTCTTCAGGAGCAAGGACGCAACACCCGTGATAACGCCTAAGCTCAGTGCTAAGCCAGTTAGAATCAAAACGCCGTCCCGAGCGGTAATGCCGAGGCCTAAGATCAAAACGATGGCTGCCGGGGCCACCACACCGAATGGCACCATGCCTAAAGGGAAAAACGACAATGACAGGATAATGGCAACGAGGGAGACGAGTACTTGCATTGGACCTGTGGCGGCCCATTGTAAGCGAGGGCTGATAATACCGTCAATTTTAGCAAGGATGGGCTGGACTTTCTCCTGCACTTTTACAAGCTTATCTGCTGGAATTTTCACC
Organism: uncultured Caulobacterales bacterium; assembly: GCA_937923965.1. GTDB lineage: Bacteria > Pseudomonadota > Alphaproteobacteria > Caulobacterales > Maricaulaceae > Litorimonas. The sequence goes on from CALDTL010000079.1 coordinate 26,823, forward strand.
TTGCGTATAATTTCAGGCATCCAAGGCGTTCGCCGCCGAAACAAAAGCTGCATCGCAAAGATGATAACAACTAGGCCAAATGCAGGCGGAATACCCGGGATAGCGCCCAAGGGCGTCATCATACATAAGCCGCAAAGCACCATTATCGGACCAAAGGACCGATTGCCAAAGGCCTCGACAACCGTTTTCAAATCAACGGAGTCAGCGCCGTCAAGCGTTGTGACAATACGATCGAAGACGCTTTGCAGCGGCGTATCGGCCTCATCTTTGGCATGTGTGTCGATCTCTTCATCCATTGCGTGACAAATGTGCCCTGCGAGGCTAGGGCGCAAGCGCGTTTTGTAGTAAATTTAAAATAATATCGGGTCCGCATTGAGATGGAATTAGAGTTGTGGCTCAGTCTTGTTCTCTTATTCTTCACGGGCGGGCTTACCCCTGGCCCCGCCGTAATGCTGGTCCTGGCCTCATCGTTTCGGTATGGCTTTAAACCCGCCCTTTTGCCTGCCTTCGGAGTCGCATCAGCCAATGTGCTTTGGCTTTGTATTGCGGCAAGCGGAACCGCGGTCTTGTTTGAGATTTACCCCAAAGCCACGCTTGGCCTGAAAATTTTGGGTATTCTCGTCTTAGTTTGGATGGCAATATCCGTGATGATCGGACCCTTACCGGGATTAGAGCCTGACCCTGATGATGCCCCAAAACGTAGCCGCCTATATGCGAAAGGCTTCTTGCTCCAAATCACATCGCCCATGCCCTTGGTTTATTTTGGAATGCTTTTGCCGCTCTATTTTCAGACGCAGCTGCCCCTCGCCCCGCAATTCTTGATCATGCTCGTCACCGTCACAGTGCTAGAACTCTTTGGATTGTCTGTTTATGCTTATGCCGCACAGTCCATTCGGCGATATTTGCAAAACCCTCAGACGGGACGAATGTTTAATGTGCTAATCGGCGTCGTTATGATTTCTTCGGGTTTTTTCGCAGTGCTTTCTACGGCGTAGAGCTTGCAAAGATTGACTGCCGCGCTATCAGGCCCGAAAATCGAATAGGATATCTCCCATGGATATGAGTAAAATCCCGACCGGCGAAAACCCGCCTTTCGACGTCAACGCGATCATTGAAGTTCCACTTGGCGGGCAGCCCATCAAATATGAACTTGATAAAGCCTCTGGCGCTATGTTTGTGGACCGCTTTCTCTACACGGCGATGAGATATCCTTGTAATTATGGATTTCTGCCTCACACATTATCTCAGGATGGAGATCCCACGGATATTATGGTCGTGGGCCAGCGCGCAGTTGTACCGGGCTGCGTTGTGCGAGCGCGCCCTGTTGGAGTGCTCATGATGGAAGATGAAGCCGGGATGGACGAAAAAATTGTCGCTGTGCCCCATGGCGCGCTGACACGTTACTACGACAATATAAAAACCTACACCGACCTCCCCCAAGTCTTGCAAGACCGTATCCCGCATTTCTTTGAGCACTATAAAGACTTGGAGCCCAAAAAATGGGTTAAAGTTTTAGGCTGGGAAGGCCCTGAAAAAGCCGGCGAGATGATTATCGCGGGGATCAAAAACTACAAAGGCTAAAATAAAAAAGCGGGCCAGTGACCCGCTTTTTCTTTATTCTAATTTACGCTCTAGTTCGGCGTTAGTCTTAAAAGCCGCCCATCATTATCTTCCAGCACATAGATCGCGCCGTCGAGGCCGGTTTCCACTTCGCGGATGCGATTGCCCATATCAAAACGTTCCGCCTCTTTTGCTTTTGGACCACGGTTACCCGCTTCAAACTCAACGCGAATGAGCGCTTGGGACACGAGGCCACCAATAAAGCCGTCGCCCTGCCAATCCGTGAATTGCGAACCGTCATAAATTGTGAAACCAGACGGGGCAATTGAAGGCACCCAATATTCGGCGGGCGCTTTGAAAACGGGATTTGTGTCATGGTCAGGGATATCAACGCCGGAATAGTGTTTTCCATTGGAAACCACAGGATAGCCGTAATTTGAAGACCGCGTGATGTGATTCAACTCGTCTCCATCGCGCGGACCCATTTCATGCACCCAAAGACGCCCCTCGCCGTCAAAGTCAATACCGAGCGGATTACGGTGTCCTAGGGTCCAAATTTGTTTGGTGACGCCGCCTTGCTCTGCGAAAGGATTGTCTTCCGGAACAGAGCCATCCGCATTGATCCGAACAACTTTACCAAGGTTCATATCCATGTTCTGCGAGGGTGTAAATTTTTGGCGCTCGCCGGATGTGATGTAAAGAAAGCCGCCACCATCTTTGGCGTTTTCAGGACTAAAGGCCATGCGATGTCCATAATGGCCGTTGCCCGTTACCTTGGGAGATTGAGTCCAAACGCGTTCGCGCTGCACTAAGGCTCCGCCACGCGCGGACACTGTGAGGGTCGCACTATCAACAACTGCTCCGGATAAGCTATTATCTTTCGCGTCGCGTTCCACATATGAAATATAGACACGCTTATTATCTGCAAAGTTTGGATCCAGAATAACATCACCAAAGCCGCCTTGACCGCGATCCGTTACGGAAGGGGTGTTCCCGATTTTCCCAAGCTTCTTGCCGTCGCGGCCCACGAGCCAGAGCGCACCCGCTTTTTCAGTCACAAGCATGCGGCCATCCGGCAACATAGTCATCGCCCAAGGACTATCGAAGGTCTCCAGTTCAGTGACTTCAATTTTTGATCCAGAGGTGCCTGTAATTGTATCGGCAAGAGCCGTTCCCGCAAATGAGAGGGCTGCAGCAGAAAGAAGTAAAGCTCGCATTGTGATATCCTTGCATAGGTATTGTGCATACTGTTTACGCACCAGATCAGGATACGGTTCCTTCGGCCTAAATCCAAGACAAGTCATCGCTCATAACGCGTTTGTGAGCCATCATCTTTAGGCAGCCTGCAAAATTTTGCCTGAGGAACGCTGGATAAACCCTGAGTCCATTCCCCCTTGACGTAACGTGACCACTTTGTCACACAACTGACCTACGCGAAGGGAAGCGTGCACCGTAATAGCGGGCAACGGCCAACTTCACACTCGCGAGGGGAAGCGCCCACTGTCGAAATAGGCTGGATAGGGCGGCCAACTTCATAACATCACCGGACGAACGGCCATGTGCATTGTTCAAACCGTACGTCCTAAAACGGGAGAGACGTTGTTATGACACTCTATCTGATTATAGGCGCGGGGTTAATCGCCGTACTCTATGGTATCATCACTCGAGCTGAGTTGATGAAAGCCTCCACCGGCAATGAACGTATGAATGAAATTGCTGGCGCTATTCAAGAAGGCGCGAAAGCTTACTTAAACAAACAATATAAGACGATCGCCATTGTCGGCGTCGTTGTAACAATTCTGCTCTTTGTTCTGTTTCGGAACATGATAGCGCCAGTCGGTTTTGTTATCGGCGCGGTTCTGTCAGGCATCGCGGGCTATGTCGGGATGCTGGTCTCCGTACAGGCCAATGTGCGGACAACCGAAGCCTCACGCGAAAGCCTAGGCAAAGGTTTGAACGTTGCTTTCAAAGCGGGCGCCATTACCGGCATGCTCGTTGCAGGCTTCGCACTCTTAGGTCTTGCGGTTTATTACATGGTCCTCACGGGCCCAATGAAAGCAGATGCACGCGGCGTAATTGACGGACTTGTCTCCCTTTCACTAGGCGCGTCATTAATTTCGGTCTTCGCGCGCCTTGGCGGCGGTATCTTTACCAAAGGCGCCGACGTTGGCGGAGACTTGGTGGGTAAAGTCGAAGCAGGCATCCCGGAAGATGATCCCCGTAATCCTGCGACAATCGCCGATAATGTCGGCGACAATGTTGGTGACTGTGCTGGTATGGCTGCCGATCTGTTCGAAACCTATGTTGTGACTGTCGGTGCTACAATGGTTCTACTGGCGCTTACTGTCGGCAATTTGGTCGGTAATACGGTCTTGTACGATCTCATGTCATTGCCGCTTATTGTTGGCGGTGTTTGCATCATCACTTCCATCATCGGAACCTATATGGTCCGTTTGGGCAGTGGCACCAACATCATGGGCGCTTTGTACAAGGGTTTCATCACCACCGCTGTTCTGTCGATCCCTGCCATCTGGTATGTCACAATGCGTACGCTCGGTGACATGAATACAGTTATCGGCGCTGACCTAGACGGTACCGGCGGATTTACCGGCATGGCGTTGTTCTGGTCGATGATGGTTGGTTTGGCTGTTACCGGCTTGATCATCTGGATTACCGAATATTATACCGGCACAGAATATCGTCCGGTGCGGTCTATCGCTAAATCTTCGGAAACTGGCCACGGTACTAACGTGATCCAGGGTCTGGCTATTTCGATGGAAGCAACGGCTTTGCCAACTTTGGTCATCGTTATCGGTATTGTTGTGGCTTTCCAGCTTGCTGGTCTGATCGGCATTGCCTTTGCGGCAACGGCGATGTTGGCTTTGGCTGGTATGGTTGTAGCGCTTGATGCTTATGGCCCGGTTACGGATAATGCTGGCGGTATCGCCGAAATGTCTGGCCTGGACGAAAGCGTTCGGGAAAAGACCGATGCTCTCGATGCCGTCGGTAACACCACCAAAGCAGTAACCAAAGGCTATGCCATTGGTTCTGCTGGTCT
>CALDTL010000080.1 GCA_937923965.1 uncultured Caulobacterales bacterium
GTGCCTTCCTCCATCGTCGGGGAAAGCGCGGGCATGAGGATTTCAATGGGCATGGCGAATATTTCTACTGTAGTATGTAAACTTTGGAAGCGATTTTCCATTCATCGCCTTCTTTCACAAGGGTCAACGCATCAAAAACCCTCTCTTCAACCTTGAGCGTCGCAACCGCTATTCGGTCGTCAACGATATCAAGCGAAAGAATTTCGAATTTACTGAGATCTAAATCGGGGCTTGACTGCTCCGCCCATTCCTTTGCCGTATCGTGCATTTCTAACGATTGCTCAAGGCGATAATTTTCAGCCTCATCTTTATAAGAGTAGAGCATAACAGAGTCTGGACTGAAAGCCTTCTGTATCGTTTCCGCAGATTGCATTTTTTGACCCAATAAATATTGATCAAATATCACGCTTTTTATTTCCGCTATGGACGTTTCTGAGGCCTTAACGAGCGGATTAATACTCTCAGACCTGAATGCCGTCCCGCCTGAACCTTCATTGCAGCCGGGCGCTATGAAAAGAAAAGCGGCCAGACAGAACTGTGATATGTGACGAGCAGATTTAGAATTATCGAGCATGCAAAATTGACCTTTTACTAGTTTTTATAACACGCCTGTTTGGCAGCTTTGACAACATCTTCTGTTCCCGGCAAGCTTAAGGCCTCCAAATTTGCCGCATAAGGGAGCGGTACATCAGCTTGGAAAACGCGCTCTGGCGGAGCGTCGAGATAATCAAAGGCATCGGCCATGACGCGGGCAGCGATTTCTGCGCCTATGCCGGATTGTCCCCAACCCTCTTCCGCGCAGACGATGCGGTTTGTTTTCTTGACGCTTTCAATAACCGTATCTGTATCGAGCGGACGCAGTGTGCGCAGGTCAATGACCTCGGCGCTAATGCCCTCGCCCGCCAAAATCTCGGCCGCCTCAAGACAACGCCCGACCATGCGGGAATGGGCAACGAGCGTGACGTCAGAGCCTTCGCGGCGGACTTTGGCTTTGCCAATCGGAATAAGGAAATCATCCATATCCGGCACGTCAAATGTCTCGCCATACATGAGCTCATGTTCGAGGAAGACGACCGGGTTCGGGTCGCGAATAGCGGCTTTTAAGAGGCCCTTCGCATCCGCCGAGTCATATGGCGCAACAACTTTCAGACCCGGCACATTGGCGTACCAGCTAGAATAATCATGACTGTGCTGCGCGCCAACGCGGGACGCCGCGCCATTCGGGCCGCGAAAAACGATAGGACAACGCATTTGACCACCGGACATATAAAGCGTTTTCGCCGCAGAATTGATAATATGATCAATGGCTTGCATGGCAAAGTTCCACGTCATGAACTCAACGATTGGACGCAGGCCACCCATCGCGGCCCCGACACCGATACCGGCGAAACCATGTTCGGTAATCGGCGTATCAATGACGCGGCGTTCGCCAAATTCTTGGAGCAGTTCGCGGGTCACTTTATAGGCGCCTTGATATTCCGCGACCTCTTCACCCATCACGAAGACTTTGTCGTCGCGGCGCATTTCTTCGGCCATCGCATCCCGCAGCGCATCGCGGACGGTGGTTTCAACGAGTTTGATATTGGTCGGAATGCTAGGGTCATTTGGAACCACGGCAGCGGCAGGCGCGCCAGATGTGGCAGCAGGGGCTTCCGCTTTCGGCGCCTCTGCCTTAGCGTTCGCTGCAGTCGCGGTCGCAGGCTTCCCGAGATCATCCGCGCTCTCGCCGTCTTCCAGCAATTGCAGAATAACCGCACCGACTTTGACGCCGTCCGTGCCAGCCGCGACCACGATTTTGCCAACGACGCCTTCGTCAATCGAATCAACCTCCATTGTCGCTTTATCGGTCTCAATCTCCGCAAGGATATCACCGGAAGAAACTTCATCGCCCTCCTTTACGAGCCATTTCGACAGCGTGCCCTCCTCCATTGTCGGAGACAAAGCGGGCATTTGAATATCAATAGCCATTAGAACAAAAGCTCCCAGAGGATCATAAGAATACCAGCGATGGAAACAAACCACGCCAATGTGCGCACCCAAGGCACGCCAAACCAATATGTCGGGGCGAAGACAACCCGCCCCCAGAAAAACAGAGCCGCACCAAGGGCCGTTAGCTCGGAGAAACTATTCGTCACCGCAGCGACCAGAACGAGCGGCACGAACATGCACATGCCTTCGATGAAATTATATTGCGCCCGTTTTGCGCGCCCATGAAACGGACCGAGGCCCGCTGCAGGAAAATTATCACGGGCTCCCACGAGATCGGAAATTGAGGCTTTTTTGGAAAGCACCGCGCCTAAAGCCTGCGCGAGGATCATCACGAAAAATAGAGCGACACTCCAGACAAGATATTTGAGTTCGATAGGCATTAGCAAGGCACCATCAAAACTGACTGCTTCGAGGCAGCCGCTCTTTTATAAAATACTCTCAAGCGCTCGAAGTTCTCCGTGAAATAATCACCGCCGTCATCCTCAATAACTTGCGCCAGATACGTGTCCTTTGGCACCTTTGGCAGATATTCCGCCATTTGTTCAGGGGAAATTAAAGCCAGCGCCGAGGATAACTCGGCCACTCTCTGCGGTTTATTAAACCCGAAACCTTCCATGGGGCCACCTTGATGGCTATTTTGACCTAGCACGGCTTCATTTAACGCCTTAATCCCCTTGGCGGATCCAATCATTTCGAGACACGCGCTGATAACGTCCCAAGCTTTGTCCAGATCGTCCGCTTGCGGGCCATCACTTTCGAACATCTCGTCTAGAATGGTTTCGACTGCGCCAATCTCCCGTTGCGCCGTTACCTTTTTTCCAAATATTTTCGCCATTAACCCGGGGCTCGGCTGAGGTTTAACACCCGAGTCCGCTTCAATCGCTTTTGCCAATCGATCAGCTTCAACGGCAAACATGCTCATTGAAACGCCCAATTACGCCTCCACCGGAAGCAAGACATCGGTCCAAAGCTCGTCCGGATGCGGTTCGGGCGATTCTAGGGAGAAATCAGCGGCGTCTTTGACGATTTCCTTGATCTCCTTGTCCATTGCTTTCAAATCAGCCTCATCAGCCCATTTTTTATCGAGTAACATGGCCCGCACCCAATCTATCGGGTCGCGTTCGGAGCGAGTTTTGGTGACTTCATCGCGTGAGCGATATTTGGCCGGGTCAGACATGGAGTGACCACGGTAGCGATAGGTTTCCATTTCGAGGATCATCGGGCCTTTACCGTCGCGCGCATGTTTAATCGCCCTCGCAGCAGCGTCTCGAACTTCGAGGACGTTCATTCCGTCAACGTGGACACCTTCGATCTCAAAACTAATGCCGCGTTTATAGAGCTCGGTTTCAGCAGACGAGCGCGCAACAGAGGTGCCCATCGCATATTGGTTATTCTCGATGATAAAGACGACGGGTAAGTCCCACAGCTTTGCCATGTTGAAAGACTCATAGACTTGGCCTTGGTTCGAAGCGCCGTCGCCAAAGAATGCGAGGCTCACCGCGCCATTATCGAGATATTTATTGGCAAACCCAAGACCTGCGCCAAGCGAGACTTGCGCGCCGACGATACCGTGACCGCCGTAAAAGTGTTTTTCCGTGCTGAACATGTGCATGGATCCGCCCTTACCGCGCGAATATCCGCCCTCGCGGCCCGTGAGTTCGGCCATGATACCACGGCTCGACATACCGCAGGCCAGCATGTGCGCATGGTCGCGGTAGCCCGTAATCATCTGGTCGCCATCATTCATCGCCGCGCGGCAGCCGGTCACGACAGCTTCTTGGCCGATATAGAGATGACAGAACCCCGCAATCTGACCCATACCGTAAAGCTGGCCAGCCTTTTCTTCGAAACGGCGAATGAGGAGCATCTCTCGATAATATTCAAGGAGCTCTTCTTTATTGGTTCTAGGAGCGGATTTCTTCGCCATGTGCAGACCTGTATTTCGTATATGAAATAAAAGCGCTTTCGCGCCACCAGCTTTTCAACTTCAAAGCATTAGGGGTCAAGCCAAATCGTAACTTCATTCACATCCGAAACAAATAAGTTTTTCCGAACTTCTATCTCTAGCGCATCAAGGTCCAAGCTCTCATTTGATAAGGCATCAACTTGCGCCTCCAGCGTCTCGCGGTGCGATATGTGCGTCTCTAATTTCACTTGCAGCACCTCCGCGTCATCGGCGTAACTCATCCACGACAAAACGCCCTGCGAGCCGGAAAAGGCATGAAAGGCGAGATAGGTGTAAAGCACGATCAAACCCGCTGCAGGGGCGCGGCGCTTTAGGTCGATATGCGGCAGGCGAAACACAACCCCCACTCTGCCAATTTATGGTTAGCTTTCGGTTAAAACCAAAGCTACCGCCCGCCAAATTCCGTAATAGATTCAGAAATCTACCGACAGCTTCCGAGCTGCCGCCTGCGAAAAACCTACGCGGTCCCGCGAGGCATCACATTGCGGCCCGCATATACGGCCATCTCGCCGAGCTGTTCTTCAATCCGGAGCAGCTGATTATATTTCGCGAGCCGATCAGAGCGCGCCAAAGACCCAGTTTTGATCTGCCCGCAATTCGTGGCAACCGCCAAATCTGCAATCGTCGTATCAGAGGTTTCGCCCGAGCGATGGCTCATAACGGCCGTAAAGCCCGCGCGGTGCGCCATATCCACTGCGTCCAGCGTTTCGGACAGGGTTCCGATCTGGTTGACCTTCACGAGGATAGAATTGGCAGCGCCTTTTTCGATACCCGTCTTTAGGCGTTTCTGATTCGTCACGAAGAGATCGTCCCCAACGAGCTGGCATTTCCCGCCAATACGATCATGCAAGGCAACCCAACCATCCCAATCATCCTCGTCCATACCGTCTTCGATGGAAATGATTGGATAATTATCCACGAGATCTTCGAGATAATCGACAAATTCTGCGGATGTCAGGGACTTGCCCTCACCTTTCAGCTCATATTTGCCGTTCTTGAAAAATTCTGTCGAGGCGACATCCATTGCGAGGAAAACGTCTTTGCCCGGCGTATATCCCGCCGCTTCAATCGCGGACATGATATAATCCAGCGCATGTTTGGAGCCATCTAGGTTTGGCGCAAAACCACCCTCATCGCCGACATTCGTATTGTGCCCGTCGGCTTTCAGCTTGCCTTTCAGCGCATGGAAGATTTCCGCGCCGCAACGCAAGGCCTCTGAGAAGGTCGACGCGCCGACCGGCATGACCATGAATTCTTGAACATCGATGGGGTTATCCGCATGTTCGCCGCCATTGATGATATTCATCATCGGCACGGGCAGTACATGGGCGTGCGTTCCGCCAACATAGCGGTAAAGCGGGATCTGCTGCGAGTCGGCCACGGCCTTTGCCAGCGCGAGCGAGACGCCGAGCATGGCATTCGCGCCGAGGCGGCCTTTATTCTCGGTCCCGTCAAGCGCGATGAGAATTGCGTCGATCCCGCGTTGATTCTCCGCATCGAGACCTTCGATCTCATCGGCAATTTCGGTATTCACATTGAGAACGGCGTTCCGAACGCCTTTGCCGAGATAACGGGCTTTGTCCCCGTCGCGAAGCTCTACCGCTTCATGGGCGCCTGTGGACGCCCCAGATGGGACGGCCGCACGGCCAAATCCGCCGTCGCTGAGCGTGATGTCAACTTCGAGTGTGGGATTACCGCGACTGTCCAGGATTTCCCTGGCGAAAACTGTTTCAATTTCAACCATGGGAGGCTCCAATATATTCGTGTGGGACGTTTAGTCTTTAGGGGTCAGAACCTGACGGCCTTTATACATACCTGTCTTCAGGTCGATGTGATGCTGGCGACGCAGCTCGCCGCTGTCCTTATCTTCGACATAGTTCACAGCCGTCAAAGCATCATGCGCGCGGCGCATACCGCGGCGAGAATTTGAAATCTTACTCTTAGGGACAGCCATGAGAGCCTCCATACAACATTTGTCTTGCGCAAAGCGGCGCGGGTATCAAAAAAGCGACCGCCAAGACAGGGGCCGCGTGAGTTGGGCGCTACCTAGAGCGGGATTCGCTTTTGTGCAAGCCGTTTATTGCACCCAACAGGTCACTATTGGCTCTCATGGACGAAAATCTCTGAAGGATACAGGAAGACACAATCAGAGAAGTGGATCAATAGTCCGTAAGGAATCGGCCCCGAAGATCGTGATTTCGATATGCGAAATCTCCCATAGTTCCACATAGAAAACAGCCTTCATGCGATATTCCTCTAATTAGGACAGTCCTAAATATGGAAAGGCTTGGGGATAGCCCGCGGGTTTCGCAGTTTGTAATTCGCCAAATAAAACATTTTGCCTCAAGCGCCCTGAATTGAAAACTGGGTTTACAACCACGTAAAACCAAATTTCTATTTCTCGAAAGACCGATCGGGCGTTCCTGTAAAACACGCTAAAATATAAGGATAACCCTCGGTGACGTAATAACCATATTGGCCATTTACTGTCATGCCATTGCATTCATCGAGATCGCCTGAGCCGTCAACATATTCATAATCATCCCGAAAAGCGCCGTCATATGCGACGTCATACTCTACGCGGCCCGTCGACCGCGTACCTGATTTCAACTGATAACTAGGCTGCGCTCTTCGAATTGCTGTGCCGTCATTAAACCAAGAGCCAAAGATCGGGAAGCCATCTGCCGCAAAGCCAATAAGGCCGGAAACCTCTGTAGAGCTGCCGGAGGTGATTGGGGGCGGCCCATGATAATGATAGGCACCATTTGGCTGTGTGTGGGCATTGTTACTATCGATATTAAAGCCATTTTCCGCGTGCATAGGATCAAAGCGGTAAGGTTGATTTTGAGCATTACAGCCCGTGCGCTCATCCCCAACATTCAGGCAAGCTGCGGCCAAAATGTCGACCTTTACGCCGTTGAGTAATATCGCGTTATCATACTGAATAGACAGCGGCGTCGGCGTCCCTGCGGCAACAGGGTTGATCGGAAAAGTCAATGTAACCGCCACCTCGCCCGTCTCATTAGGGAAAGCGCGCTGACCATCATTAAAGTCATGATTGGGAATAGAGTTGGAGGAAATTGTACAATTTGTGACAGGCTCATCGATATTGATTGCGGCCTCAAAATTTATACTCCGAAGGATATCTGTTGCAGAGGCAGCATATTGGCCCACGTAATCTGCACATTGGTCGGATCGATTGCTAAAGCGAGCGCCTGTAATGTTTGTTGTGTTGGCTATGTCATTTGCAACGGCTGTGAGCGCCGCAACAATGTCGCTGTAGTCTTCTGTGCCATCCAATAAGTTTGTGCGCTCCGCTGGGTCCGTTATCAGATCGTATAATTCTTGCGAGCCATTATAGGGATTGATGAGCTTGTATGTTTCATCACGCACGGTCCATCCATCAACATTTTCTGTATAGGCCTCAGCTCTTGTCGATGTGCTTGTAGCGGATAGCAAATCAAAGAAGCTCTCGCCGTCCTGATAGGTCGGTAAGTTTGCACCGGAGATTTCCGCAATGGTCGGGAAAAAATCCGTATGCGTGATTAGCGCATTTTCGCGCTGACCTGCGCGGGGAACGACAGGTCCGGAAATGAACATGGGAACATTGACGCCCCCCTGATATAGTGAGGACTTGTTTCCGTTTTGAGCAATCGCGTTATCTTTGACTTGGCGCGGCGTACCATTATCGCCCAAATATATCACGATTGTGTTGGATTGTTCTGCGGCGGTTAAATTGGTCCAGAACCGTCCGAACTCTGTGTCCATTGCCTCAATTGAAGCCAGGTAGTATTGGCGCGGGTTGGCCGTGATGTCTGCATCCGTGCCTGACAGCGACCGGCTATGAAGTGACGTTGGCGGCAAGTGGAATGGCGTATGCGGTGCATTATAGGAGAGCCATAAAAACCAGGGGGAAGTCTGATTGTCGACCCAATCAATGGCGAGGTCCGTTAGCTCTGATGTTGTATAATTAGTCGTGTTGCTTTGCGTCCCATTCACATTTAATGACCAATTGAAATAATCTTGAACGCCGCCAGTCGTTATACCCGCAAAATAATCGACCCCCAAGTCATTTGGACCTGTTCGCCCCCCGCCTAAATGCCATTTTCCGACCATCGCGCTGGCGTAATCGGAGGTCTCACTATTGGCCCTCATGTAGCTTTGAAGAATAGTTTCTGTGCTTGCCAACACATCGCCCGGCTGGAGAACATTCGTACGCGCACCGTGTTTACCCGTTAACAATGCGGACCGTGTTGGGGAACATGTCGGGCTAACCCAAACATTATCAAAAATAAGTCCATTATCGGCTAGCGCGGTGAAATTTGGAGTATCCGGCACATCGGAAGACAGGCTGTATTCGGGTGAGGCGTCCAAGCCTTGGTCATCACTGATTACAAAAACAATATTCGGCTTACCCGATGTATTCGCCTGGGTAATCACAATATCAAATACATCCGTAGCCTGACCGTCATTCCCGTCATTTGCAGTTATGGTCACCGTGGTCGTACCGTCTTCGGCTAATGTCCCGCTAATTACACCATTCGCGTCTGACAAACCTAAATTTGTCGGGGAATAGCTGATTTGATAGGTCAGGCTGTCGCCATCGGCATCTGAAAATGTTGTGCCGTTTTGGGTGGCGTCATAGGAAAAACTATCGCCGACGCGCGCCGATTGATTGTCGTTCGCCACGTTCAATACCGGCGCATTATTTGTCGGGGCTGGCGTCGGACTTGGTGTGGATGATGATTGCGTAGATGAGTTACCGCCACCGCCGCCGCCACAACTCACCAAAAGAGCTGCCGCGATGTAAATCGCAAATTTAGACCCATATCTCATTATACGCACGTCCTTTCCGCCTAAATTCATACTCACACTGTCATTCCCGACATCCTTGGCGTCCCAATCCAAATGTCTCATCATCTGTTAGGTCTTGAATACCGGAATCGATATGTAAGAATTTAACGTGAAGCGCAGGATTATCCCCCAGGATTATCCCCGCAGACGCAATTACACACGTTTGAGGTAAAAAAATCCTTCGAAATAAGTTACAGGCATGAACGAGAGGCCGTCTTTCAACGCCTCTGGCCTATTTTCGAAACCTCTCCCATCTCGCCTGCAACCGCTTCCGTGCGGGTTCATGCACATTCACTTTGGCGAGGTCTCCCTCCGCCCAGTCCATAACGCGCTTATCCATGACTTTGAACCAAAGCGGCGGGATGAAAGCCATCGCGAAACAGCCGCCGTAACCGGTGGGCAGCTTTGGCACATCGTCATAATCGCGCAACACCTGATAGGCGCGCTGCGGATAGGCATGGTGGTCAGAATGACGCTGCAAATGGAAGGACAGCAAGTTCGAATAGGTGTGATTGGTGTTCCAGCTATGCTTAGGCTGGCAACGCTCATATTTCCCATTCGGCTTTTTGCCCCGCAATAATCCGTAATGCTCGACATAATTGGCCTGCGTGAGCGCTAGCCAGGCGAGGAAGTGATGCGGGATGAGGAACAGCAATATCGCCGGGCCAAATAACGCCACGAATAACACGGCCATCCCAAGGGTCACCCCATAGACATGCAGCACGTCATTATGGACGGACCAAAAACTTTTGCCTTGGCGGTTTAACCGTTCCTTTTCATAGCTAATCCCGCGCTTGAAGGTGCCCGATAATTCGCGGATCATAAAGCCGTAAAATGTCTCGCCCATGCGCGAGCTGGCGGGGTCTTCGGGCGTCGCAACCCATGTATGGTGGCCTTTATTATGTTCGATGTTAAAATGCCCATAGCCCATGATCATATTGCCGATCTTGGCGGATAGGCGGTCGAGCTTGTCGGCTTTATGGCCTAGCTCATGGGTCATGACCATCACGCCGCCGCTATTGGCCCCGACGCCGAAAATAAGCGCCAGAATAGCCCACCACGGCAGGTCCTGCGTGCCAACAAACACAACAAACGCAAGGAAGAGTGAAATCGCGATATAGACCATCGAGTGAACCGTGATCCGGTAATAATTATCCGCCATCATCGCATTAACGACTTCTTCCGGCGGATTATGCGGGTCCTCCCCCATGATCAAATCCATAATCGGCGTGAAGATATAGAAAAATAGCGCCGGTATCAGCGTCACAAGCGGATTATTCCCCAGCGCGAAATAAAGCCATATTGAGGAAAACGAAACAAGCGGCGAAATCAAAATGAGCCAATACATATGGCGTTTGTGATCCGTGTAAATGATGTCTGATCCATCATGGTCTGTGGCTGTAAAACTGGTCATGCGGCGGCTCCATCTTTGCTGGGTTCAGCTTGGAGAGAGTTAAATTGAGGCGAGTCAAATGGCGTGCAAAGTTCAGCCATCGGACCTAGCGCTTCTAGGATCACCGACACCTTCTCAACGACGTAAGGGCCATCAATATCATAGAAAACTCGGCGGCCTATCTTGCGAGACGTCGTGATGCGGGCCTGTTCTAATGTGTTGAGGTGCCGCGAAATGACTGAACGATCTTGCGAGAGTCCAGCGGCAATCGTGCCCACATCACTCGCGCCCATTAAAATCAGCCTCTTTAGAATTTTAACCCGTGTCGGGTCGCTCAAGGCCTTGAGGAAATGGGTGTCGAGAACCCCTATCGCGGCCTCCGCCATAGCTGTGTGTTCTGCGGTCTGTTTCCGGTTATCTTGCTTCATACATGCTTATATGCACATGAATGCACATACTAAAAAGCCACAAATTTGCATGACGGGCAAAGATAGACGTATTAGCCGCGCGCCCACGGGTCAGATTTTATGGATCTCGAGAGCGCCTCACCAATCCCTGACCTTCCCGCGCAAGCCCTTAATCTCGCTTCGGCGCTTCGCCTTTTTCACGGCGCGTTTCTGGCTGCTATAGCTGGGTCGGGATTTTATACGCGGCGGGTCAACATAAACGGCCTTGCGCAAGAGAGACTGGAGGCGGCGCAGCGAATCGTCCAAATTGCGGGCCTGACTACGATGGGTTTGCGCCTTTATGATGATAACGAAATCATCGGTAATGCGGCTATCCCGAAACTTTCTAATTCGGCGGCGATAGGTTTCATTGATGTGAAAACTATTGAGATCGCAGCGCAGTTGCACCGCGGAATTGGTTTTATTGACCGATTGCCCGCCGGGGCCAGAGGCGCGAATGGCTGAGGTTTGAACCGCGTGAGGCGGGACGGAAAACCGCTTATCGATATAGAGCGGTTTATCCATTCAGGGCCGCTTTAATGGCCTCTAGCGCGGCTTCAGCATTTTCGGGCTGACTCCCCCCGGCTTGCGCCATGCCCGGTTTGCCGCCGCCCCGTCCGCCGACTTCCGCCGCGCCTTTATTCACGAGATCAGAGGCAGAATGCACGGCCTGCACATCATCCGACACGGCCACGGCCACGGCAACCTTTGCGCCGTCCCGCGCCACGAAAGCGACAATGCCGGAGCCAATTTGCGCGAGTTGGTCATTGAGCATAGATCGCAAATCCTTACCTGACACGCCGTCCAAAACGCGGCCTATAAATTTAATGCCGTTAATCTCCTCAGGACCGGACGCGCCGTCCCCGCCGCCGCCAAGGGCGAGTTGTTTTTTCGCCTCCGACAGATCTTTCTCGAGCTGTTTCCGTTCTGCCAAAAGGGCTTCGATGCGCGCAGGCACATCTTCGGCTTTTGTCTTGAATAAATCTGCAGCGCGGCGACTTAGGCCCGCTTGGGTTTCCAAATATTGCCGCGCAGCTTCGCCAGAGACCGCTTCGACGCGGCGAATGCCCGCCGCAACAGCGCCCTCGCCTGTGATTTTAAACAGCGCGATATCGCCCGTACGCTCGACATGGGTGCCGCCGCAAAGCTCGACGGAATAGGCCTTGGGAGCCGCGTCTAAAGGGTCACCCAGAGACAGCACCCGAACTTCATCGCCATATTTCTCGCCAAACAAAGCCACCGCGCCCGCCGCAATGGCTTCATCGGGGTTCATCAATTTGGTCTCAGCGGGTTTATTTTGCTGGATGACGGCGTTCACCTCATCCTCCACCTTCGCCAGTTCTTCGCGGGTAATCGCTGCGCCGTGGCTGATGTCAAAGCGGATACGCTCGCCGTCGACCATTTGGCCCTTTTGCGCGACATGTTCCCCGAGCACGCGGCGCAGCGCCTCATGAAGCAAATGCGCGGCGGAATGATTTTGTTTTGTTTTCTCGCGGTTTTCAGCGTCAACTTTAAGCGCCGCCTTATCGCCAAGCTTTACCGTTCCCGAGAGCTTACCAATATGAGCATGAAGACCCCCCGCGCGTTTTTGGACATCACTAATGTCTATCTTCGCACCAGAATCGAAGAGGGCCACGCCTTTGTCGCCGGCCTGTCCGCCGGATTCCGCATAAAATGGCGTTGCGCGCGTGAGGAAAACAATATCGCCGTCGCTTGCGGAGTCGACCGATACGTCATTCTGTATCAAGGCAACGATTTCCTCGCCGCCCGATAAGGTGTCATAACCCGTAAATTCGGTCGCGCCGCCATCTTCCAATAGCGCTTTGAAGACATCATTCGCGCCCGCATTGACGAATTT
>CALDTL010000081.1 GCA_937923965.1 uncultured Caulobacterales bacterium
TTTGCGCACGATGAAAAAATGGGTCGAATTACAGGTCGCGACAAACCCTTGCGGATCGAGCATGAGCCCTTCATCCGCGCCCGCCTTGATGGCCTGAATACACGCCGTCACGCAATTAATTTTGGAATGTGAGTTCAGTCCGGGGTCCTGCACATCTGCCCGCCCTCGCCGCACGGAGACTGTATACAGGCTCTGAGGCCGCGCGGCGATGGCCGGATCAGCGGCTTTAAACTCAGGGGCAATGACGATGGTCGGCTCCGAGATCACTACGCGCGGATCTTGGTAGGGCGTCGAGCGGAGGCCGCGCGTCAACATCAGACGAATATGCACTCCCTCGGTCATCTCATTGGCTTTTAGTGTCTCGTAAAGCCGCGCGGTCAATTCAGCCTGCGAGAGGCCTATGTCGATATCTAAGGCGGCCGCGCCTTCCCACAGACGATCCAGATGATCTTTCAGAAAAGCAATCCGTCCTTGATGAACGCGCAGTCCTTCCCAGACTCCGTCACCCAACATAAAACCGGAGTCAAACACATTGACAGTCGCCTGATCGCGCGGAACCAGCTTTCCATTCAAATTAAACAATACAGACGCATTGCGGGCGTCCGGGATATAGGCGTGCGTGCCGAAGCTCATGCTCGAGACCTTGAGCTAAAATTCGCCGCCAAGAGACCGCCATGTTGCGGTAATGACATTTGGTTTTTTCATGAACCCTTCCAGCTCTGTCATATCGGCGAGCGGGTCAGCGGCGATAATGGCTTCGAGGCTTTCGCCCGCATCCATGCGCGCCTTTACGCGGTCATGAATCGCTTGCAGGCGCTTGATCGACTCCCCAAGGTCAGCCTTCGTCGCCAAAGCCCCGTGTCCCGGAATGATCTGCGTATTCGCATCAGACAAATCATAGGCGATTTGCTGTGCATTGATCATACCCTGAATGGCCCCGCCGCTATCCACATCAATGAAGGGCAGCATGCCGCGAAAAAAATTATCACCGAGATGAATGATATTGGCCTCAACGAAATGGACGATTGTATCGCCGTCCGTGTGCCCCGCAGGCACATGAATAGCGCGCACCTCATCGCCGTTAAACCAAAGCGTCATTTCATCAGAAAATGTCAGCGTCGGCCAAAGCGATGCATCGCGGGCATCTTGCTGGCGGCCAAACGCCTGATTCATGTAAGTCTTACCCATGCGGGAACGAACATTGTCATGAGCCACAACAGTGGCGCCAACCGCTTTCATTTCAGCATTCGCGCCGGAATGGTCTCCGTGATGATGTGTGTTCAAAACATAGGTAATCGGCTTGTCCGACAAGGTTGCCACAACATCGATTATCTCTTGGCCAAATCGCGCAAATTTGTCGTCAATCATATAGACGCCGTCTGCACCCGTGCTCACGCCAATATTACCGCCCGGTCCAAGCAGCATATAAAACCCGCCGCCCAAGTCTTGGCTTGTGATGTTCGGCTTGACCGGTGCCTCTGCCGTATTTGGGGCGGCTTTAGGGGCCGCTTGATTTGCGGCCGTCGGCTCTGACGCCGCTTTGGGCTCTGATGTTTCGGCCACTGTTTCAGCGCCAGAACACGCCGCCAAAAGAAGCGTAGAAGCTAGAAGAAGATGTTTCATGATAAAGTCCTATGAGGCAATTTGAAAACTCGCGCCCGGCGGCAAGACGCGGTTAGGCGCGGCGTGATGATCCATCATGGCGCGAATATTTATCAGAACGAGTTCGCCCATTTCGCGGCGGCTTTCATGTGTGGCGGAGCCAATATGCGGCGCGAGGATAACATTTGGAAGATCCAACAGATCAGAATGGACCTCTGGCTCGCCCTCATAAACGTCCAATCCTGCACCTGAAATGACGCCTGTTTTTACAGCTGCAGCCAGCGCCGCTTCGTCGATAATTTCGCCGCGGGCCGTGTTCACAATATAGCTATCCGGACGCATTTTGGACAGACGCGCCGCATCGATCATATGATAAGTTTTTGGCGTGGCAGGACAATGAATGGATAAAAAATTCACCTCGCCCAACATCGTATCTAAGTCTTCGTGCCAAGTCGCGGAAAGCGTTTCCTCGATGCCTTTGGGAATACGGCGGCGATTATGATAATGAACGTCTAGCCCAAACGCCGTTGCGCGGCGGGCCAAAGCTTGTCCGATCCGGCCCATGCCCAGAATACCTAGCTTACTCCCGCGCACGCGGTGACCCAACATATGCGTGGGCCCCCATCCGGTAAATTCACCGGCGCGCAACCGCCGGTCTCCTTCGACCAAGCGGCGCGACACCGCCAGAATGAGCGCCATAGCGAGATCCGCTGTGTCCTCGGTCAACACACCCGGCGTGTTGGTAACTGGGATGCCTTTCGCGTGAGCCGTGGCCACATCAATATGATCCGTCCCGGCTCCAAAATTTGCAATCAAACGCAGCCTATCGGACGCATTAGACAGAACCGCTGCGTCGATTTTATCTGTCACCGTTGGAACAAAAACATCGCAATCCGCAATCGCCGCCGCGAGCTCGTCCTGCGTCATAGGCGTATCATCAACCCTTAGAACGGTATCAAACAAATCCGACATTCGAGTTTCAACCTCAACTGGGAGGCGGCGCGTGACAATAACCTTGGGCTTCGACTTCATAGGAATAGCTTGGACCGATAAATGTCAAAATGCAATGCACCGCAAAGTCACGAATTAGGGTTTGTTTAACCAAATTAGAGGCAAAGCTACGACCATGCGCAAGATTATACTTTCAATGCTAACGACCCTTGTTTTCGCGGTGCCCGTAACAGCTCAAGAGGCGTCTCAAGATCGTGTCAAACGCGTTGTGGAACCGATTCCTGCCGCAAACACGGCAGACCTATACCGCGTGAAAGCGGATAAGACTCCTTCAGGTTTTGTCGTCCCGCGCTATGTGAGCTTGAAATTCTCTAAGGTGAATGGGCGGACAGGGCCTAGTCGTGAACATCCCATTGCGTGGCAATATCAACGGCGCGGCTTGCCATTGCTGATTGTCGCCGAGACCGAAATGTGGCGCAAAGTTCGCGATATTTCGGGCGACGAAGCATGGGTCCGCAAACCGGCTCTATCGGGCGCGCGCACAGTCTTGGCTTTGCAGACGACTGCCCTCCGCGCCCGCCCCGATGCCCGGGCGCGCGAAGTCGCCCGCACTGAGCCCAATGCGCTTCTCAGGCTGGAAGATTGCCGCGACGGGTGGTGTGAGGTGAAAGCCGAGAACGGGCTTAAAGGCTGGGCGCGGCAGGAAACCTTATGGGGCGCAACGCGGCCTTAATCTAAGATTTCCCTAAATATCGTCCAGCGACCGCATCCAACATCGCCATGCGCTTTGGTTCTCTTGCATCGGGCGCTGTGATAATCGCGACATCTAGGTTCGTTTCTATACCTTGGGGCGACCCTGTTCTGGGCATATCCTGCAATGTCTCAACAAGCTGCAAAACCGCCTTTTGCGCCATGGCAGAATTTTTCTGCATCACGGCAATGACGCTTGCGACATCGACATTACCATGGCCCTCATGCCAGCAGTCATAATCCGTCACCATTGCCATTGTCGCGTATGGCAGCTCCGCCTCGCGGGCGAGTTTAGCCTCGGGCATATTTGTCATCCCGATGACGTCACACCCCCATTGGCGGTAAACATGACTTTCTGCTTTGGTTGAAAATTGAGGCCCTTCCATCGCCAGATAAGTTCCGCCGCGATGGGTGTTTGCACCAGCGCTTTCTGCAGCGTCAGCGATCAGCCCCGACAGCCGCGAGCAAATAGGCTCGGCCACGCTGACATGCGCCACGCAACCTTTGCCAAAGAAACTTTTTTCGCGCGCAAACGTGCGGTCGATAAATTGATCGACAAAGACGAAATCACCGGGCGGATATTGCTCTTGCAAACTTCCCACCGCCGAAATGGAGAGAATATCCGTGCAGCCGCTGCGTTTTAGCGCGTCAATATTCGCGCGGTAGTTTACATCAGACGGCGCAATGGCGTGGCCGCGTCCGTGCCGTGGTAAAAAACGCAGACGGACATTACCTATCTCTGCGAATAAGATATCATCCGAAGGGTCGCCCCACGGCGTGCTGACGGAAACCCATTCAGGATTCTCCAAACCGTCTAGATCATAGAGGCCAGACCCGCCAAGAATACCCAAGGTCCATTGCTGATTGTTAGATTGCTCTTTGCTAGGATGTGTCATTTGATCCTCCTGCTAAACAAAAAACCCGGCTGCAAGCGCCGGGTTTTCAAAATATTGTGTTCATCGCTCTGATTGAGAGCCTAGTGCTCCACGTTTCTCCAAACGCGCTTATAGGAGAAAAACAGAAGAACGGATAAAATCAGAAGATAGATAATTGTCATCAACCCAATACTTTTGCGCTGCTCCAATTTTGGATCTGCTGTCCAAGCAAGGAACTGGGTCAAATCAGACGCCATTTGCTCCACTGTCGCAACGGGCGGATCAACCAGCTTCAACTCGCCGTAATCCATCATCTCGGTAGGTTCATAGGTCACCAACTCATCTGATAACGGATTCGCCATGGCTATTTTCCCGCCTTCCATCACGGGATTCCAATGCAGCCCAGGCGTGATTTCTAATCCTGCGGGTTTCGGGGAATCATAAGCGGTCAGCAGGTTGTAGAGATAATCAGCGCCGTTTGATCGGGCCTTGACCATGCTGGATAGGTCCGGCGGAAGCGAGCCACCATTAGATGCGCGCGCCGCGGCGTCATTTGGGAAAATTGGCGGGAAATAATCTGCCGGAATGCCTGTGCGTTCAATTATATCACCCGTCTCAGAGTCAATATCCTCAACGGACCAGTCAGCCGCAAAGTTTTTGACATATGGATTATCACTCGGATTCGGGAAATCCTCTAAATAGAAGGGTGCACCTTCATCTCCCAAATGGCGGAAGGCAACATATTTCAAACTATGGCATGCCGCACACACTTCCCGATAAACCTGATAGCCACGTTGCGCCGCGGCACGATCATATGTGCCAAACGCTCCGTTAAATGACCAATCCGGATGTTTCATCTTGTAATCGCCCATCACGCCGCCGCCAGCAGCAAACGCCATCCCTCCAACGGATGTGACGGCAATGATTGCGCCGATAACTAGTTTTTTCGGTGTCTTGAACGCCATGTCTTCGGGCTTTCTAACTACGGGTATTAAAAGGTGAAGCCCGGCTATTCAGCCGGGGCTAAGGCTGCGCCGCGCTTACCATCGCCGAGGACGGCTTTGGTTATCGAGTCCGGCCGTTTGATCGGTTTCTCAATAAGGCCCAACACAGGCAGGATTATCAGAAAATATGCAAAATAATATATCGTCGAAATTTGGCTGAGACGATAAAATGTAATGCCTGAATCGACTTTTACGCCATCAACCATTTTTGATCCAAGCTTAATGGCAACATTATCGGGTGTTCCGGCTCCGCACCATCCGAGAATAAAACACATCACGATGAATATCAGGAAGAACCAGCGCGCGACGGGGCGGAAGCGCATGGAGCGAACTTTGTGCGTATCCAGCCAAGGCAGGACAAACAGAACAGCAATCGCGCCGATCATGAGCAAGATACCTGCAAGCTTGTCCGGAACAGCCCGCAAGATCGCGTAAAACGGTAGGAAATACCATTCCGGCACAATATGCGGCGGCGTTTTCATGGCGTCCGCTTCGATATAGTTATCCGCATGGCCTAGCGCGTCCGGTAGGTAGAAAAGGAAGATTGCAAATATCACGAGGAACACGGCAATCGCGAAAGCATCTTTAACCGTGTAAAACGGGTGGAAAGCCAGAGTGTCTTCCTTCGTTTTTTCGGAAATACCAATCGGGTTGTTCTGCCCAACATGATGCAGCGCCCAGACATGCAGGCCGACAAGGGCTGCGATGACGAATGGCAGCAGATAATGCAGCGCAAAGAAACGCTGAAGTGTCGCATTATCGACGGCATAACCGCCCAATAACCACTGCTGCAGGCTCTCTCCGACAATTGGAACCGCACTAAAGAAGCCCGTGATCACAGTCGCGCCCCAGAAAGACATCTGGCCCCAAGGCAGCGTGTAACCCAAGAAGGCTGTGGCCATCATCACGAGGTAAATGGCGCAGCCCAGTATCCAGATCACTTCTCGCGGCGCCTTATATGAGCCGTAATATAACCCGCGGAACATATGCATGTAGACGGCGAGGAAGAACATAGACGCGCCAACGGCATGCATGGATTGTAAGAGCCAGCCAAAAGGCACGTCGCGGCGAATCCGCTGCACGGAGGCAAAGGCTTTGTCGACATCTGCAACATAATGCATGGCCAAGATCACGCCAGAAATGATTTGCACGACTAAGCAAAGCGCCAAAATGCCGCCAAAGGTGTACCAGTAATTTAGGTTCCGCGGGGACGGGAACGTCATAAAATCTGCGCCCATTCGGATAATCGGCAAACGCTGATCCATCCATTTGGCAGCGGCATATTTAGGTTCGTAAGTTGAGGGACCGGACATAATTTATCCTACCTTGATAACGCTATCGGTGACGAAAGAATATGGCGGGATAGCCATGTTCTTAGGGGCTGGACCTTTACGAATGCGTCCAGAGGTATCGTAATGGGACGCATGACAGGGGCAATACCAGCCATCAAACTCACCCGCCTCGCCCACTGGCACACACCCGAAATGCGTACATACGCCAACCATGACCAAGAACTCAGGTCTCAGGTTTCCACTCGTGTCAGGCGTTAAACGCTCTTCATCGGTTTGCGGGTCTTTTAAATCTGCGGGATCTGCGGCAGCAGCCTTTTCAATCTCTGCAGCCGTTCGGTGACGCACGAAAACGGGCTTACCGCGCCATAGCATCTTGAGTTGCTGGCCCTGCGCAATTTTCGTTAAATCGATTTCAATGGATCCGGCAGCGAGTGTATCTGCCGCCTTGCCCATTTGGGCAACAAGCGGCCACCCGACGGCCGCCACGCCTGCGGCGGCGGTGGCTCCTGTTGCGAGAAAGATAAAATCCCGCTTTGAGCTATCTTCGACATCTGTGTCAGCGGGCATTGTGGAACTTTCGGACATGTGGGCGTCCACTCCTTTTTGGCCTGCAAGCAGGCGAGTCTATGTAGTTTTTCGGCTCTTTAGCTATATATAATGCTCATGGCCAGTACAGATTCGCGGCAACTCGACGCAATGTAGGGACGGATTGCAGCTGCTGAGCACGCAGTCTCTCAGAACTCTTTATATCTCTCAAAGCAATTGCCGAATCTGTTGCCCAAAAATGATAGGGAATTTTCATATTATTGGGGCTGGAGCCGTGCTCACTCAACCTAATTCTTCGCCGCGGGGAATCCAGCGGGCATTTCCTAACTTGCAAAAGCCTCATTTTCACAATGCCGTCTTGCGCCCCAGCCTATATCAGCGTTATGCGCCTTTCATGCATGTCACCTTATATCAGCCTGAAATTGCGGGGAATGTTGGGTCTATTCTCCGCAGCTGCGCCTGTTTTGGCGTCGGCCTGACGGTCATCGAGCCTTGCGGCTTTCCGCTCGGCGATAAGCGTATGCGCCGGGCGGCGATGGATTACGCCGTGCCTGACGGATTGCAAACCGCTTTAGATTGGGACTCATATTTGGAGACAACATCCGCGCGCAAAGTCCTCCTAACCACTCGAGGCGCGACGTCCTTGCCCAACTTCCAATTCCAGCCAGATGACTCGCTCATTTTCGGGGCGGAAGGGTCCGGCGTTCCAAATTTCGTTCATGACACGGTTGATGCCCGCGTCGTGATTCCAATGGCAGTAGGTGCGAGGTCCCTAAATTTATCAAATTCCGTCTCCATATGCCTGTTCGAAGCCTTGCGGCAAACAAACGGCCTGCCATAATCAGCGAGCCCAGAGACAAAAATATGACCGACCCCTTCAAAACAAAAAAAACAATGGCCGCGACTTGGTTCAAAAGCCTCCGCGACATTATTTGCGCAGAATTTGAAGCGCTTGAGCGGGAAGCGCCTGACGATCTCTATCTTGGCGACGCGGGCACTTTCGTCTATGAAGACTGGCAACGTAGTGCCGCGAACGGCGGCGGGGGGACGGGCGGCATGCTGCGCGGACGCCTCTTCGAGAAATGCGGTGTCCATATTAGTGTCGTCAAAGGCGAGTTTAACGAAGACATGGCCGCGCGCGTTCCCGGAGCGGATAAAGACCCGCGCTTCTGGGCGGCGGGAATTTCCCTCATCGCGCATATGGTCAATCCGCGCGTCCCTGCCGTGCATATGAATACGCGTTATATTGTGACGACGCAGGATTGGTTTGGCGGCGGCGGAGACTTAACGCCGACGCAGGCGGTGGACCGCACCCAAGACAGCCCAGACGCCAAAGCCTTTCATGCAGGCATGAAAGCCGCCTGCGACGCCCACGAAGTCGCGGATTATGACAGATATAAAGATTGGTGCGATGAGTATTTCCATTTGCACCACCGAGATGAGCCACGCGGCATTGGCGGCATATTTTATGACCGTCATAACTCTGGCGATTGGGACGCAGACTTTGCCTTCACCCAAGATGTTGGACGGCATTTCATCAAAACCTATGCCGAGATTGTGCGCCGCCGGATGCAGGAGCCGTGGACCGAAGCGGAACGTGAAGAACAACTCATCACGCGCGGGCGATATGTCGAGTTCAACCTGCTCTGGGATCGCGGCACGACATTCGGTCTCAAGACGGGCGGGAATGTCAAAACGATCTTAAGCTCCATGCCGCCAGTCGTGAAATGGCCTTGAGTCGGGATAAACCCCTCACCCTCCTCTTCGATCTCGGGGGCGTTATCGTGCCTTGGGTTGGACTAGACGCGCTTGCGACATTGAATGACATCCCCCGCGAGGAGGTGGTCGAAAGATTCGCGGCCAGCGTGATCTCCAGCGCCTTTGAGCGCGGACAGGCGAGTGAGGCGGCGTTTATCGCAGAGTTTCAACAAATGTTTGATCTCCCCGACACAGATATTGCGGCGCTTTGGAACAGTTGGGTTCACCCGCCTTACCCCGGCGTATTGGAGGCACTGGCCGATCTGAAAACGCAGTTCACGACCGCTTGCCTGTCCAACACAAATTCGCTGCATTGGACCCATCTCAATAAGATATTCAGCCTTGACGAGACATTCCACTTTGCCTTCGCCTCGCATCTGATCCATGAGGCCAAGCCAGACGCGAGCTGCTATCTCAAAGCGCTGGATTTGATGAATTGCGCCGCCGAGGATGTTTGGTTTTTCGACGATACCGAGGCCAATATTGCCGCTGCGCAGACGCTCGGCCTTAAGGCGTTTCATGTTGACCGGAGCGTAGGCGTCTTGCCGCTATTGCAAGACCTTGGATTGCAAGACCTTGGCCTGACCAAAAACGGGCCTCATGCGTCGTAAAGCCTCTGTGTTAAAGCACGACTCGTCATTTTCGGCGGCCTGTGCTAAGGGCATGATATGAAAACACTTAGTCTTATCTGTCTTGCCTTCGGTTTTGTCTCATTTTCCGCCGGAGCGGCCCAAGCGCAGCTTGTCGTGCAAGGAAAAGGCGATGCAGTTTTATGTTACGAATATTCAGCGCGTGGGAACATGGGGTCCAGATCTGCGATTGAGACCTGTTCCAATGCCCTCACCCAGCAATCTCTCTCAAAAAACGATTTGGCGGCCACACACGTCAATCGCGGTATCCTTTTAATGCGCAAAGGTGATCAAAATCCAGCGGCGGAGGACTTTCAATCTGCCATAGACATCAAACCCGAGCTCACAGAGGCTTACGTGAATTATGGGGCCTCCCTCATTCGGCAGGGGAAATTTGAAGAGGCGCTCGCAAAACTAAATATTGCCTTAAAAGACACAATGAGCACAACCCGGCCAGAAGCCCTTTATAACCGCGCGATAATTTTAGATCGCCGTAAAGATTATAAAGCCGCATATTACGATTTGAAAGAAGCGCTCACGCTTCGCCCCGACTGGGCTCCAGCTCTCGATCTCATAGATCGATATGAGGTGCGCAAAGCCGGTTGACCCCCGCTTATCTCAGGCGTCATTATCTTTGCGCCTATTAATCTTTGCTATAGGGTGTTTGACGCCTTAAGAGTATCTGACCCTATTCGAGACATTGATTCATGAAAAAAATCCAACCCTCATATGACTATGACGATCTCATTGTCAGCGGAGAACAATCTCTATTTGGCCCCGGCAATGCGAAATTACCTCTACCGCCCATGCTTATGCTCGACCGCATCACAAATATGGACGAGACGAGCGGCGCTTATGGCAAGGGCGAAGTCGTTGCGGAGTTAGACATTAACCCCAGCCTTTGGTTTTTCGAATGCCACTTCAAAGGCGATCCGGTTATGCCGGGCTGCCTCGGGCTGGACGCCATGTGGCAATTAGTGGGATTTTGGCTCGGCTGGACGGGCGGTATTGGCCGCGGCCGCGCTCTGGGTGTGGGCGAAGTAAAATTCACCGGCCAAGTTACGCCCGACATCAAAAAAGTACGCTATGAAATCGACATAAAGCGCGCAATCCGCCGCAAGCTCGTGCTCGGCATTGCCGATGGCCGCATGTTTGCGGATGACGAATTAATCTATCAAGCCAAAGACCTGCGTGTTGGACTCTTTGTTCCCCCCGCAGAAACAGAAAAGCAGGACACATAATATGCGGCGTGTTGTTGTTACCGGACTCGGTATTGTCTCATGTATTGGAAATGATACCGATACCGTTGCCGCGAATTTAAAAGCCGGCCATTGCGGAATCGATAAAGATGAAAAAATGGCGGAGCTCGGCTTTCGCAGCCAAATCTCTGGCCGCCCCGATTGCGATTATAAAGAGATCATCTCCAAACGCTCCTACCGTTTTATGGGCGACGCCGCAGGTTGGTCCGCCGTCGCAATGAAAAATGCCATTGAAGATGCAGGTCTGAGCGAGGAACACATCTCTAATCCGCGCACAGGAATTATTGCCGGGTCAGGCGGTCCGTCCTCCATAGAAATCGTCCGCGCCGCAGATATAACGCGCAAGAATAATAGTCCAAAACGCATTGGACCATTTGCTGTGCCGAAAGCCATGTCTTCGACAGTCTCAGCGACACTGGCGACGCATTATAAAATCCAAGGCGTGAACTTCTCGATCACCTCGGCCTGCACGACATCGCTACATTGTATCGGCTCCGCCGTGGAGCAAATTCAATGGGGCAAGCAAGACGTGATGTTCGCGGGCGGCGGCGAAGAACTCGAATGGTCCATGTCCTCGCTCTTTGACGCAATGGGGGCCATGAGCAGCAAATATAATGACACCCCAAAACAGGCCAGCCGCGCCTTTGACGAAAACCGCGACGGCTTTGTCATTGCAGGCGGCGCGGGCATGATCGTCCTTGAGGAATATGAACACGCCGTGGCGCGCGGCGCGAAAATCTATGCCGAAGTCGTTGGCTACGCTGCGACATCTGACGGCTATGATATGGTTGCTCCGTCCGGCGAAGGCGCAGAGCGCGCCATGCGCCTCGCGCTAGAAACGGCAGGTCTCGAAACCGTCGATTACATCAACCCGCACGCGACTAGCACGCCCGTCGGCGACATTGCCGAGACAAACGCGATTGAGCGCGTCTTTGGTCTCGACGGTCCTTATGTCTCGGCGACAAAATGCCTGACGGGACACAGCCTCGGCGCAGCCGGCGTTCAAGAAGCGATCTACACGCTGCTGATGATGGATAGAGGCTTTGTCGCCCCGTCAATCAATGTCACCACGCGCGACCCGGAAATCCCAGCTATTAATATCGCCACAGAAATGGTCGAGACCGAAGTCAAAACGGCCATGTCCAATAGTTTTGGCTTTGGCGGCACAAATGGCAGTGTGATTTTCGCAAAGGTATAAGGCGCTTTATCGCTATTCAGGCCTAGTTTTAAGGCCGCGCCTCGCTTATCTTCAAATATCAAAGCTAAACGCGAATTGAGAGACCCGAATGGCAGAGCAAAATTTTCCAACCGGCACATTAATGGCGGGCAAGCGCGGCCTGATCATGGGCGTCGCGAATAAAAACTCTATCGCTTGGGCCATTGCGCGACAGCTCGCCGCCCAAGGTGCAGAGCTCGCCTTCACCTATCAGGGCGAAAAACTTCTTCGCCGCGTCAAGCCGCTTGCCGAAAGCGTGGGCTCCGACACATTATGCGATTGCGACGTGACCAATGACGCGCAAATGGACGCGACATTTAAGACGCTCAAAGACAAATGGGGCAAAATCGACTTCCTCGTTCACGCCATCGCCTTTGCTGGAAAAGATCAGCTCGCGGGCTCTTTCATTGAAAATACAACGCGCGACGGATTTAAATCCGCCCTCGATATTTCCGCCTATAGCTTTGTCGATGCAGGCCGCCGCGCCAGCGAAATCATGAATGACGGCGGCGCGATGGTCACCCTCACCTATTTGGGCTCAGAGCGCGTGATCCCAAATTATAATGTCATGGGCGTTGCCAAAGCCGCACTCGAGGCCAGCACACGCTATATGGCCGCCGACCTTGGTCCGCGCGGCATTCGCGTCAATGCAATTTCTGCGGGGCCGATTAAAACCCTCGCCGCAGCCGGTATTGGATCAGGTCGTCATATGTTCCGCTTCAACAAAGCCGCCGCCGCAACGCAAGATCACACAGATCCGATGGGCGTGGCGGGCGCTGCGCTTTACTTGCTCTCGGATCTTGGCCTCTCCTGCACAGGCGAAACCCACCACGTCGACGGCGGCTTCCACGCCATAGGCATGCCGCAAGAGGGTCCGCTTCGGGATAGTTTGGCGGAGTAGACGTTCGAATCTTTTGCCGGTGGCGACGCGTTACTCGCTATCATTTTGGAATAGTCCTTCAATAAGTCGCGGCTAAGAGGCAGTAATATCCTGTCTTTTCAATCCCTTATGAAAACTCCGAAAAACATAATCCCCACTTTCAAAACCCATGATAACTTTATTAAGTTCTTTCAAACATGGGACAGGTGAGGCCTCGCTTGCTGGTTTGAAAGACGATGGGTCTGAGCGTCTGGGTGTGAGAACTCGGAGTGTGCCGGGGCTTTAGGAGTGAGAGACGACCTCTGGGTGTTGAACCGGGTCATGTTCAATAGAACGAGCATGGGTGACCGGAACGCCTAACTGAGGGACCCCCGCCCGCTTCTTCAAAAACCATCGCTGCGTGGTTTTCAAGAGTTGGACTTACATCCCAGCTTTTGCGGTCTTTGCGTAAAACAACTTTTCTACTTTGGTACTCCATCGCGAGGACCACCACGCGGGCCGTCCCGCTTTATGAATTAGCTAAGGCTGACCCGACCTGTAACAAGGATAATGGGCAGTCGGAAATTTTGGCTGTCTAAATAAAAATGGTGCCCAGAAGAGGAGCAGCTATTGTCCTGAATATCTATTTATTACAATGACTTATGGTTACACAATTTGCTTCACAGACTGTTGCGCAGAAGAGGACTAAAAACTTCAAAAAATGAGACTAGATCAAAGTTCACCTACGCAGCCAACTAAATTCTCAGGCCAATCATTTGGGAAATTTCATCAACCTCGATATCGGAAGCGTTAGTGAGAACGGCGAACATCCAAACCAATTGCGGCTTTTAGATTCAACTTAGAACTGGTCGCGAAATCTCGATTTCCTCAAGTCGTAAAGCGGAATTTTTAGCTTTACGCAGGACATTAAAATTTCCAGTTTTCGTTTTTCTAAGAAGTTGCAGTTGAATGGACGCGACGGTTTCCATCGTAACCCCTTTTGAAACATGCAGGTTGTTGTCTGCGTAGCCTTGTCCGAGTTCCGAGCTATTCAGGCATTGCAAAATGGAGTCTTCAAGCGCCTTTTGATCCAACGGCGTAAAATTAAAACCTTTCAAGCCTTCACGTTCAGTCACATCGACAAAATCACCCATCATTGGATAAGCAGCTGGCGTCCCGTAGATCGCAGCTTGATGCAGAACACCTGAACTTCCAGTCGTGCTATCATAGTCAAAAATCGCGAGTTTTGCCTGTGTGAAGAATGTGGCGACATCTTCTTCTGCCACGTAACCGTGGAAAACGATATTTGCGTCCGCCTTGTACTTTGTTTCCAAGGACTTCAAATAACCAGGTGTTGCGGGGTGATCGCTCCCCCCGATAACCAACCTAATTTTTTGAACTTCTGTTCGAGATAGATTTAAATTTTGTATGGCTCCAATTGTCCGCTCAAGCCTTTTATAGGTTCCAAATTTCCCCATTGTGACGATCGTGCACGGTCGCTCAGAGAGATTTGATATCTCAATATCAGAGGCCAATGGAAAAGAACCATGAGGCACCATGAAGGCATTCTTGGCTTTATACTTATTCTTCAAAATATCCCAGAAACTATCTAACGTTACGGTCATAAATCCCGACATCAACATGGTTTTGGTCACGAAATAACTAGCAGCGCCAACTAACCTTTGGCGGAATAGGCTTTGCGCAAGGTTCGTTTTGCTAAGATCAACGGCTTCGACCAGATTATGCATAATCACGCCCGAAGGTAGGCCCGATTTTTGGGAAACAGTTGGCGTTAGCAATCCAAGAGCAGCAGGAATCTCACTATCCCCAAAAGAGGCGGTTTGAAGATTATAGATGACCCCTTCTGCCTTAGATGACTTGAGCGCGCGCAAAATATGAAAACCCGCGAGCGGATCATTGAACCGCCATGTGCGCTGGACCTCCACTTTAGAGCCTAGGTCAAGCTCTGGCAGGTCACCATGATAGTAATCTGCAATGACAATGATTTTTTCAATGTCTTGGCGCGCTGCAAACGCATTGACAAGGTGAAGCCCATACTCGTTCAAAGAACCTGCGCTTGGTGGAAAGGCGGTAACAATTGCGATAGTTTTCATGATGTTTCCTTAGATATTTAAGTTTAGTTGTTGGGTTGAAGTGTGAGATACGCTGCATGTGCCTGAAGCACTTTTTGTGAAGGACGAGCTGAGCCATCCGCGCGAATGAGGCCGAAGTGTCTTTGCTGAGCTTTTCGCCAAGGCCGTCGACCGACGACATCACTCCCAACATGGTCAAAGTCGTTTAATGTCCACACAAACACGCCATCGGCGGCAATTGATTGCTGTAGCTGGCTTTCAAGACGCGCGGCCTGTTTATATTCTGCCGATTGGGTGGAACGAAATGGATTCCAAATTGTTGAGCCAATTTCTGTGATCATAACCGGCTTGTCGCCAGATTTAGTTTTTATGGCGTCCAAACGGTCAGCAAATCCTTCGACGTCTCCATATTCATGGTAAGTCACAAAATCGACGACATCTTTTAAACCGAGGGCGGAGTCTGGATTTGACCACCCGACTGTTATCGGAACATTTGGGTAATGAATTTGAATGTGGCGCGCCAAGACCGTCAGCCACCCTTCGACAACACCCTGCCCCCAGGTCGGAAAATCTAAGTCGGCTTGATTTTTTATGTCGATACCCAAAATAGCGGGATGGTCGGAAACTGGGGCAATCACTTGGTCGATATGACCCACATCGCTTTCCAAATTAGACAACGTGTAATCTGGCCGAAGATCGAATAATGTAACGAGAACCTGGATGTTTTTTGCAGCGCAGAGATCCAGAAAAACACCAAGCTTCGTATTGGCGTCCTCTTGCGTATCGCCACCCCCGAAGTAGTCGTGGTTCAGGAAAATGCGCACTGAGTTCACATTCATATCGCTGAGAGTTTCAAGGTCGGCCTTGATTTCCTCAACAGGAAACTCTGTCCAAAATTCTTTCCACGATGCGGATGCCGGATAATAATTTATACCTACCAAGTTGGTCGAAAATTTCTCAACAAATGCGTCGTTACGGTTTCCTAAACTCATCAATTGCGTTTCAAGTATTTCTGATGCTTTTTGAGTCCAACCATTTTGTGTTTGATAGAATCTAAACAGTCGCGACTCATAGGCCATCTCGTCGATAGATAATGTCGTGAGCTCAGAATGAGACGTAAAAGTCACGCGCAAGCTTTTCTCTTGTACATTTGTGACCCGTAAATCTTTATTGGTGTGAAGTTCACGGAACTCCCGCCCCAATCGAAACGCTACTTTGCAGGGCTTCGCGGATGACAGACAGGCTGCTTCTTTTGCTACTGTTAACGCTTGCCCCGTGACGGCGATGTCTGAAGACGGCGTCCAATTAGGTTGTTCAAGTTCGGTAATGATTGTGCTGAGCTTCTCCCGGTCTTGAACAGGGAGCGTGAAAGCCCCCCCTACCCATCTCTGATCTGCTCGTGAAGTTGATGAAATTAAATGCTCATGCAAAAACTCATGTAATCCCGCTGGAGATTCGATGATGTTGGACACAATGCCTGCGAACACGACACCTGATAGGAGAATGCCAACGGACACTAGAATGCGCTTCATTTTATAAAGAGGCTTAAGCGTCATGCGCCTGCCTTCCCCAATTCGCAAAGAGCAGAAAGATCGGAAGAAAAAACTTCTACATTTTTCAAAACCGCTCGAACTTTCAACGGAGCGATATATACCCGAGGGCAGATACTCATATACGACATGCTGCTGTTTGAGAGTTGCGCTGCTTCCGAGCGCTTAACCCCTGAGCTGTCAAACCAACTTAATGAGACGAGCGTTTGATCTGATATTGGATTACCAAAGGCGTCACTTAACGTCTCAGTCATGAGTTCGACAAAGTTAGGATTTCTTGCAGGTCTAACCTTTAACTTGAATGTTTTTGGTTGGGCCGCAACGATTAGCACAGGGGCATTGTTTGACACTAAATCGCTAGAAAGTGCCTTGAAGATCATCTCACCCGCTCTACGTTGTGCATTCACATCAAATGACACCAATCCATTTGAAACCTTTCCCGATATTGTCATGGGAACGCCATCGGAAATATAAGTCAGCTGTATCGTTTCACCATGAACGCTACGTCCATGACCATCGGTCATTTCAATCGTCACACTGATGTTACCCTCCGGGAGCGCCGTCTGCGGTCCCGCATAGACGTGTAGGCTGTTCGCAGCCGGCTGCGCCTGTGCAGTGGCATCAGAGAACCCGACACTCATTATGAGTGACAAGAGGTATACAGTTGCTTTCGTTCGGTTCGTCATAGGTCTTTTTCTTGCGAAGTGGCCTATGAATGATTGCAATGGACATGCCGCGAAAAAACGCCATGTTTTGCGTGCAAATTGAGCAAAATTGCAAAATGATCTTTGCGAAATGCGAATTTGTTTTCTGATTTGCAAAGAAATCAGTCGAAACCGCAGGGAAAATAGCGGCCCAGCATTTGCGTAGTTATCTCCGAAATATTGGAGATTAAAATGACAAAACAAACAACTACATCTACTGAAACGTTCCTCCAAGAGCCAGCTTTAAAGCCGTCCACCTGGAAGCATGATAGAACATCAATTATCATTCCCTGTTATAATGAAGCCAACAGGTTGCATCTTGAAATCTTTCTAAACTTCGCCCGCGAGAACCCAAAAATATCCTTTGTATTTGTGGATGACGGATCAAAAGATTTGACAATTAGCTTGCTCTGCGGAGCCATGGCAGCGTTACCTAAACAAGTCGACGTCTTAACAATGGCGCGAAATGCAGGAAAAGCGGAAGCTGTCCGTCACGGGCTTAAATTTGCAGCCGAACGCGGCGATAAATATATCGCGTTTTTGGACGCTGATCTTGCAACACCGCTAAATGCAATCAACGACTTCATCTCAGTTGCAGATCGCTTAGACAACATTGATGTCGTTTTCGGATCCCGTGCTGGCGGACTGGGTCGTCGCGTCTATCGAGACATTCATCGCAAAATGATCTCTCTGGTTTGCGCGTCGATGGGTCGATTGGCGACAGGTTTAGCGTTGAAAGACACGCAATGCGGCGCGAAATTATTTCGCAACAACGAACATCTAATCAACTGCTTAGATGCACCTTTCACTGCAGGTTGGCTTTTTGATGTCGAATTATTCCTGAGAATTTCTAACCCAAACCGGCGGGAACGAAAAAACTTCTTCGAATACCCGGTTCTTGAGTGGACAGAAATCCCAGGGTCCAACATCAAATTTTCTGATGTTATCAAAGGCGGTCTGAAAATGACGTCGCTAATTTTTAGTCAATGGAAAATCAGAGCAAGGTTTCAAAACAGACGCACTTTGTCTTGCCCTTCATTGACCCAACATCTGCGCTCTGGAGAGGCTTTAACCACGCAGAGCATTCGCGCGATGGGAGCCATAGTTTCAAATGAGAAACGCCATATCACTTTAGATTTTTCCAATGTTAAAACGTTAGGCCCATCTGTTTTCACCACTCTTACAGAGGCCTGCGAAGAGTTTTTGGCGCTCGGGAAAGAGGTGTCAATTTATCTTCCAGATGATTCATATATTTTGTCAGCCGCACGGCGATCTTCGATCACAGCCCTTTTTCACTGCACCATTGTTAATCGTCTTCCGACCCACTTTACTGATAACAATCGTTTTTCGTTGTCGGAGGCTTAAATGTCACGATCTCTCAAACTTCCCATACAGGCGTTCCGAACAAACGCTTTACTTGGGCCAGCTGCAGTTTTGTTTATTTCAGCGAATATCGCGAATGCTGCCAATCTAGTTTTCAATATGCTCTTTGCCCGAATGATGGGACCCGCAGCATTTGCTGACCTCACACTTTTACTTACGCTAAAGCTTGGCATCTTGTCATTCCTAGGCGCGCTTCAATTCGCGTTTGCCGAGTTAGCTGCAAAGGAAAGTAAAACTCAACGAAGCCGTAGGCGTGCGCGTGCGCTTTCATGGAGAAGTCTCAAATTTTCTTTACCTGCGATGTTCCTTGTCATCGCGCTGGCGAATTACATTTCTGGGGTTTTGAACTTCTCTTCGCCGTTGGCTCTTTTCATCCTGGCTCTTGCTATTCCATTTTTTCTACCAATGGTGATTTATAGAGGCCTCACGCAAGGCTTGATTGATTTACCAAAGATCATTCTCTCAATACAATCTGAGTGGATAATTAGACTTTTGGGTAGCCTGATACTCTGGAAAATGGGGTTCGGATTAGCTGGCATTGCCGCAGCTGTTGGGCTTTCAATCATGGCAGGGTTTATTTTTTCAACGCGCAAAGAGGACCTAAAGTCCTTTGGTCCCCGCGAAATGCCTACCCTAGATCCGCAGACAAGGGCGCTTGGCATCATCGCCCTGCCATACCTGATTTTACAAATTGCTCAAGTCTTGGTCTTAGACAGTGACATCCTTATCGCAAAGGCGAGTTTTTCACCTGAGACAGCAGGTCTCGTGGCGGGATTGCTTCTCATCCAACGCGTTTTCTTTTTCGCTTTTCTATCTTGTTCAACGATCCTTCAGCCACTTGTTGCAAAGCAGAAAGACGTTCAGAAATCACCTCAGGAACTGCTAATACTCTTAGGTGCAATCTCTATAATTACCGTCGCTGCAATCGCGATTATTCTACCGAACTCCGATCTGATTGTACGCGTCATGCTAGGGGATGAATATCTAGCATTGTCTTCAATCGTTTGGATAAGCGCTCTTACGGGTGCGGTCTTCATCGGCAGCCACCTTTGCGCGATTTACCAAATTGCCAAGGGCAAGAGTTTTGCCGCACTGGTCGTTTTATTCTTTGGCGCCATTCAACTCATTTCACTCTCGGCGGTTAATCACTTCTTTCCTGACATAGGGTTACACAGCTACTTCAGTATGAAGTTGCTTATTCAAGTTGCATGCGCGGCAACTTTGATCGGAATTATTTTGATGCCATTGAGAAAAGAAAAACCAATTCCATAAAATGACAGCAAGATCGTGGACATATCTAGCGATCTTACTGGCACTCATGTTTCATGGGGCGCTCTTGCCGTTCACCTATGGGCAAACATATGACTCCTATATCCATATGTTTTTTGGCAACCATTATCTAACGTCTTGGTTCGATCCTTGGGAAACACGGTGGTATACTGGCTTTACAGTTACAGCCTATCCACCGGGCAGCCATCAAGCCTTGGGCGTGTTGATGCGCTTCATGGATATGCGCATCGCATTTATAGTGCTGCAACTTTTGGCTATCGGCATTCTTATTATTGGAGTGTTCAGATTCAGCCGTTTATGGGTGAATGATAAGGCCGCGTCATATGCAGCAATGCTATGCGCATTCTCAACCAGCATTTCGGAAACGCTGCATATTTTC
Source organism: uncultured Caulobacterales bacterium (assembly GCA_937923965.1). Lineage (GTDB taxonomy): Bacteria > Pseudomonadota > Alphaproteobacteria > Caulobacterales > Maricaulaceae > Litorimonas. Next base: position 20,141 of record CALDTL010000081.1, read on the forward strand.
GGGCAGTTACCTACACTGCTTTCAATCGCGCTTTTCCTGAACGCAATTCCCCACATATCAAGCTGGATTGAACATGGCCGAAAGAGAGATTTTGTTTTAGGTCTTTTTATAACAGCGGCGACAACCTCAGTTCACCATGTCACGCCGTTGTTTGGAACTGTCTTCTTTGTGGCACCGATTGGCATCGCAGCCCTCTTAGCTAATTTGAAACGACGTGGGCCTTCTAAACCCCATGGAAAACTAGCCTATTTGAAGTGGGCCTCGCCTGCCTTGATACGTGGCATTATAATGGGATTGGGAATGTTGTTTCTAATCGTCACAATCGTTTTCCCATACTGGCATTGGTCCATTACCGACCCGATCACCCAAGTTAGTATTCCGCACGGCAGCCGCGAAAATTTTATCGCGAAGCCGAATTTAGGCTTGATGTTCTTTGTCATTCCTTGGGGCATGCTAATCGCGGTCGTTCCCTATGTTGTATTAAAGTCAATTAGAACGGCGCTGTGGCCCTTAGGACTTTCCGTTTTTATCGCATTGTTTTTGGGAACGGGCGGAACTACGCCCTTTCCGCGTATTCTTCTTGGTCCTGCATTCGAAATTCTGACATTGGATAGGTTCACCTTCTGGGCGTCAATTTTGATTTTACCTTTCGCAGGCCTGGCGGTGCAAAGCCTGTGGGAAGGGCGAGGAAAAATATTGATAGATCGTGCTTTTGGCTCTTTTTTAAGCCGGGCCGCCCTAGTCCTAATGCTAGTAAGTTATGTTGGTCTCGCCGTTGGAACAGCCCTTCTTCCCACTTTTCGACCCACCCAGCCCGACTTCATTGATCCTGCGCCAATTGTCACATTTATGGATGAAGACCGTCACTCAGATTGGCGTTACCTGACACTCGGATTTGGGGATCAATTCGCCTATCACAGCGCTCTGATCAACGCCGAGTCCGTTGACGGGAATTATCATTCGGCAAGACGACTTCCAAGTTTGATGAACTACTCCGTAGAGCGACTAGAAAATTCAAAATATATGGGAGTCCCGGGCCTCGCCTCGCTCAATCAGTTTCTCACGAATGCTGAAAGGTTTCATTTGAAATATGTGTTCTCAAATGACGAGTTCTATGATCCGGTTCTACACTATACAGGATGGAACCAAGTCACACGTCTGAATAACGGAATACGCGTTTGGGAAAAACCTGACATCACCCCTTTGCCTGTCGTACGGCCCCGAAGGGAATTGCCCGAGTACCAAAAGCTTATGTGGGGAACTTTGCCAATCGGATCCTTAATTTTAGGATTACTGACCTTAATTGGGCTTGCTTTACGGCAACAGCTGATATCATCTATATCAACCCCTTTTCTACAAAATACGCCTTCGCTCTATATGGCGATCAAGGTTCCTGAACCTGGACCAAATTTGACCGTCGACATCCTCACTCAAGCCCCATCAAGTCCTTCGGCATGGATGCCGCCTAGTGCCATGACCTGGGGGGTAAGAGTCCTGCCTATTATTGCTGCCTTTATGGCGGCGATAATCATTAGCAAAACCATACAAAATCAACGCAAGCCTTTAATGCCCGAAACGGTTGTAGAGCGTTTCTACCAGCACTTGGACTTCCGTGAGACTGAGCAGGCCTTCTCCTTGCTTGTCGCCGATCCGGAACTGGATTACGGACAGTTTTTAAAAATCCAGAAACTCACAGGCGGCCTTGTCCCGTCCTTTGGAAAACTCACATCTGTCGCCACTATAAATGTACAAAAATTAGGGAAAGGACAGGTTAGAGTCAGCTCAAAACTTACATACCTAACATCTATCGGAATACGTCCAGTCATTGCCGAAATGACTTTGCTGAAAAACGCTAATGAAGTTTGGCAAATCAAATATGAGCCCTCCGACAAGAATTATACGCCAAGTCTTGTAACCAGAGTAAGTGCACCACAGTTTCGTGATCTTACAGGTCAAAAAAACGTAAATCCAAACGACCCTGTTCAAAGACTAGCACGTCCTCAAATCGAGCTGATGGCAGCAGAACTTGTCGAAGAAAACGGCAGATTATTCGTTATTGGCCGAATTAAGAACCTCTCGGAGTTTCCAGCCTGTACAAAAGTTTTAGCACAAACAGTCGACCCCATATCGGAAACCAAATTCAAACAACATGCAGGTCGTATTGGTCCGCATCGACTTCTCCCCGGAGAAAGCTCCGCTTTTCGAATTGATTTTGAGGGTTACCTTAAGATTCAAGATCAACCGTTTAACGCGGCTTACAATCCAGATGAATTCAGCTTGCCAGAATTTAGCAGCCTTCCCTCTGACGTCGACCTCTCTATCTCCGCAACGGTGTGTTCACCCGCATATTATAAGTCGATCACCTTTTCAGACATTGGCGTTTCGAAAACGCAAAACGACCACGCCCTTAACGTTACCGTCTCCAACACGGGTACTGAAATTGTAAGCACACTCCAGCTCAAACTATCTTACGCGGACGCTGATGGTCGTCTTATATGGGTAGAGCCATACTACCTTCAGAATAACCTAATACCAGGCGAAGTAAGACGTATTCAAATCCCCCTATCAGAAACATCTGGCACACATGTCTCGTCACCATATCGCATGCAGATAAACGGACACAAGGTCGCCATAAATTCGAGTTCTATCTGGCCAATAGGTATCAAGCTTAAGCCAAGCGGCACGCGCGTCATGATTGACTATGACGCAATGCTGTATCGACCACTGGACTAAATTAGCTTTGCATTCTGACATTCAAAAAGACTGTTTTTGCATATTGCAAAACGCAAAATGCATATTGCAAAATTTTGGCTAAATTTACATTCGATTAACTATCTAACCCACTGTTTTTGCGGAAAGCTGAATTGGTCTCTCGATTGCAATGACTCTCCCGTAAAACGGAGTCGTCAAATGACAATTGAGCAAAAAAAATCAAATTTTAAAACGGCTCTGATTGGGTTCGGCCTTATTAGTGCCTTGGCGCTAGGAGGATGCGCTTCGACAGCCGTCAAGTATGATTCCACAAATGTGTCTGGCTATACTGATAGCACATTGAGACCTCAGGCTGTTCCGCTTGAAACAAGTGTCCCGCTCAGCATAGATGAGGTCAGAATCCGTACCCTCGCTCATAATTCCGAGTTTGCGCGCGCCCAGAATCAATTGATGGAAACCGTTAGAAAAGCGGGGATGCGCGGCAAAGACTTCCTTCCACAAGCTTATGCAAGCAGTTATGGGACATGGAGAAATAATACGAGTGCGTCTGTTGGTAAGAAGGTCGATGATACTTCTGGCACGATGCCCAAAGATTTTTACACGGCGCAAGATCAAGCCGTTGCGAGGTCAAACCTAACCACAAGCTGGGACCTCCTAGAAGTCGGCTTGAGTGGCTTCAAAGCTAATCGCCGCGTAATCAATGCTTATTCGCAAAGTGAGCAAAACCAATATCTTTGCAATAAAATGATGGTCGATGTCGAAAACGCGTATTGGCGTGCGGTCGCATTTGAACAGGCAGAAAAGAAATCCGCATGGTTAAAAAGCCGGGTTGCTTACGCCCTCGATCTGTCGCTGCAACGTGCAGATCAAAACCCTGAAACAAAGCTCCAAGAGCTGATGTTCCAGCGGGAATTGATCGACATCAACCGTTGGTATCAATCGCTATACCGTTCTTTGCTTTCAGCAAAGCCTGAACTTGCCCGTCTTATGAATGTTCCCGCTGGAACAGAATTCGATTTAAAAGCAACGCGCCTACCTTCGAATTTAGGGGAACTCGGCAAACAAAATCCGTTGGAACTTGTTACGACAGCTTACCAAAATCGTCCAGAAATTCGCCAGGCTCTATACAAGACTGATTTGACCAAATTGAAGAATGAAGAAGACCTGTGGCGGCACCTGCCGGCGATGCGCTTTTTCCTTGGTGCAAACCACAATACAAATAGCTTCGTGTTGAACCAAGATTTTGCGTCCGCAGGTCTAAACTTGAGCTGGGATCTTTTACGTTTGGGCCAAATTGGTGAGACGAAACGTAATGGCAAACTCGCACTTGCCGAACAACAAAGACAAACCGAGATTCTCGCAAGCGCAGTCATGGCGCAGGTCATGATTGCCCGTGAGCAAATGCACAAATTGAATTACGATCTAACGCTCGCATGGAAGGCCTTATCTATCCAAGGTGAAATAACGGATGACCTAAATACAGATGTAAAATCTGGCGCAAAGCCGGAAACATATTTGGTCAAAGAAGAGCTTATGCGGGAGTTATCCTTCATTCGCGAACAAATGGCGCGCGCTGAATTGCATACAGCGAAAGCGCGTCTGGAGCAGAGCATTGGCATTGTTCCGACCTGCCAAGCACCAACGCAACTTCAGGCGAACGTTCCCTCGCTGACCGCACTTTAGATCATTGGAATAACAATGCTCTTTACTGACCCCGTATTTCTGACAAAATTTTTACCATTGGTCCTTTTGGGCTTCTACGCAACACTGTTTTCCAAAACACGTTGGCATAGCCAGATCCTTTTGATTGGGGCCAGCCTCGTTTTCTACAGCTGGTTCAAATCAGAATATCTTATTCTTTTAGTCGGGTCGATGGGTGTCAACTACCTTCTTGCGAAACACATTTTGGCGCAGCCCGGCACTTCAAAATCCAAACAGATATTGGTCATCGGGATCGTAGCAAACCTATTGCTACTAGGCGTATATAAGTACCTTGGGTTCCTGACGGTCAACTTTAACGCGCTATTCGATTTGGGCTTACCTGATCCGAAGTTACTCTTGCCTTTGGCAATCTCGTTTTTCACCTTCCAGCAGATTTCATACCTCTGTGACAGTCATGCGGGGAAAATGGATCCAGCTTCACACACCCCGCTTGAATATGCGTTATTCGTCACATTCTTTCCGCAGTTAATCGCGGGACCAATTGTCCATCACGCCGAGATGATGCCGCAGTTTCGGAAAATCATTACCCCAAGTGCTCGTGCGATTATGTTCTGCGAAGGCATTTGTCTATTCGCACTGGGCCTATTCAAGAAACTTGCGATTGCAGACTCTATCGCCCCATATGCGAATGAAGTTTTCTCCTCTGTCGATAGCGGCGCAGTCGTCACCAGCATAACCGCATGGGGTGGTGCCCTCGCCTATACATTCCAAATCTATTTCGACTTTTCGGGTTATTCAGATATGGCAATTGGCCTTGGTCTGCTGTTCGCAATTCGTCTGCCTTGGAACTTCAATTCGCCATATAAATCCGAGAATATGTCAGAGTTTTGGCGTCGCTGGCACATGACACTCAGCCGGTGGCTGCGTGACTACCTTTACATCCCGCTTGGCGGAAATCGCCACGGCAAGGTTCGCCAGTATATCAACAATTTCGCGACAATGGTGCTTGGTGGTCTATGGCACGGTGCACATTGGAATTTCCTTATTTGGGGTGCGCTGCATGGCTTCTATCTCATCGTGAACCAATTCGTTCGTGCCATCGCTAAATTTTTCGGAGTTCTTGAAATAGTTGAAACCGCGAAAGCCATTCGGATCAGCTCTTGGGCAATCACATTCTTAGCCGCCGTTGTCGCTTGGGTCTTCTTCCGTGCAACAACGACGTCTGGCGCAATTTCGATGACGCTGAGCATGTTCGGATCAGTGGCAGAGGGAGCGGTCCATATGCCTGCAACTGTGCAGACAATCCTGTGGGGTACGCTTGCGGCCATATCCGCATTTATCTTGCCAAACACCAAAGAGATATCAGAATTGTTTGAAAAAGATTTACTGAAACGGTCTTCGGCGCTCATTGGTGCCTTAGGCATTGCGTCAGGAATAGCAGCATCCGCAGCCTTTCTAGCATCTCTCAGCCTGACCCAATCCCCATTCCTATACTTCAACTTCTAGTCCGAGTTTTGGACCCCATTATGACCCATCCTATCAACAACACCTCATCCACCGTCAATGAAACTCTCGCAACTAGAACTCTTGCGAAGCATATTTGCACATTTCTTGCTGGTATGGTCGGCACTTCACTGCTCTGTCTGGGGGCTTATGCTTTGACGGTCGATCGTTTGATTGAGCGTTCCGCCGTTCCAGACACCTACAAATGGTTTCTTTTGCAAGAGACACCCGGTCCACGAATAATATTTGAATCTGGATCAAATTCACACCACGCGATTGACACAGATGCAGTCGGCGCAGCTCTCGGACGAACGGCGATCAATATCGCGGATAACGGCGGATATGCTTTGGAAGACAAAATAACGCGATTAGAAACATTTACGCAAGCAGGTGACGTTGTTGTCCTCCCCCTGGAATGGACATTCTACCATCGCGAAAAACTCACTGATAATTACGTCAATACTCTTTTTGACAGCAATCGGAATTACTATCATTCTATGCCTCTACATAAGCGCATACAACGCGCCCTAAGCCTTCCGCCAGCGACGGTCATATCAAAAATTAGAGATCAGCAAGGAACCGAGAAGCAATCAAATGAATCCCCAGCCCAAGAGCTATTTGTCTCTGCTTTAACACAACCAACAGGGCATCAATCCCGATCAACATCTTCAGGTCCAGGCCCCGGTGTCACGGAACAAAGCTGTGACGATTACATTCTCGGGAAGACCCAAACCAGAGAGAAATTGAAGTTGGGCAAAAACATAAAACCAGCTCTTGAGCGGCTCAAAAAGCTGAAGGCGCGCGGAATAAATATACATTTCGCATGGCCAGTTTTAGCTGGAGAAGGCTGTCTCACAGCTCCCGCATATTTTGAAGGCTTTCGTGCGGAGATCGAAGCGGCAGTCAATGGGGCGGGTTTTGAATTTCTCGGCACTCCCAGCCAAAGTCTTTATGATGAAGCCTATCGGGATGACACTCCGTATCACATCATCACGGCGGCCACTGACATCCATACCCAACAGATGATTGGATTTCTGAGGACGCAAGGATATGGCACCACAGGCGAACCACTGAATATAACTAATTTTGCACGCCATCGTTTGCTTGAATTAGAGCTCGCAGAAGCCAGTGAGTTAAATCAAACCCCACTTGAATTTGGAAGAACCGTGTCTTTTGATAATCCGGAACACCGCGATCAAATCGATTTTACAGCGGGTTGGTGGGCATTCGAAGCTAATGGCCGTTGGATGCGAGATAATCGCGCCATGTTCCGTGTGACACTTCCAAAGGACTTACCCCCAAATGCCGTCTTGAAAATTCAAGGCATGACGAAATCCGAACGTCCAGAACGAGCAAACATTTCCGTAAATGGAAATCTGGTGAGTTCTGGATTGTTCGGGGAGAGTGCTCCCCTTTCGGTTCCTGTGACCGGCTTGCCCCAAGGCAAAGCACTCTCCATCTTTATTGATCTGCCAGAGGCAGGTGACCCAAAGAGCCCAAAGGATATTGGAGAAAGCCAAGATGCGCGTTCGATGACACTCCACTTGCAAACTATGGAATTAATGCAGGCTGCGGACCCTCAAATCATAGAGCAATCAACCATTGAAAAAACACCTCTTGTTCAGGCTTTCGAGACAATCGAAAGAGCCATGTCTTCCAACAGCGCAGTCTTCAACGTCTCTTCAATTCCAAAGACCAGCTCACTCTCGATTCCGGCTGTTCCCATTCATCAACCTAAATTAACTCATGGCAACGGTTGGTGGGCACAAGAGGCAGAAGGCCGTTGGATGCGAAATGAAGAAGCAAGTTTAAGCCTAATAATACCAGAAACATTAGCGACAGGGTCACCAAATAACTATCTTCTTGAATTATCTGGAGTTTTTTTCTCAGATACGCCTAGCGCTATAGCTGCAACTATTGATGGAAAAGTAGCGGCCTTAGCCGAGGTCACAGATGAAGGGACTATCACTATTAGATTCACCAGTTCAAAGACCGCAGGGAAGATAGATCTGGCACTAAAGTTATCAGTGCCAAAGGTACGAAGCCCGAAGGATTTAGGCCTTTCTACGGATGACCGTACACTCACGTATTTTCTGAAGTCGGTAGAGTTAGTCGCAGCTTAACCCGCTTTAGATTGTTGCTCCAAACCCTCTTTAATCCAAGTTTCCCTCTTCCTGTATATGGTTGAGGGGCTTAATTGTAGGATCTGTGATGCCTTTGGAATGCTTCCGCTGCAGGATGCAATCACAGCCTCAATGATTGTCTGTTCAATCGTTGTCATTGGCTGCAAAATATCAACAGTAACCGTAGTTTTGAGAGACCGCTGAGGTGTATAGGTGGTGGTCTCACCTGCAAGACCAATCAGTTTATATTCTTCTTTCGGAGCGCTTACGTCAGCCGTTTTTAACGAAAGCATATGATTTTCCAGCTCTACACCGTCATAGACAACTGCCGCTTTTCGAACAGCATTTTGAAGTTCCCGAATGTTCCCAGGCCAATGATAATCCAACATCAACTCTTGGGCTTCAGGTGAAATCGCTTTGAATTGCTTACCCTCTTCCGCTGCATAAGTTTTAAGAAAATTTTCAGCGAGTAAAATTACGTCTCTTCCACGGTAGGACAATGGCGGTAATTCGATTGAGAGAACGTCGAGGCGATAGAACAAATCTTCACGGAAACGTTTCTCAGCGACCTCAACCATAGGATTTCTATTGGTTGCGCAAACGATACGGACATCAACATCTTCAGACCAATCACTACCGACTCGTTTGACTTGGCCCGTCTGTAAAAACCTCAAAAGCTTGGCTTGGAGATTAATATCCATCTCGCAAATTTCATCAAGGAATAGCGTGCCGCCATTGGCTTGGCTCGCAGCTCCTTTTCTCGCTTCATGCGCGCCTGTGAAGGCACCTTTAACATGACCAAAAATTTCTGACTCGATTAAATTTTCTGGCAACGCCGCGCAGTTTAACGCAATGAAAGGCGCATCACGGCGGTGACTTACTTTATGAATTGCCTGTGCCGTGACCTCTTTGCCGGTACCGGATTCGCCTGTAATAAAAACGGCAGCGTTGGAGTTCGCAACGTTCTCAATCATTTTGTAAACCGCCAGCATCGGCTCGGACTCGCCAACAAATCCTGGAACTTCGTTTGTTTTTAAACCTCTGTTCAAAACCTGAACTGAGGTTTTCGCCTTCTCACGTTCAAGCGCATTTTTTACCGTCGTGAGGAGTTTATCAGTTGGAAATGGTTTAATCAAAAAATCATACGCACCCGCCCGCATCGCGTCGACAGCTGTGTTTATAGACCCGTTGGCGGTAATCACGATGAAAGTGATATTGTGATCTGTCCCATCCATTTCTTGGATGATATCAAGACCGTTCATATCGGGAAGTTGCAGGTCGAGAAGAACCGTATCAACTTTCCCCTCACGAAGCTCAATCAATGCAAGCGAACCAGATTGGCAAATTTGAGACTTAATGCCTGCTTTTTTCAAATGCTGTTGATACATTAACGCCATGGATAATGTATCTTCTACAATCAACACCTCTGGTGTTGTATTCGTTCCAGCCATTTCGTCACCTATGCCGCCTCTTCATTATATCCGAAGAGGTCGTCTAAATTGCGCAAGGATATCTCGGCTAATTCTATAGCTCTCGATCCATGCTTTACCATCTGTGCGTGCATATCAGGAAAGCAATGAGAATTTGTTAATGCGGCAAATTCTGAAAGTTCAGCAAGTCCATATAACCCAGCAAGGCCCTTCAAAGTGTGACTAGCAAACTTTGCGGCTTCGTGATCCTGGGACGCGATGGCCCTACGCAATGAAGTTGTAACATCTGTCAAATCTATTTCGAATTGGCCCTTAATCTCAATCAGATCTTCGGGATCCAGCCCGTCCAATAAGCCACCGGATATTTTCATGGCAGGGACTTCAGGGTTGTCAGACGTCTCGAAAGATTGCCTCTCCTGATGTCTCTTACACTGTTCGGCCACGGCATTTATTAAGTCTCTCGTATTAAATGGTTTGAGCACGACTTGATCAACGCCATATGACTTAAGCTCTTCCGCCTCATGCATATCGCCCATAGCCGTCAAAGCAATGACCGGAATTTTCGCGTTCACGGAGCCCCCTTTGCGCAGCAATCGAACGAGTTCTTTTCCGCCCATTTCAGGCATAAAAATATCCGTCAGAAGCAAATCGAATGCTTGCATCTCCAGAATGGATAAAGCTTCAACCCCGTTAACTGCTTCAACAATTTTGGCGTCATGCTTTTTGAGAATGCGCGTGACGACCATACGGTTTGTCGCATTATCCTCTGCAAGTAGGATTTCTTTTCCGGAAATATCGGCCATAGGACCCTCTACGACGTCAGAGACAACAAGAGCCGAAGCTTGCGCCAATGGTATTTTAATCCAGAAATCCGAGCCCTGGCCAAATTCACTCTCTACGCCTATATCTCCGTCCATCATTTTCACGAGAACTTTACAAATGGTCAGTCCTAATCCAGTGCCTTCGGACGAGCGGGTATCCACATCATCGACCATGTAAAACTCTTCGAACAACCGTCCCAATTTGTCAGCCTTAATGCCGACACCTGTGTCTTTGACCCGACACATCAAGGTCCATTTTCTTTGATCGGTCTGGGTTGCATCGACGATCAATTCGACCTTACCATTGTCTGTATATTTAATAGCGTTACTGACAAAATTCATGAGAATCTGACGAATCCGACCTACATCACCTGCCAAATGGATTTTCGAGGAGTCCTCGGACTTGATCACTAGATCCACGCCCCTCTCTTTCGCTTGCATTGCAAACAAACGATACACATCATCAAAGACATCCGCTGCAAAAAACGGCTCGTCTCGGACTTTCACTGAACCAGACGAAATTCTGGCGTAATCCAAAACATCATTCATGATCCGCAACAGAGATTTTGACGTTCTTTCCGCGGTTTGGATGAGGTGTTTTTGATCTTGGGTAAGTTCTGAATCTCCGAGAATATCAAGGATACCCAGAACGGCATTAAAAGGCGTTCTGATTTCGTGGCTCATAGCGGAGATAAATTGTGTCTTCGCCCGGTTAGCAAGCTCAGCGGCCTCCTTTGCATCAATAAGTGCTTTCTCGGCAGCCTTTGCTTCTGAAATATCTCGAATATAGGCGATAAAAATATCACCTGAAGAGCTCCGACTTCTGGAAATAGCGAGTTCTGACATGAACTCCTCTCCGCTCGCCCGAACGGCCTCGATTTCAATGCGCTGACCTAGGATGTTGGCTTTGCCGGTTTCCCTCATTCTCTCCATGCCAGCATTATGAGCCTCTCGGTATCGCTCAGGCACAATGAAAGCTGCCATGTTTTGGCCTAAAATTTCCTCTTTCTTATAACCAAATATGCGCTCGGCGGATTCGCTAAATTCCACAATGCACCCGTCCGAATTAACAATGATAATTCCGTCGAGTGAAGCCGAAACAGTCGCGGTCATTTGCTCCGCTTGGATATCAGCTTGGAGTTTGGCTGCATTCGCTTTTGTTTGCCATTTCAATGTGAAACGTCGCAAAGCGTAACCCAATAAGAAGGACGGTAACGCCGCCGACAAAACTAGTAAAAAACCATTCATGAGTGTCCATTCCTTTGAAGGGATACTGACACAGTTTAATTAAAGTTCAGTTAGAGCATATCGATACGACAATTTCTTAAAAGTAGCGCACTCCAACTCACCAAATTTATTATTCTTGGTCTATCGCCCAATTCCCCTTGTTCGTCCCTGTCTCTATAAGAGCCATGCAAAGGAGTGCGCTTGGTCGATTGAGGCCATCAAAAACATCTGGCGAGAGTATGCGTGACCTGACCCAGTCGTCTTCAAAAGGCAAAACCTTCGTTATGATCTTGTCTTTAAACCTCATATTACGAAAGGGGTTCTCACGCTCTTCTTCGCCAATGTGCTCAAAATAGCGGCGGTAGAGTTTGCGCAAACTGCCCAAGTCCTTGTTCCCGCTACTGCCGCTCATTGGTTTGGAACCGTCCTTAGGATGGATGCGTTCGTGCCAAAATTTCCGAACGGCATGGGCGTGTTCGCGGGTAATGTCTCTCATATCTATTTCGCCGTTTATGGTGACGAAGTTCACCACTGCGCGGCGTTTGATTTTTGAAAAGCTCTTCACTTGCTCCGGTGATTTACTGGCCAGTTCGTCGGCGACGATCTCGGAGAGATATAAGTCCATAGCCTGCGTGATGGTCGCGGAGGGCGTTGAATACTGCCTAACAACGCATCTGCGTCTCGTTCTTCCTTCGGCTGCTAAGCTTTTCAGAGGCTTACGCCACTTGCTATGTTAGGAAAATGGTGCCCAGAAGAGGACTCGAACCTCCACGTCCATACGGACACTAGCACCTGAAGCTAGCGCGTCTACCAATTCCGCCATCTGGGCACGTCATCGGGAAGCGGGCGTGTAGCCTTGCCGCTTTCTAGGGTCAAGCGGCCCGTGACTGAAATCCCGCACGGCCATTTTGATCTAGGGCACGACGCCTTCTCCCAAAAGCGGGAAGACGGCTTCCTCGCGGTAAAGATTTGGGCCGCGTTTCTTTTCGTGGCTTGAGACCAAACTATATTGGTCCACCAAAAACGGCCGCGTCGACCAATCAGCAAGGCGCTGTTCAAAGGCGATAATTCGGTCAAGCGGGCTGCGCGGTTTCATATAGGCCATGGTCACATGGGGCGTATATTTACGCGCCTCCAGCGGAATATCGGCCCGCCGCGCGGCTTGGCGGCAATGGCGGTTCAAGCGCGCCAAAGCGGGCGATGGGGAGACCCCCGCCCAGATGGCATGCGGCTCCGTTTTTCCGAAATGCCCGCTCCCCTCAAGGCGGAGTTCAAAACTCCCCATATGGAGTTTCCCGAGTTCGTGATCGAGCAGCTCTGCGTGATCGGAGTCGACCTCGCCAAAAAATCCTAACGTGATGTGCAGCCGCTCTTGGCTGACCCAGCGCGCGCCAGAAACACCTTTTTGCTCGCGCACAACATCGCCCGCGATGTTATCAGGCAGAAATATAGCCGCAAATAACTTCATACGCGCTCAGCGGCTGGCGGGGCAGCGATAGGTTTTGTGGAGGCGGCGCGCTTCCTTCTCCATATCATCCGTCCAGTCTATGTCTTGCGCATCAATGTTCTCTTTAAGTTGCCCCATAGTCGTCGCGCCGATGATATTGCTTGTTACAAACTCGCGCGATTCGACGAATTTTAACGCAAATTCTGTTGGGGTCAGCCCTAATTTTCGCGCCGTTTCATTGCAGTCCAGATAGGCCTCTTGGGTTGTCCTGTAACCCTCGAGAAACTGCGGAAACAAATCGCCGCGAGAGCCTTTGGGCGACTGGCCCTCATCATATTTCCCGGTCAGCATCCCCATCGCAAGGGGTGAATAGGCGAGCAGGCCAACATCTTCGCGCATCGCAATCTCCGCGCGGTCATAATCAAATCGGCGCGCGATAAGGCTGTAGACGCATTGATTACTGACTAGACGCGGCAGGCCGGATCTCTCTGCGATGTCCAAAAATTTCATTGTGCCCCACGCCGTCTCATTGGAGACTCCGACATGACGGATATTCCCCTTTTCAACATGACGCGACAGCGCGCCCAGAATATCTTCCAATGGCACAATATCTTCGGCGTCATAGTCGTAATAGCTATCAAACCCAAAGGCTGGCATGGCGCGGTCGGGCCAATGGAGCTGATAGAGGTCAATGTAATCTGTTTGCAGACGTCTCAGAGATTTCTCGACGGCTTCATCAATTTGCCAAGGCGTGTGGCGCGTCATCGGGACATCGCCGTCGCGGCACCATGTCATGCCGGATCGTCCGCAAACTTTCGTGGCGAGAACATATTTATCGCGGTTTTTACGCGCGGCGGTCCATGTCCCAATATAGCTTTCCGTGCGGCCTTGTGTTTTCGCCTCCCCCGGGACCGGATACATTTCGGCCGTATCGATAAAATTGATACCGCGCGACAATGCGTAATCCAGCTGCTCATGCGCCTCTGATTCTGTATTTTGCTTGCCCCAAGTCATTGTTCCGAGGCAGACGGAGCTAACTTCGAGATCAGTCCGCCCAAGTGTGCGCAGTTCCATAGGTTTACCTTAAATTACATATAGGAGAGGATTATTTGTGTTCCGACGAAAAGTGACTATATAAAGGGCAAAGCCTCTGCAATGCCGAAACGGCGTAAAGAGGTAAATGAAATGTTCAAGGAGTCGTCATGAACCAATTTAATGCACAAAATGTAGGGATGGGTGCACAAACCGACCTCGGTTTAAGAACGTTCCTGCTTGGAACTTATCGATACATGGCCATGGCCATGGGCGTCACCGCTACTGTCGCTTTCTTCACAGGCCAAGCCATGATGAGCAACCCGGCTCTGATGGGGCTGATCTATAATCCAGTCGTGGCGATTGGAATGATTGTGGCGATTATGTTCGGGTTTGGGATGGTCGGTAAAAAATTACCGTCAATGTCAAAAGGCGGCGTGCTCGCGTTCCTCTTTGGCTTTGCTGCCGTTATGGGCGTCTTCATGTCAGCCTATGCAACAGCGGCCTACAGCCCGACAATCGTCGCAAAAATCTTCTTCATGACAGTGGCCATGTTCGGCGCATTGTCAATGTTTGGATATACGACGAAATTTGATCTTTCCGCAGTCGTAAAATATGCTTTCGCAGCCTTCATGGGATATGTCCTCATCGGCGTTGTTGGTATGTTCGTGCCAGCGCTCAGCATTTTTGCGGGCGGCACATTTGGCATGATCATCAACATCGTCGCCTTGGCGGCAATCGCTGTTATCACGGCGTGGGAAACGCAGCATCTGAAGCGCGTCTATTATGCCTATGCGAATGACGCCGGCATGAAGGGCAAAATGCAGGCCTTTGGCGCAGCATCCTTGCTACTTGCTTTCATCAACATGTTCCAAATCTTGATGAGCTTGTTTGGCCGCGAATAGTCGCTGCCCAATTTAAAAAAGCAGCCGCCTCGTGCCTCTGGCGCGGGGCGGTTTTTTATGTCTGACATTTAAGCCTGCGGCACCCTATAGTTAAGAGAGGCTTAATTGCCTTGCGCTAAATCCTGCGGATGCGCCTCTCTCGCAAATTTCTGATGAACACAGTCCTGACCGGCACCGCCTGTGCCTATTTATCTGGCATGGCCGTTCTGTCGGGATTTGCTATCTCTGCGAAAAACTTGCCGGACCCAAAAAAACTCTGGGAAAGCAACCGTCCGGTCTCGGTTCAGATCGTTGACCGCAACGGCAGAGATGTTCTCGTGCGCGGCGCCTCCGCAGAGCGTCCCGTTGATTTAGACAGCTTGCCTTTCCATATCCCTGTGACCTTTTTGGCAACAGAGGATGAGCGGTTCCGAAATCATATCGGCGTTGATCCGCGCGCGCTATTGCGGGCTCTGTGGCAGAACATCCGCGCACGGCGTTATGTGCAAGGCGGCTCTACCCTGACGCAGCAGCTTTCCAAGAATATCTTCCTGTCGCCTGACAAAAAACTCACACGTAAAGCGCAGGAAATGATGCTGTCGATCTGGATGGAGCGCGACTTCAGCAAGGATGAGCTCCTCGAAATGTATCTCTCGCGTATTTATTTCGGCAGCGGCGCATGGGGATTAGAGAGCGCCAGCCTGCGTTATTTCGATAAGCCCGCCGCCGACCTATCACTCGCCGAGGCGGCCATGTTGTCGGGATTGCTAAACGCCCCCTCCGCCGCAAATCCTGTTGCCAATTTTGATCGGGCCCAGGCGCGGCAACATGTAATTTTAGACTCGATGGATGCGCAAGGTCTCCTCGGAGACAATATCGCTGCGGCCGCCAAGGCCGAACCCCTCACCATACATAGCCCGAAGGACACGGAGGGCGCGCAATATTTCGTCGATTGGATTTGGGAAGATTTAGAAAACCGCATTGGCGTCCCAACGCAAGATATAATCGTGCAAACGACCCTTGACCTAGATACGCAAACGGCCGCCCAATCCGCGCTCATCGCCCATCTCGATCCGGAGCGCGGCGCAAATCAAGGCGCTATCATCAGCTTGGATGGCACGGGCGGCGTCCAAACTCTGGTCGGCGGCTTGGATTACGGCGAAAGCCAATTTAACCGCGCCACTCAGGCCGTTCGCCAGCCCGGCTCGGCCTTCAAACCCTTTGTGTATCTTGCCGCCCTACGTGCCGGGAAATCACCATGGGACACGGCGGTCGATGCGCCCATCACGATTGAAGATTGGACCCCAGAAAATTTCACGGAGAAACATCTCGGAACGATTACCTTGCATAAGGCGCTCGCCAAATCTGTGAATACGGTCGCCGTATCCGTAGGCGAAGAGGTTGGGCGCGGCGCCGTTATAGCTGCGGCGGAGCGGCAGGGCCTAACGGGCCTTAAGCCTTACCGGAGCCTCGCCCTTGGCGCGCAGGGCCAGACCCCCTTGGCCATTGCAGAGAGCTACCTGCCCTTCGCAAATTGGGGCGTTTATAAACCGGCTTACGGCATTCTGTCGATCTCCACCGCAGACGGCACGCCGCTCTATGATCGCGAGGCGGCCAATGGAACACCTGTGCTAGGCGCAAGCGAACTTGCGGATATGAATTACATGCTCAGAGAAGCCGTCGAGCGCGGCACCGGAGGCCGCGCCCGAGTCAAAGGCCATATGATCGCGGGAAAAACCGGAACCACAAATGATTTCCGCGACGCTTGGTTTGTTGGCTACGCGCCTGACCGCGTTACCGCCGTTTGGGTCGGCGATGATGAGAATGCCGCAATGAAGAACGTCACCGGCGGATCAATTCCCGCCATGATTTTCAAAGATGTCATGACCGAGCAGCTCAAAGATGTGCCCCCCGCGCGCCTACAAGTTTCAACCGAACCAGATTGGGCGAGAAAGAACGCGCAACTTCAAAACCTTCTCAACCAAATGGAAGGGCGCTTGCCTTAAGACCCCCATATGGTTGGGGCTCAAATGACTTTAATCATCCTGTGTTGAAATAGCCCTCAAACGCCCGTTCAATTTCCATTCATATTTTAGCCCTTAAGGGCTTTCGGCGCATCGCAAACATATCTGAGCGGCGTTAATTTAGATCGGTCCTTTTTGTGGGCATAGGATCGATCTTCAGACCAAATGGTCTCGGAATTTTCCTTTCGCACTGTGGGGGTGCGGAAGGTCTTTTTTTGTCTTAAAATTCTGCTCCGACGGCGTGCAGGATGGGTCCGTTCTTACTGAGCCAGCGCTTCGCGCCTTTAACATCATCAAAGATTCGGTCGCAAACCGCCCAAAAAGCCGCACTATGATTAGCCTCAATCATATGGGCGCATTCATGCGCCGCGACATATTCTAAAATTTCTGGCGGGGCGCAAATGAGACGCCAAGAATAGGAAATATGCCCCTCCCCATTCCGCGTAATACAGCTCCCCCAGCGGCTTTCCGTATCGCGAACGGAAACTTTGCCAACACGCTTATCAAGCTCCGCGGCGTAATGATGGCTTGCGGCTTCAAGTTCTGCGCGGGCCTCGCGGATAAGGAACCGTCTCACCCGGCCCGGAAAGCTCTCAATATCAGGGCTGGGAACCACCAGCTTGCGCCCCGCGCGGTCAACTCTGGCACGCCCGCGTCCCGGCGGATTGACAAGGCGAAAATATTGACCTTGGAATAAAATTTCTCCGCCCGGCGCAAAAGGCTGCGGCGGCGGAAGCGCTTCGAGCTGAACATCAATCCAGTCGCGTTGTTGCCCAGCGAATGAGCGGGCCTTTGCAAAAGCCCTAACGCCAGGGACGACGACATGCACTTCTCGGGCGCCCATCTTGACCTTTAAGGAAATGCGCCGGGCGCGTTCGGACAAAACGTATAAAACGCGAGGATCAGAGGCGTCCCGCAACGGGAAATCCGACTTGCTCGGCTGGCCTTGCATGTTATCGTCTATTTTCAGTATGGAATTTAGGAAACCACCCATGTCTTTAAATCTGTCGTCCCTTTTGAAGCTCTCCATTGCAGGAGCCGTGATTCTGAGTGTGGGGGCATGTAAGCCTGCAGACAAGGGGCAAGGTGCATTGAAATCTGAAGGCATCGCAGCCTTAAACTTGTCGAAAAGCGAAAGTACCGTCTTTGCGAAATATTTTGCGACAGACCCCTGCGCGGTTGATGAAATGGAAGCCCTCGGGGCTTTGGCGGGGTTAGGCCTCGGCGAGAGCGGCGCAAATGGTGTGAGTTATAAGTCGAGAAACTTCAGCGGCGGACGGGTTGCCTATACTGATCTAACCCTGCGCGAAGATGGCAAAGACCCTGTCGCTTTCTCTGCGAGCTCAGTTGTCTTTCACTGTCCAAAAATGGGCGACGAGGCACCTAGTTTTGACCGAATTGACCTCACCGATATCTTTATGTTCGATCAGGACGAGGAAGTCGAAATTTCAGCTAAAACCCTCAACATCGCCAATCCGACATCGGATGGCGCGCGATCTATCGTCCAAAGCTTGACGCAAGCTGACCCCGGCGACGTCGAAGACACTGGCTTTGAGTCCATTTCAATGACGGATGCACAAATGAAATCCCCAGACCTTAACGGCACGCTGGCGGCGCTCAGTTGGGGTAAAACACAAGATGAGGATGGGCGTTGGTCAGCCGACCTCACGCTCGACCGTTTTGAACTCACCCATACGGACGCTAGCGGCGTCCAAGCTATGAACATGATTTTCAAGGGCATGAGCGCCCGCAACGTGTCGCTCTCGGGTGCGATGAACGCGCGTCGCTCCATGTCTCCAGATGGAATGATGGGGACTGTATTTGGCAAGCTCAATGTGTTTGAGAAACCTTATGATGAGCTTTTGATTGAGACGATGAAAGTCGACGCAGAAGGGTTTTCATTGGATTTCGGCGGAATCGAAGGCCAGACGACCGAAGACGCAGACATCATTACAATCCGCCAGACACTCAAGCCAACGCAAATGCAAATGAAACCTGCGATGGGAAATATAGCTGATTTCAAACAGACCTATGACATTTTGAAATCCCTTGGGTTTGAAACGATGAAGATGTCCGGCAGTTCCGTAACGACCCTAAACTCAACTGACGATTCTATCTCGGTGTCTGACGGCCTCTTTGTGATTGATGACGCGATGCGATTGAATTTTGAATATCAGGCAGAAGGTCTCGGCGCAATGAAGACAAAAATGAATAGCGTGCGCGCGGGAGAGTCAGGCGCGGATGCCATGGCCGCCTATGATGAGTTAAAGCTCAAGAGCTTTCGCATGACGATGGAAGATAACTCCATTGTAGAGCGAGGCTTGAAACTTGCCGCTGAAATGACGGGCCAAAGCGAAACCATGATCAAACGTTCGCTCGGTATGGCCGTTTTTGCCGCGGCGATGGCCGCGGAAAATGAGGTTCAAGCCGAAGTCTATTCTGAGGCAACAGAGGCTTTTGCAGATTTTGTCAAAAAAGGCGGCACATTGACAATTGAGGCCAATCCACCAGCCCCCTTCCCGCTCGCGCCGCTCGTCACCGGAAAAGGCGAAGATGTTGATCCGGCCACCCTCGGATTCAGCGCCAGTCAAGCGGGCGGCACTGAGTGATACGAAATGGCCTAAAAGACTTTAAAGGTCTGGATCATGATCCAGATTTTCGCTGGCGCGGGACCAACGTCACTCGCATCGAAAACCTCTCAGATATTGCGTTCGCAATTGCCTTAGGAATGCTTGTAACCGGTGTGGATGCGCCCCGCACACTTATCGATTTGCGAGGTTTTCTAATTAACATCATTCCTACGTTTTTAGCGTTTTGCGTGCTTTTGGGATTATGGAACGGACACTATACATTCTTCCGTAGATACGACGTTGCGGATCGCAAAATCATCACTTTAAATGCCGTTTTGATCTTCATTGTTCTATTCATGGCCTATCCATTACGATTCGCCTTTGACGCATTATTTGGATTTCTGACAACCGTTTTCACCGGTGATTATTCACGATCAGTCAGTTTGGGCGTTATGAGCATTAAAAACGCCGCAGAGATTATTGTCTATTTTTGCCTATTCTATTCAGCAGCTTTTGCCACCTTCGCGATGATGCAGGGGCACGTGTTGAAAAAAGCAGAGCTCCTAAATTTAAATGAGCATGAAATTGCAGTGTCTCGGCAAATGCGGTTGACGCGCTGGCTACAATGCGGCGTTACGCTATTTTGCGCCGCCCTAGCCGGTTTGACGCCGCTCGGGCCTGCGGCGGCTTTTTTAACAACCTCGTTTAAACCTGCCTCTTGGATCGCAAAAAAGCGCCACCCGACCCCAGCGCCCGCATAACCCACATAAATGTTTAACCTCTCTGCGCCAATGCGCCGCTTATGGCGTCTTGAAAATCCCGCCTGCAACCCGCATATGACGTTTAGTTATTTTCCCACCTTTGGAGCCACCTCATGAAAGTTCTGGTCCCGGTCAAGCGTGTGCTTGACTATAACGTCAAGGCGCGGGTCAAATCCGACCAGTCAGGCGTTGATCTCTCTAATGTCAAAATGTCGATGAACCCTTTTGACGAAATCGCTGTCGAAGAGGCTGTCCGCCTGCAAGAAGGCGGCACAGCCACGGAAACAATCGTTGTTTCTGTTGGTCCAGCGAAGGCGCAAGAAACTATCCGCACGGCGCTGGCTATGGGTATGGACCGCGGCGTACATGTCCAAACCGATGAGGACCTTGAACCTCTCGCGGTCGCGAAAATCCTCAAAGAAGTTGCCGCCAGCGAAGGCGCAGAGCTTATCGTCATGGGCAAACAGGCCATTGATAATGATTACGGCGCAACGGGCGGCATGCTCGCAGCGCTTTTAGATTGGCCTATTGGCTCTGCGGCGAACTCTATGTCGCTCGACGGCGGCGCGCTGACGGTCGTCAAAGAAGTCGACGGCGGATTGCAAACCGTCAAGCTGAAAATGCCAGCCCTCGTGACGGCTGACTTGCGCCTCAATGAGCCGCGTTATGCCTCGCTTCCCAATATTATGAAGGCGAAGAAAAAGCCGATTGATGCGAAGACGCCCGCCGATCTGGGCGTGGACACAGCGCCGCGCCTCAAGACGCTGAAAGTCACAGAACCCGCTGCGCGTGAAGCTGGTATTAAAGTCGAAGATGCGGCGCAGCTCGTAGATAAATTGAAAAACGAAGCAGGAGTCATCTAATGGCCATTCTTGTTATTGCAGAACATGACAACGCCTCCCTGAAGGACGCGACTCATAAAACCGTCTCCGCCGCCGCCAAAATGGGCGGGGATGTGGATATCCTTGTTGCCGGCAAAGGCGTCAAAGATGTTGTCGCCGCGGCCGCCAAGATTGACGGCGTGCGCGCCGTTATTGGTGTCGATCATGCCAGCCTTGAGAGGCAACTCGCTGAAGCTATGGAAACCGTCGTGACAGGACTCATGGGCGGGTATGACGCCGTCCTTGCGCCGGATACGACAACGCATAAAAACTACATGCCGCGCGTCGCAGCCAAACTCGACGTCCAGCAAATCAGCTCGGTCACAGGCGTGGAGAGCGCGGACACCTTTGTGCGTCCGATCTACGCGGGTAACGCGATGGCGACCGTGCAGTCCTCAGATAGCAAAAAAGTTGTCACCGTTCGCACCACCGCTTTTGCGGCGGCGGGCGAAGGCGGATCGGCCTCAACCTCTGATGCGGACGGCGGCATTGGCGCGCTGAAATCTGAATATGTCGGCGAAGAGCTGTCCAAATCGGACCGTCCAGAACTGACAGCGGCGAAAGTTGTTATCTCTGGCGGTCGCGGCATGGGCTCAGGTGAAAACTTTAAAATGCTCGAAGGTATCGCGGATAAGCTTGGTGCCGCTATGGGGGCCTCACGCGCCGCCGTTGATGCGGGCTTCGTTCCGAATGATTGGCAAGTCGGCCAAACGGGTAAAGCCGTCGCGCCAGAGCTTTATATTGCTGTCGGTATCTCCGGCGCTATCCAGCATTTGGCCGGTATGAAAGACTCAAAGGTCATTGCCGCGATTAATAAGGACGAAGATGCGCCGATCTTTACCGTCGCGGATTACGGCCTTGTGGCGGACCTGTTTAAGGCCCTGCCCGAGCTTGAGGACGAGCTAACGAAAGCCGGCTACTAAACTAGTTTACAGTCATTAGATTATGAAACCCCGCCAATTGGCGGGGTTTTTTTATGCGTTGAGCTCGAAACCGCCCCGCTATGAACAAGGCGAGCCTCTAATTCTCCGGCGAATATTTACGGGAGGTCGGAGCTATCAAACCGGGTGATCTGGCCTGTCTCTGGGAAGCCAAGGATCAATCCATGAAATCCATTATCTCCATTATCGCCAACTGCGCTCCGGGTGCCGTATGCAATTGAAGCGCCTAAGCCGACATCAAGATATGTGGCTTCCAATGGGCCGCTGGCAACAGTAAATCCTTCAGGAAGGCGAAAGCCAATAGCTTGAGGTGTGTCAGGTGTTGCAGCAAAAATATAGGTCTCCGCGCCGCTATCAAAATTGACAAATGCAAGATCTGAAGGCGTCCCCAGCGTCCAATCGCCCGTAAATGTCCCGATATCCGTCGACCCAAATCGCTCCACGATATATTGTAAGCTGTGAGCGCCCTCGCGGGTTTCGTCAGCGACTATAACAGCCATTGCCCCGACAAAGCCTGGACGAGAAAGTCCTTTGACAAAACGCCGGTTTCCAACAGGCAAATCAGGATTTGTGTGGCGCCGGTCCGCGGAAAGCGTGATGCCGCCCGCTCCGTCATCGTCAATAACAAATCGCTGAACTTCGAAACTATTTGCGTCAAACCCAATGAAGTCTTTTTGACTGGTTGAGCCAACCGAAGATAGCGCGGAAAACGCGCAATAATTACTCCCGTCCTCAACGGAGTCTTGACGTGTTAAACTGCCGAAATCGAGGTCGCCTTGGTCGTCTACGCTATAGGTGAAAAGGTCGACACCGCCTTCGCGGCCTACCACCAAAAAATCTCCGGCGCTTGAGCTCTGAAACGAAAATTCAGACACACATACAGACTCAATCTCAAGGGTCCCAAGCGTTTGAAAAACAGCGTCAGCTTGCGAGCTATCTTGTTGCAAAAATGTGATACCGCCCGACTCTGTGACCGTATAGAGCGATGTTAAACCTTGCCTGAGTTTCGCGCCGCGCTCAAATTGAGGCGTCAAAACTTCGGTCGAACCCGGAGCAAAGGTCGCATCCCCAGCCACTCGTATCGTCCGCAATCCAACGAGGCCGCCTTCAATATCGCTTACGGCTATCAAACCATCAGTGGTCGGATTAAGGAAACCTTCGATGTCGAACAATTCCCCGCTGACCGATACGCTTTCTTCAATCTTTAAAGACACTGGGAAAGCTGGTGATTGCACGACATTTTTAACCTCAACATCCACGCGCTGCGTGGTCACATCGCGGCCATCACTGACCTGGGCTTCGAGCGTTATGAGTACGTCGGCCTCCACTTCCGGCGCCGCCGTCGTGAACCGCTCGGCCGCATCATCGAGGTCCAAAACAGGCCCCGCTATCTGCACATAAGAATAGGATAAATCATCGGCCTCAGGATCCGAAGATGCAGAGGCGTCAAATTCGATGTTCTCTCCTTCGTCGACAGAGGCTGGGGTCGCGACCAGACTCGCAATGGGGGCTTCATTATTCAGCACAGTGATGTTGACGGTCTGAGTGCTGGTATCGCGGCCGTCATTCACGCTCACTTCGACCGTTAGCGTGACGTCAGCTCCCACATCCGGCGCGGTAAAACTCGCCAAAGATCCGGTCTGTCCGGAGAGGTCCACATCCGGTCCCGCAACGACGGCATAGCTATAGGTGAGTGGATCCCCTTCCGCGTCCTCCGACGCTGACGCATCGATTGTGATAATATCGCCCTCGCGCACGGCGCTGTCTGCCGCCTGAAGCGTCGCGGCCGGCGCAGCATTGTTCAAAATTGTTACCTCTGCTGTGTCCGTTGCACTTAGACTTCCATCGCTGGCCGTGACCTGAATTGTGGCTGTCGTATTCGCGTCAACCGCAGGCGCTGTACCGCTCCCAGTCAGACCTGAAAGTGACAAGCCGAGATCGGGTCCCTGCGTCGTTGCAAGTGTGAAGCTTAAGCTATCATTGTCAGGATCGCTCCCCGAAACCGTGAAGGATAAGGTTTCACCCTCGCGAATTTCCGCCGGAAGATTGAGTAAACTCACGCTAGGGGCGCGGTTTGCAACGGGCGGAGTCACACTTCCGCCGCTACTACTACTGCCGCTACCGCCGCCCCCGCAAGCCGTCAGAAGCAAGCCAAGACCCGCAAGGCCGGCACTGAGGCCAATAGGTTTGAGTTTTATCATGACGATCCCCCCGGACGTAAACGGTTCGCCGAGGTTCAGATAATTATTTTACACTTGCAAGCAGAAAAAGCGCCTGAGTCGCTTCTGGCGCATATTTCAAAGATAGGCGTTGGCGCAAAATATTGCGCGTTTATTTGGCACCTGCGTCGCGATCGCCGGATTATCCGGCGCGGCCACAAATTCCTATAACCGCTCAATGCGAGCGAGCGGGTCTCGCCGCTTTGGCGCGGCAGAGCGTCTATCTATTAAAGGCCAAAGGCTCTGTATAGATCAGTCGGATGGATGCGGACCATGTTTGGGACACCAATCATTGGGATCACTCGAACAAGAGGGACCTAGCTCTGCGGGGATCGAAATATCAGACTCCGCTTCATCGACGCTCAAAGGTGTGTGTTCAGCCATAATAGACCTCCTTACAATCCTGCCTAGAAACAAGCATCTGAATGTTAATTGAACAATAATATCGGCAATAGAGCCGCGCCAGACCCCGAAAAAGCTCACCCTTTATCTCTCCAAGACCTGATTTGGAGGGTTTTTGTGCGTCCACTGCCGCGTTTCCGCGACTCGCAGCAAAAAAACACGGGAAGCTGCGAATGGCCGAACAGGTTTGATCTCACAGAACCGTTCCAAGAAAAACTTTACGTCTTAAAATCATGTTTGCCCCCAAGATGCTCGTATCTTTCCCTGATTTCTCGGGCTTGAGGGCTCGCCAATTCTGTTTCGTTTCAACCGCTTATAAAAAACCTGAAAAACATAATCCCCACTTTCCCCCTTTACCCCTATTTTAAACTCGTTCCTCACATCGGGACAGGTAGACGTCATCTGCTGTTGTGAGGACGGTGGGGTTGAGCATCTTGAGGTGACACTTGAGACTGTGCCGGACCTTTTACGCTGAGAGACGACCGCTTTGTCTTAAACCGGGGCTGTCGGGACGGCTGGAAACAGTTGGGTTGGTGTGCGGCGGTAGGAAACGCTCCGCACTGACACGCTAAGTTATCTTCACCAGATAATGAGGCG
>CALDTL010000082.1 GCA_937923965.1 uncultured Caulobacterales bacterium
GCGGTCATGTCTCTTCCTACGGCAGAAAGCGGCGCGGAAGCTTAAAAAACGCACACGCTTTCGCTTATACTGTTGATTCCGAGCGCTGTCCCTATAGTGTAACATCATGAGTTCAGATCTGATGAATTACGAACAGATGACGCAGCTCGCCCTTCGCGGCGTGGTTCGAGATGCTGTCCGCCGCGTTATCCGGGAAGACGGCCTGCCCGGCGCGCATCATTTCTACATCACATTTTTGACCCGCTACCCCGGTGTTGAAATCGACGAGGGCCTCTCCGCAAAATATCCCGAAGAGATTACGATCGTTCTCGAGCATCAATATTGGGATCTCAATGCCTATGAGACGGAGTTCGAAGTCACGCTGAAATTTGGCGGTATTCCGAAATATCTCAAAGTGCCCTATCACGCGATCACGCGCTTCCATGATCCGAGCGTCGGCTTTGCCCTGCAATTTGATCCACCGCCAGAGATGAACGGGTCCGAACCCGTTGCGCAAATCGCGCCCGCGAAAAAGGCGCCGGTCAAACCAGCCGCCGAAACAACGGCGTTGGGCAAGCCTGCCAAGAAGACAATTGGGAAGGCCAAGGCAACAAACGCTAAAGCCGAAAAGAAAGCCCCTGAAAATGACGGGGACGACGATAAGCCTGAAGATGACGGACCAAAGGTCGTCAGCCTGGACAGCTTTCGGAAGAAGTAGTCATAGGCCCGAAGTTAATGCCGTCCGAATTCCTTTTGATACAAAAGATAACACTCAAACATATACCCCAACGTAAGGGCCGCAATTAAGATTCCTGCCCAATAGGACGCGGTGGCCTCTGAAACGTAACCCCTCACAAAAACAACCGCCCCGATAACAGCCAATCCTGTCCCGATAAAATAATATTTCCAAAACGGCTTCAGAAAATAAGCTACATGACGCCATTCCCAATCGGGTTTGCAAATTTCAACAAGTTCCACATCAAACGCTGCTGCGACCCCTTTGAGTGTTTCAAGAGAACTCACGCCCTGACTTTCCATACGTTGAATAGTTCGAACGCTGACCCCCGCCGCAGCAGCCAAATCCTCTTGTGACCAAGCTTGAGCATTCCGTAATGCAAGAACGCTTGTCTTATTTATTTTCACGCGTCGAATCTCCTTTTCGCTGCTCTATTCTTATCGTATGTCAGCTCCAAATTACCACGACAGACGCCCGACAGAGCCACTTTTAAGGCTCCTTGAGCCTGTTTTACGAGTTAAGCGAGACTGAAATGACAAACCTCCGCACTGAATCCGACTCCTTTGGCGAACTCACCGTTCCAGCCGATAAATATGACGGGGCGCAGACCGCGCGGTCTCTCATCAACTTCCCGATTGGGATAGAGACGATGCCGCCCGCGATGATCCGTGCGTTGGGCATTATCAAGCGCTCTGCCGCCATCGCAAACCACAAGGCGGATAATCTCGACGCCAGAACCAAAGACGCCATCGTCCAAGCCGCCTCTGATGTCGCGGAAGGCAAGCTCGACGATAATTTCCCGCTCTCCGTCTGGCAGACAGGCTCGGGCACGCAGTCTAATATGAACACGAATGAAGTTGTGTCGAACAAGGCCATCGAAATTCTCGGCGGCGTGGTGGGCTCCAAAGACCCGGTTCACCCCAATGACCATGTGAACCGCAGCCAGTCCTCCAATGACACCTTCCCAACGGCCATGCATATCAGCGCGGCAGAGCAGATCACCCATAACCTCCTCCCGCAGCTGCAAGTGTTGCGCAATGCGTTGAACGACAAGGCGGAAGAATTCGCCAAGATCATCAAGATTGGCCGCACCCACACGCAAGACGCCACACCCGTCACGCTCGGCCAAGAGTTCTCCGGCTATGTCGCGCAAATTGACCTCGGCATCGCCCGCATCAAACGGGGGCTCGAGGAACTTTATCCCCTCGCGCAAGGCGGCACGGCGGTCGGCACAGGCCTCAACGCTAAACCCGGTTTCGCCGAGAGCTTCGCCGAAGAAGTCGCCAATTACACGGGACTACCATTTAAAACCGCAGAGAATAAATTCGAAGCCCTCGCCGCGCATGACGCTTTTGTCTCGTCCCACGGCGCGCTAAATACGGTCGCGGCCAGCCTCTTGAAAATCGCCAATGATATTCGCTTCTTGGCGTCCGGTCCGCGCTCTGGCCTCGGCGAGATTTCCCTGCCCGCCAATGAGCCGGGCAGCTCCATCATGCCGGGCAAGGTCAACCCAACCCAGTGCGAAGCCATCACGATGGTCTGCGCGCAGGTCATGGGTAATCACACGACCATCACTGTTGCGGGCAGCCAAGGGCATTTCGAGCTCAACGTCTATAAACCGGTCATGGCCTATAACATGCTGCAATCGATTACGCTTCTCGCGGATAGCGCGCGCAGCTTTGCAGATAAATGCGTTGTTGGCATCACGGCCAATGAAGACCGAATCGCGGACCTCATGGGCCGCTCGCTTATGCTGGTGACGGCGCTCGCCCCGACCATAGGCTATGACAACGCGACCAAAGTCGCCAAGACCGCGCATAAGAACGGCACGACCCTGCGCGAAGAAGCCGTCGCCCTTGGCTTCGTCACGGCGGCAGAGTTTGATAAGGTCGTGCGACCAGAGCTCATGATCGCCCCGCGGTAGAACATGGCTGGCGACAATGTCATAAAATTCGGCAAAGCCCGCAAATCACTCAAGCGAGCAGAGAAGAATAAGAAGGCCGCCGAGAACCGCGCGCGGCATGGATTGAAGACATCCGAGAAAGAAAAACGCGCGGCCCTCGCCAAGAAACTGCAAGCCAAGCTGGACGGGCATAAGCTGGACCCGAAACCGCCGTCTGACTAGAGGTCTCGCATTTATCGGACTGAGCCTATCATAAAGTCTCAAAGCTGCTAGGCTGACCTAATATGTTGAGGCACCGGAAAAATCCTCCGCCTCACAAACAAGAAGCGAGTCAATATTATGGGCGATAATTCTACACCGGATGCTTCCAAATTCAGCAAGGGCGGCGGCAACGATGCCAGATTTGGCGCGCCCAAAAATAAACTATCGCGAGGCGCGAAAGACCAGCTTGCATCAGAAAAAAAAGCCGTCAGCGGCGCGACTGAAAAAGAGAAAAGCAAGAAGGCCAAATTGCTGGAGAAACTTCAAGCTAACCTCGACGCTAATAAAGCGCCTTAGCCCGAACCGCCCGAATGAAAAAGCGCTCCATCTCGCTATATGGCCACCAAACCAGCGTTGCTTTAGAGCCTGAATTTTGGGCCGTGATTGACGCCGCCGTGGAGGCCAGCGGCCAAAGCTTCGCCAGCTTCATCCGCGCCCGCGACGACGAACGCATGGAAGGCGGCCCAACACGAAACCTCGCCAGCCATTTACGGGTATGGTGCTTGGGAGCGGTGGCCGCCCATAAATTCAGCTGACACAAATCCGTCAGTGCGATACGCAATATTTTCCTTTTACAAGACCGCAAAAAATCAGCAAACTCGCCTCATGGCCATCCACTACCGCACCCGCAAAGTCGTCAAACCGGGCGATCTTAATTCTCGGAACACTTTGTTTGGGGGGCGGTTGCTTGAATGGATAGATGAGGAATGCGGAGTCTATGCGGCCTGCCAAATGGAAACGCAGACCCTCGTGACGAAATCCATGTCAGCGCTAAATTTCCTCGCGCCGGCGCAACAAGGCGATGTCGTTGAAATCGGAGCGGACACTGTGAGCGTCGGACACTCCACAATCACCGTCGAATGTCATGTCCGCATAAAGAGCACCCAGCGAGAAATCGTCAGCATTGACGAAATCGTTTTCGTGAATGTCGATGATAACGGCCGCCCAACGCGCCACGGAAAATATGCAGAGTGGAAAGCGAAGGCGGGCTAAAACCCGGAGTTTTTCTGCTCTGTAAATGTCTTTCCCTCAAAAAACCGCCAATTTCCCCAATAAAAACAACGGTAAAAAAAGATGCGTCCACGCTTTCAAAAGCTGTGTCATCTTTAAGCTGTCTTCTCACAAAGGGCGATCAAGCGTACGTTGGTTTGTTCGGTGAGAAGCGGCGCTTGTCATTGGAGTTTTGGGCGTAACGTCCCGAAAGCTTGGGTGGCCTATCGAGAGCTGATTCATCCTCGACTGATGTGTTCGGCCGGTAGCGCAGAAAGGCGTCGTCGTGTGGGATTCCTCTGACAATGGATGTCGGAAGGGCTCAAAGCATTCGCATATCGCATTCGCACTCGCAGAGCCTAACCACCCACACGAACATCC
>CALDTL010000083.1 GCA_937923965.1 uncultured Caulobacterales bacterium
CGGGCGGCTTTTTGGATCGCCTCTTCGATGGCTTCCAAGACGATGGACTCGTCAATGGATTTTTCGCTGGCGACAGCTTTGGCAATCTGGATGAGCTCCAGCTTATTGGCGGAAATTCCTGCAGTGGACATTATGTGTCTCCTTCTTCGGCAGTGGTATCAGTGTGTTCGGTAGTAGCGGCCGCGTCTTTCGCCGCATTTTCTTTGACCGCCTTTTCTTTGGCGTCTTGGCCCTTTTTAATCAGCTCATCCGTGATGAGCAGCTTGGCTTCGGCGATCCATTCAAAGGGAATGGAGGCCGTGGAATCGGTTTCGCCGTCGAGATTAATATCCACGTGGCCATCGTCTACGCCCGCCAGCACGCCGCGAAAACGTTTGCGGCCCTCAACGAGGCGGTCCAGCTCTAGGCGCGCGAGATAGCCTTCATAATGTTCAAAGGCGGCGAGATCTGTCAGCGGACGGTCCAGCCCCGGTGAGCTCACCTCGAGCATATAGGCATCGGCAATCGGGTCTTCGACTTCCATAATCGCCGATAATTCCCTTGAGAGATCGGCGCAATTTTCCACGCTCATTTGGCCGTCGCTGAGGCGCTCGGCCATGATTTGCACGGTGCGGCGCTTGCCCGCCATCACGCGAATGCGCACGATATGCAGACCAAGATCAGCCGCAATCGGGTCGGCGAGAGCGAGAATCCGCTCATCTATATTTGTCTTTGTCTTCATCAGACTGACGCAACTTTCCGCCTTTTTCAGGCAATAAAAAAAGCGACCCGAGGGCCGCCCGATCCGCTTCTTGTGCGGTGGGATTGTTTTAGTTGGGGGACGCATAGGGCAAAGCGCGGGGGTTGGCAAGGGGGATGTTTGGAGGGACATGCGTGTAAACCCTGATAGAGGTTATTGCGATTTCTCGGCAATCCTAGCCCGCAGTTTGGCAGAGACCTCAGCCGCCGGAATGCCGGGGCCGCTATCAATGCCCTCTTGGATGGCGTCGCGCAGGTCTTGCAATTTCAGCTCTCGCAAGCGCTCACGATCTTCAATCGCGCGCAAGCCATCGCGGACAATCTCGCTCTTGGAATTATACCGACCCGACGCAATCAAATCGTCCATCAATTTTTCAAAATGTTCGCCAAGGGCAAAACTACTAGGCATGGGAGCGCTCCGAGGTTGCCTGTGATAATAGTTATCATACGCGGTATGGGGGTGTCAAAAAGAGAAGACGTCCGATTAATGAAGCGGGTGTGCGTCCCCTACGCAAACGAATCGCTCTCTTTTAGATTGCAATAGACGCTGACATTCAACTAACTTGAACCCATGACGCCCAGATATAAGCAAATCTTACGTAAATCAGCAGAGGCGATGCTGGCAGCAGTAGAAGTATATAATAAGCCACGTTTTGAATACAGAGAGGAGAGCTTCGCAATTCTCTCTATAAATGCTTGGGAATTACTTCTCAAAGCCAGAATTTTGCAACTGTCAGCTAACAAACCTTCGTCACTCTATGTCTACGAGAAGAAAAAAAATCTGGACGGAAGCACATCAAAAAAACGAACTATCAAAAGAAATAGATCAGGTTCCCCGCAATCTTTGGGTCTTATTCCATGCTACCGTAAACTTGTATCAGAGTTTGGTGAAGCTCTAGATAAAGACATACAATTAAATCTTATTTGCCTGACGGAGGTTCGAGACAATGCCGTACATTTTTATAACAAACCATTTGAATTAAGAAAGAAGGTGCATGAGTTTGGAACGGCAAACTTGTCAAATTTTTTGAATTTATCACAAGAATGGTTTGGTGAAGACTTAACCCAATACGAATTTTTTCTGATGCCCTTAGCCTTCATTAATACCGCCCAAAGCAGGAAAGCCATTAAAACTACTTCCGATGAACAGCTTGCTATTGATTATTTTGAGGAAGCGCAAAAGAGTTCAAAATCAGCAAATGATAGCGGCTATAGCGTGTCACTCAATGTCGAAGTGAACCTGAGTAAAGGTTCTTCGAAGCAGAATGTGAATTTTGTTAAATTTACAAATAATCCGAATGCCAAGCAAGTTCATCTATCGGATGCTGATTTTAAGGAGAGATACCCTTGGAGTTACAAAAACCTTACCCAACAGCTTAGAAAAAGTATTCCGGGCTTCAAACAATCTCAAAAATACCATGATATAAGACAGAAACTTGAGAAAGATCCCAACCTCTGTCGAAAGCGATATTTGGACCCAGATAATAAAAAGAGCTCTTTCAAAAATTGGTATAATCCAAATATCGCCAGACTGATCAAAGAGCTTTATTTAAAAGAGGATTGACGACTAGCGTTCTAAACCGAACCCTTACCGGTTCGGCGCCATCGCTGTCTCAATCCCCCGGATTGAGTCTGGCCGCGATGGCGTCCCAACACGCCTCCACCGCGTCAATACCGCTGAACCGTTTCAGCTCCTGAACGCCCGTCGGCGACGTAATATTAATCTCAGTCATCTTGTCCCCAATGACATCAATCCCGACCAATATCTGACCGCGCGCTTTTAGCATGGGGCCGATGGCGTTGCAGATGCGCATGTCGTCTTCCGTTAGCTCTGTCGGGCGGGCTTCTCCGCCGACGTGCATGTTGGAGCGGGTTTCGCCCTTTTGCGGAACGCGGTTAATGGCCCCCACGGCGACGCCGTCAATAATCAAAATCCGCTTATCGCCTTTGGAGACATCCGGCAGAAACGCCTGCGCGATAATCGGCTCGCGCGAGGTTTCCATGAACATCTCAAAAATTGAGCTATAGTTCGGATCGCCCTCTTTGATGCGGAAAATCCCCGCCCCGCCATTGCCGTAAAGCGGCTTGAGGATGATGTCTTTATATTGGGCGCGAAAGCCGTCTATCGCTTTGCGGTCCCGCGAGATCAGCGTAGCGGGCATCAGCTCTGGATAGTCCAGCGGCAGG
>CALDTL010000084.1 GCA_937923965.1 uncultured Caulobacterales bacterium
AGGTCAGCCGTTACATAATGCGCCGTTGCGCCAATCAGTTTCACGCCGCGCGCATGCGCTTGATGGTAAGGCTTTGCCCCTTTGAAACTCGGCAAGAAAGAGTGGTGAATATTGATACATTTACCAGATAACTCGGCGCTAAAGCCGTCCGATAATATTTGCATGTAGCGCGCGAGAACCGTCAGCTCTGCGCCGCTGTCTGAAATGATTTTCGAAAACGCGGCTTCCTGCGCTGGTTTCGTCGCCTTAGAAATCGGGAGATGGTGATAGGCCACCTCATATTGCTCGGCGATATATCTGAGCGTGTCATGGTTCGAGACAACGCCAACGACCTCAATCGGCAAGGAGCCAATGCGCCATTTATGCAGTAAATCCCTGAGGCAATGATCGAATTTCGACACAGCGATCAGGACCTTCATATTTTGCGCCAAGTCTTTGAGCGTCCAATCCAAGGCCAGGTCTTCCGCGAGCGGATTCAAAACACCGCCCAGCGCCTCAAGGCTCAACCCCGTGCTGGCAATACGCATACGGATGAAAAAGGTCTTTGTGACGGGGTCGCCGTAAACACCCGCCTCTCGGATATCGCAGCCATGCTCGGCCAGCAGCGGCGCAATCGCCGCGACGATTCCTTTTTGGTCCGGCGATTTAATTTGCAGAACATATTGACGTCTCGTCACAGATAACTCTCCATTGGATCGCCATCCCGATACACAAGGCCTAGGGCAAAGTGTAGTTTAATCCGGCTAGGCTTACTCCGCTGCTGCGGCCAAACCGATTGCGTCCTCTTTGATCATATCCGCCGCTTTTTCCGCGATCATGATCGTCGGGGCATTCGTGTTGCCCGAGACAACGTTCGGCATAATAGACGCATCGACAACGCGCAGACCTTGAAGACCGTGAACCCGCAAGCGGTCATCCACGACGGCCATATCGTCATGGCCCATTTTACAGGTTCCCACGGGATGATATTGCGTGTCCGCTCTGGCCCGAATATCGGCTTTGATTTCTTCCGTATCGGTTGTCCCCGCCACATAATGCGGCTTGCCTTTGATCTCGTCGAAGGCGGGAGATTCCATGATTTTAGTCATTAAATGTGCGCCCCGCACCAAAGTATCCATGTCGCGCTCATCTTTCAAAAATGCGGGATCAATCGCCGGCGGGTCTGTCGGCTCGCCGCTATGCAACCAAACAGCACCCCGGCTCTTGGGCCGTAAGACGCAGACGTGGCAACTATAGCCATGCCCCCAGCGCAATTTCCGGCCATGATCATCCACCATCGCCCGAACAAGCACGAGAGAGATGTCCGGCGAAGGCTCTGAGCGGTCCGTGTAGAGAAAGCCGCCGCTCTCCGCGAGATTAGACGCGAACAAGCCTTTTCTCTCTTTGCGGTAGCGGAATATTTCGCCGAGCTGACGGAAATTCCCCATCAGCGACACGCCAAAATTATCCTTCAGCGGAGAGCTGTAAGAGATAACATAATCAATATGATCTTGCAGGTTTTCACCCACGCCGGGCAAATTATGGACTTGTTTAATCCCGTGCGGCTCTAGCTTGTCTTTCGGGCCAATGCCCGACAGCAATAGGATCTGCGGAGACCCGAAAGCCCCGCCCGACACAATAACTTCGCGTGACGCTCGAACCGTTTGGGTTTGTTTTGCGGCTTTAAATTGGACTCCTACGGCGCGGCCATTTTCGACCAAAACCTTTTCCGTGTGCGCCCCAGTCATCACAGTCAGATTGGGACGTTCATCAATGGGGTCTAGGAAAGCCCGCGCTGTCGACCAACGCTCCCCGCCTTTATGGGTGCATTCATACATCCCAAGGCCCTCTTGCTCCGCGCCGTTAAAGTCATCGGTGAAGGGCAATTGGTTCTGACGCCCCGCCTCAAAAAACGCTTCATTGACCGCGCCAGGTTCGTAAAGCGGCGCGACATTTAGCTCGCCGCCCTGCCCGTGAAATTCATCGCCGCCCGCCTCGCGGTGCTCACTCTTTTTAAAATATGGTAAGACCTCATCATAGGACCAACCGGAATTGCCGAGATTTGCCCATTCATCGTAATCGGCTTTGTGACCGCGAATATAGATCATCGCATTAATGCTGGAGGAGCCGCCAAGAACCTTTCCGCGCGGTTGATACCCTTTGCGTCCATTCAGACCCTCTTGAGATTCTGTTTCAAAACGCCAGTTACGTTTACCCGTGACCATATTCCAGATCGTCGCGCCGGGCGTGAAAACACTCCAATGCTTATGCGTGCCGCCGGCTTCCAAGAGGCACACGGACACATTGGGATCTTCCGTCAGCCTATTTGCCAAAACACAGCCCGCGGAGCCTGCGCCAATAATCACATAATCAAAAACCTCGGACATCGTTCTCTCCCCAGAGTTTCGTTTTTTACTGCTTTGCCCGATTTTTATTTTTAGGGTCAATGCGGCTGATTAGCTTTATGGACTTGAAAATCCGCGAGTCAAACCCGCTCGGCGTAACCCGCCCATTCAATTATTTGGTGGTGTAGGCAATCTTACATCGCAAATGGGTTTACAGCCCGCATGGCCTGCGGCACGTATGGGTCATGTTTTCGCCTGATCTCTTAAATTGGATATTCGCCCTCGCCATCGGCTATTTCGCTGGATCTGTGCCATTTGGCCTGCTGCTCGCTATGGCGACGGGTCAAGGCGATATTCGCAAGATTGGCTCGGGCAATATTGGCGCAACAAATGTGCTGCGAACGGGACGCAAGGATATCGCCGTCATAACGCTCATTCTGGACGCCGCCAAAGCCGGACTAACGGGCTGGCTCGTGCAGAGCTGGCTGGGCGTTCCCTTTGGTTATGTCGCCGCTGCTGCGGCCCTCATCGGGCATTGCTATCCGATCTGGCTGCGGTTCAAAGGCGGAAAAGGCGTCGCGACATTTTTTGGCGGCCTATTCGCCCTCGTCTGGCCAATTGGGATATTGGCGGCCATTGTTTGGCTCGCCACCGCCTTTATCACAAAATATTCTTCCCTCGGCGCGCTCATTGCCTGCGTGGTTTGCGCTGTTGTTGCCATAATTTTCTATCCGCAAGGCGCAGGCGTGATGGTCGGCGTGATGTCCGCAATTATCCTATGGCGTCACCGCGAAAATATTGGCCGCCTTCGCCGGGGCGAGGAATCTAAAATTGGCCAAAAGGGTTAGATCATGCCCCGCGAGTTGAGCTTCGCAGAGCGGCGGGATTGGCTGCGTCTTATTCGCACGCAAAATGTTGGCCCCGTTTCATTTCGCGATTTGATTAACCGCTATGGTGATGCGGCGACGGCGCTAGACGAGCTGCCTGCCCTTATCCGAAAAAAGAGCATTCAACCGCCGCGGCCAGAGCAAGTCGAAGCGGAAATGGAATATGCAGAAAATATGGGCGTCCGCCTGATTTGCGCGATTGAACCGGACTATCCGGCTTACCTGCGCGCGCTGGACCCGCCGCCGCCTGTTATTTCCGTGCTGGGGGATATCAGCGTTTTGCAAAAACCCTGCGTGGCCATCATCGGGTCCCGCAATGCGTCAGCCATCGGCCAGCGTTTCGCGAACAGCCTTGCGGCGGAACTAGGACAGGCCGGATATGCCGTCGTCTCAGGCCTTGCGCGCGGCATCGACGCCGCCGCCCATAAGGGCTCGCTCTCGACGGGAACGATTGCGGTTTTAGGCGGCGGCGTTGACCACATCTATCCGCGCGAAAACACAGAGCTTCATGGACACATCGCGCAAAGCGGGGCCGTCATCAGTGAAAGTCCGATGGGATACCGCGCCACCGCACGCGATTTTCCCCGCCGCAACAGGATAATCTCAGGCCTCTCAAAAGGCGTCGTCGTCATAGAAGCCGCCGAACGGTCTGGAACCCTGATTACGGCGCGCTACGCTCTGGAGCAAAACCGCGAAGTCATGGCCGCGCCCGGCTCGCCTCTCGACCCTAGAACGAAAGGCTGCAATCGCCTCATTCGGCAAGGCGCGCACCTGATCGAAACCGCAGAAGACGTCATTGCGGTATTGGAGACCTTGCAGCCACTGGATTTGCGTGAGCCTGGATCGTCTTTTCGATCCGCGCCTTTCGACGCCGCGCAAGCCAGCTCTGACATTGCCAAAGCCAAAATCCGCATCTCTGGCTTACTCTCCCCCACCCCGACCCCGCGCGATGATATCATCAGATCGTCAGCCCTGCCCTTGCCAATCGCAACGGCGGCGCTCCTTGAGATGGAGCTTTGCGGCGACATCCATGTCGAACCCGACGGACGGATTGGCTCGGTCTGAGGCCAGAATAAGCGTCATTTGCGCCGCCATTGCGCGACACGGTTGACTTTTTTTGGTCTCTCGCCCAAAGGCCGCGCTCTTCACATATATAGAGTGTTTGTATGAATCTCGTCATCGTCGAGTCCCCGGCCAAAGCCAAGACTATCGAAAAATACCTCGGAAAAGACTATAAGGTCCTGGCCAGTTTCGGCCATGTCCGCGACCTGCCCTCCAAAAATGGCTCCGTCGATCCAGAGAATAAGTTCGCTATGAGCTGGTCTGTCGACACGCAATCCAAAAAACGCATCAGAGATATTCAAACAGCCCTCGGCAATGCCGATAAGCTCATCCTCGCGACCGACCCGGATAGAGAAGGCGAAGCGATTTCTTGGCATCTCCTCGAAGTGCTCTCGAAGAAAAAAGAGTTTAAGGGCAAACCCGTTGAGCGCGTGGTGTTTAACGCGATTACCAAAAAATCTGTCACAGACGCCATCGCCAACCCGCGCGAACTCGACCAAGAGCTGGTCGATGCCTATCTGGCGCGCCGTGCATTAGACTATCTCGTTGGCTTTACGCTCTCGCCTGTACTGTGGCGCAAGCTCCCCGGTGCGCGCTCTGCGGGCCGCGTGCAATCTGTCGCGCTAAAGCTCATTACGGAACGCGAGACCGAAATTGAGCAATTTGACGCGCGTGAATATTGGTCCGTTGCGGGCGTGATGACGGCGGATAAGGGGAGCTTCCCCGCCCGCCTTGTGTCGCTCAACGGCGATAAGCTGGATAAATTCTCGCTAAACAATGAAGCCCTGGCGATGAAGGCCAAAGCCGCCGTTTCCGCCGCGAGCTTGTCCATCACCAAAGTCGAGGCCAAACCCCTCACCCGTAATCCATCCGCGCCGTTCATGACATCGACCTTGCAGCAAGAAGCCTCGCGCAAGCTTGGATTCTCCGCCACGCAAACCATGCAAACCGCGCAGCGCCTCTATGAGGGTGTGGATATTGGCGGCGAGACCACCGGCCTCATCACCTATATGCGGACCGACGGCATCAGCATGGTCGGGGAAGCGATCAGCGATTGCCGCGCGACCATCCAAAAAGAATATGGCGAGAGCTATCTGCCGAAACAGCACCGCGTTTATAAATCTAAAGCCAAAAACGCGCAGGAGGCCCATGAGGCCATCCGACCAACAGGCTTTGAACGCACGCCAGAGTCGCTGAAACTCTCCGGCGACATGAAAAAGCTTTATGAGCTGATTTGGAAACGCGCCATGGCATCCCAGATGGAGTCCGCCAAGCTGGAGCGGACCACCATCACTATCGAAGACAACGCGCATACGGTTGGCCTGCGTGCCACGGGACAAGTCGTGCGCTTTGACGGCTTCCTCAAGCTCTATGAAGAGACCAAGGCGAAAACAGCCGATGAAGAGACGGACCAAAAAGACACGGACCTGCCGGCGGTAAAAGAAGGTCAGTCCCTGAACGCCAAAGACATCGAGGCAACGCAGCATTTCACCCAGCCGCCGCCGCGCTATTCGGAAGCCTCCCTCGTCAAGCGTATGGAAGAGCTCGGCATTGGCCGTCCGTCAACATACGCCTCTATCCTGAAAGTTTTGCAGGACCGCGGATATGTTGAGCTAGAGAAACGCCGCTTTACGCCGTCCGATAAGGGCCGCCTGCTGACGGCTTTCCTCGAGGAATTTTTCACGAAATATGTGCAATATAATTACACGGCGAACCTGGAAGACCAGCTCGATAAGGTCTCTGCGGGCGATCTCGATTGGCTCAAATTACTCGGCGATTTCTGGAATGAATTTTCCGCGACCATCGACGGGACAAAAGAGCTTCGCATCACCCATGTTTTAGACGCGCTAAATGTCTCGCTGAAATCCATCGTCTTCCCCGAAAAAGAAGACGGAACCCCTGCACGGAAATGTCCGAAATGTGACGACGGCGAATTGTCTTTGAAGCTTGGTAAATTTGGCGCATTTGTTGGGTGCTCAAACTATCCCGAATGCAAAATGACGCGCCCCTTCGGCAGCGACGGACCTGATCAAACGGCAGAGGATAAAATCCTCGGGCAACATCCGGAAACCGGCAAAGACATTGTCCTAAAGACGGGCCGTTTTGGTCCCTATGTGGAGATGGAAACCGAGAAGAAACCGAAGCGGACAAGCCTGCCGAAAACATGGCCCTATGACGCGATGGATCTCGAAAAGGGTCTGATGCTAATTAACTTGCCGCGTAAAATCTGCGCCCATCCCGAAGATGGCAATCAGGTCATCACTGCGCTCGGCCGCTTTGGTCCTTATATCAAACACAATACGACTTACGTCAGCCTGAAAGACCCGGACGAAATGTTCACGGTCGGCATGAATGACGCCATCGCGCGCCTCGCCGATAAACGCGCCAATCCGGGCCGCAGCCGCGGCGGCAAAGTCGTCAAAGACCTCGGCAAACATCCGTCAACGGACAAGCCTATCGCCATAATGGAAGGCCGCTACGGCGCTTATGTGAAATATGAGAAGGTCAACGCCACAATTCCAAAAGGCCAAGACCCGCAAGAGGTCAACAT
>CALDTL010000085.1 GCA_937923965.1 uncultured Caulobacterales bacterium
GAGGAAGCCAATGACCAGCCCACCTGTTTTGAGTCGCATACGTGGGGTGCGCGACTATCCCTCGGTGGTGAGTTGGGATGTAATCACCGAAGATGATTTTGAATTATACCATGAGTTGTATTTTGTCACGAAGTATTTTTGTAAAAAACATCTTATGGTTTTTATTGTTTTAATGTCCTAGGGACATCCAAAGCCTGCAAAATTTGCAGAGTCTACCTGTGAGGACGCCATTTCAGGACGTGTCTCAGGATAATTCTGTAAATCGGGTCTAAGATTAAAACAGCGGCAAGAACGGCAACGCCCCATATCCAATGTTGTCCCGTGAGTATCAGCCACAGCATGATCGCGATGGCAGCGGGATAGAACAGCATGGCGCGCGCGAACCGCCAAAGGCCCTTGATGACATTTTTACTCATGCCTTGAAGCTCTGCGGGCTCATCTGTCCAAGCTTCGGGGTAGAATCAGGTCAGTAAATGTCCAAGCGGCGGGGTCGAGCCAATCAGAAATATCGTTCTGTTTTCGCGTGAGGACCGTGCAAGCGCCCGTCGGATAATCATGGCGCTGGCCGGTGAAATATGCGTGGAGTTGAGACCAGCCCGGATTATGCCCGAGGAGCATGAGCGGCTGATCCGGCTCAACCTCTCGGCCGCAGGCGCGCAAAACGGTCTCTGCGCTCGCATGATAAAACTCAGCTGTGTAATTGACAGTTTGTGCGCCGGGTATTGCACGAATGAGGCGCATGGCGGTTTCGCGCGTGCGTTTCGCGTCGGAGCTCCAGATAATGTCCGGTGCAAAGCCGCGCGCGGTGAGCGCTGCGCCAATGGCTGTTGCGGCGCGGCGTCCCCGGTCATTGAGGGGGCGTTCATGGTCGCTTAGCTCTCCATCGGACCAAGAGGATTTTGCGTGGCGCATCAAAAGGAGTCGAGGCAACATGGACCTCATATGTCGCCATTTGCGGCAATAGACAATCCCAGAGATTTTCTCATCTCGGCCATTTCTGCGGGTCACCATGCTTTACGCCGCGCAAGGGCCTGTTTATAGCCCCCGCAAATCTAACTTAATGACGGGTCTTTCGACATGTTCGATATTAAAGCCATTCGCGAAAATCCGGATGAATTTGATCGCCTTTGGGCGAAGCGCGGATTAGAGCCGCAGTCCAAGAAAATTCTCGATCAGGACAAGCTCATCCGGAAGGCCATGCAGGTCGTGCAAGAAGCCGAGGCTGCGCGAAACAAAGCCTCCAAGCAAATCGGCGCGGCGATGGGGAAGGGCGACAAAGAAGAGGCTGAGCGCCTCAAGACCGAAGTTGCGGGCGCGAAAAATGTCATCGCCGCCATGGGCGCACAGGTAGATAGCGAGAAGGCTGTCTTAAACGATACCTTATCAAGCTTGCCGAATGTGCCGGTCCACGATGTGCCGGATGGCGAGAGCGAAGATGATAATGTCGAGCTGTCTAAATGGGGCGAGCCGCGCAAATTTGAGTTTGAGCCCAAAGATCATTCTGACTTGGGCGAAGCGTTGGGTATGATGGATTTCGAAGCCGCCGCCAAAATGAGCGGTAGCCGTTTCGTTGTGCTACGCGGGGCCCTCAGCCGCATGGACCGCGCGCTGGCCGCGCTCATGCTGGATATGCAAACGGAGGAGGGGTTTGAGGAAACGAGCCCGCCGTTT
This sequence comes from uncultured Caulobacterales bacterium, assembly GCA_937923965.1. Lineage (GTDB taxonomy): Bacteria > Pseudomonadota > Alphaproteobacteria > Caulobacterales > Maricaulaceae > Litorimonas. The sequence goes on from CALDTL010000085.1 coordinate 1,672, forward strand.
TTGGTTTGGCCAAAGGCGCTTTACGGCACCAGCCAACTGCCAAAATTCGCGGAAGATCTGTATAAGGCTGGAGATGATCACTATCTCATCCCGACATCAGAAGTCTCCCTAACAAACACCGTCCGCGAGAGCATTCTAGACTCCGACGTGCTTCCCAAACGTATGACCGCCAACACACCTTGTTTCCGCTCCGAAGCGGGGTCTGCGGGACGCGACACGACGGGTATGATCCGTCAGCACCAATTTAACAAAGTCGAGTTAGTGACGATTTGTAAACCCGAAGACTCCGAGGCAGAGCATAAGAATATGCTGCGCTGCGCGGAAACCGTGTTGCAAAAACTGGAGCTACCTTATCGCGTGGTTGAGCTTTGCACGGGCGATCTCGGATTTGGGGCGCGCAAGACCTATGACCTCGAAGTCTGGCTCCCGAGTCAAGACACATATCGCGAGATCAGCTCCATCTCAAATTGCGGGGATTTCCAAGCGCGCCGCATGAATGCACGCTATAAACACGCACCGAAAGATAATCGTTTCGTCCATACTTTGAATGGCAGTGGCCTCGCTGTTGGCCGGACACTCGTTGCCGTTCTGGAGAATTACCAAAATGCCGACGGGACCATTACTGTGCCCAAGGCGTTGGTCCCATATATGGGCGGGCTTGAGGTGATTAGCTAAAGTGCAGTCTCCACCCTCGCGGTTCCGCAGGAAACGCATGAGCGGGGGAGGTGGGCCGCGTAGCGGGTCGGAGGGGGTGCAGCGCGACTGCGCTGCCATAAAACAATATCGAATCGTTGAAGTGTTTTTCGGGTCCTACCCCCTCCGGCTCCGTGTTTTTTCAAAACTCTGAGCCACCTCCCCCGCCATCGCTGTGGAGGAGAGTTCTTTTGCAATCGGCTGTTCACAAACCAATCTCTACTCCCTAATGAGCTGTTATGAAAATTCTTCTCACTAATGATGATGGCGTGAATGCGCGGGGGATTTCGGTTCTTCGCGAGATCGCCTTGCAGCTCTCGGATAATGTGTGGACTTGCGCGCCGGACTCGGAACAATCCGCCGCCTCGCGCGGCGTGTCGCTGCATAATCCGGTGCGCCTGCGCAAACTGGATGAGCGCATTTTTTCCGTGACGGGAACGCCTACGGACTCCATCATCGTGGCCCTGAAGGCCCTCATGCCGGACTCGCCGCCGGACCTCATATTATCGGGCGTGAATCGCGGGCAGAACCTCGCGGAAGACGTCACTTTTTCTGGCACGGTCGCGGGCGCATTACAGGGCATGCAAATGGGCGTGCCGTCCATTGCGCTGTCGCTCGCGCGCGGATTTCAAGGCGCGCAAAGCCTCCCTTGGGAAACAGCCTTGGCGCATGGTGCTGCGACGATAAAAGAGCTGCTGGACCGAGGCTGGGCGGCGAAAGTTGTCCCAAATGTCAATTTCCCAGACGCCGCGCCGGACGCCGTCAAAGGCCTGCAATATACGCGGCAAGGCCATCGTGATTTTCAAATGACAGGCGTAGATCGGCGTAATCACCCGCGCGGCGGAGATTATTTCTGGCTGACTTACGGCGCGAAAAAATCAAATCCGCCGCAAGGAACGGACCTTCGGGCGATTTATGATGGTTATATCAGTGTCACGCCGCTGCATACGGACTTGACCCATGAAGCGAGTCTGGCGACCTTTGCTACATGAGCATAGACCCCGGTCTCATTGATATGATTATGCGGCTTCGCGGCCGCGGCATTTCTTCTAATGATGTATTGCGCGCAATAGAGCTCAGTCCGCGCCGCCATTTTGTTCCGGCGGATCAGCGGGCCTCGGCCTATGGGGACGTCAATATCCCCATTGGATGCGGGCAGACCTTGCCGCCGCCCATGACCTCTGCGCTGATGGTGCAAATGCTGGATGTTCGGCCAGACCATAAGGTTCTCACGCTGGGGTTGGGCAGCGGATATTTGGCCGCGATTTTATCTCACATGTCGACCCGTGTTTACACGGTTGAGCGCTACAAGACCCTCATCTCCGAGACAAAAGACCGGTTCAAATTGATCGACGTCCACACTGTTGTCACGCGGCATGGCGACGGGCGATATGGCTGGCCGGGGCAGGCGCCTTTTGACCGGATTGTTCTGGGCTATGCCCTGCGCGCCGAGCCGGAAGCCGTGCTCGCGCAACTCGCGCCGGGGGGCGTCGCTTTGGCGGTGATTGACGGCACATTGACCCGCTTTGAGAAGCCCCGCACAAAGATCACCACCACAGAGTTACTGCCTCTGGATTTGGACATGATAGAAGCGGGCAAGTCCAAAACGCTTTAAATCTCGACGCGCAAGGCAATAGGGCAATAGGGCAAGTGATGTCTTGAAATCATCAAATCGCCGCCGCGACCCCGCCGCAGATTTGTCATAGTCCCGAGAGATATTGCCGAGATGTTCGATCCCCTAGGCCTATTGCATGATTTTCGTATCGCGCTCCGCGCGCGCTATGTCCGCGGGCCATTTTCGAGAGCGGTTTATGAATTTGTCACCTTTGGCGTTAAACAAGCGTGGGCCTGTCTCTTTGGCGGGCTGATGCTGGGCCTCATCTTACTGACTTATGTTTATTATCCGGCGGGTGCAGCGCTCACCCGTTATGATTTTCTGACCCTGGGCGCGATTACAATTCAGCTGTCGATGCTTTTGTTTCGGCTCGAGACCTTAGGCGAGGCGAAGATAATTCTCGTGTTTCATATTGTTGGCACGGTCATGGAAGTGTTCAAAACCCATATGGGCAGTTGGATATATCCCGAGGCCAGCGTGCTACGCATATATGATGTCCCGCTATTTTCCGGGTTTATGTATGCCTGTGTCGGGAGCTATATGGCGCGGGTGTGGCGGCTGTTTGATTTCCGGTTTGAACGCTTTCCGCCGCTTTGGGCCCAAGCCGGTCTTGCGGTCGCGATCTACATTAATTTCTTCACCCATCATTTTGGGCCAGATATTCGTTTGGGATTATTCCTTGCGGCGGCTTTGCTTTACGGGCCGAGCGTCATTTATTTTAAGCCAGATGAAGATCATAGGCCTATGCCGCTGCTTTTAGGGCTTTTTCTTGTCGCGCTGTTCATTTGGGTCGCTGAAAATATCGGCACCTACGCCCGTGCCTGGACCTATCCCGGACAAGAATCGGATTGGCATATGGTGGGTTTTCAGAAGCTCGGGAGCTGGTTTCTTCTGATGATTATCAGTTTTGTTTTAGTCTCAGCGCTCCACCGAGGCTCACGCAAAACTTCCGTCAAAGCGTGAATTTACGGGCAATCCCCAGCGCGACAAATATCCCTGTGTCGGCGCCGTCTTCGGCCAGAATGATAGGACTATCATTGGCTTCTTCGGTGAACCAGCGATGTGTCCCGATGAGGCTGATGATATAGTTTTCATCGAGCTCAAACCAGCTGACGAGGTTTACAGAATAGGCGTAGATGCCGGCATCGACGTTATTCACGGTCAGGCCAGACGCCTCTGATTGGGCCTGCGTAATCCCGAAAAAGTTCTGATTGTGACCGCCGCTGCCCCAGCTCACGCTCGCGGAAGGTAGGATTTTCAAGGGGCCAAGCGGCAGAAATGTGCCGATGGAAGCATCGGCGACGAGGCCGTCATGGCCGCCAATAATATCCTGTCCGGCGCTGAATCTGAGGCCAACTGGGCCAATCGTTCCGCGAATATAGCCGCCAGCAATGACGCTGGAGCCTATGTCTTCGAGGCCTGTGAGGGTTTCGCTATCGTCTGAATCGCGTCCGCCCTGAAAGGTCAGGCTGGGCCCGGCGCGCAAGGACCATTTATCCAAACCTTGGCCCGTGCCAATTTCAACGGCGCGGTAGGAGAGGGAGGTGCCGAATAAATCAAAACCTTTGAGATTATCGACGCTGAGATACGGTAGGGGCCTCAGCTCTTCATCGGCCGAGCCGAGGTATTCGGAACCAAGAAGGCCAATTGCGCCGACATAGACGACCGTTTCGTCTTCAGATTGAATGGGGCCTTCGGCGGTTTGTGCAAAGGCGGAATGGCTCGCCCCGAGGAGGGCAATGAGGCCGGAAGTGAGGAGGGGGGTGACAATCTTCATTTGATGACACCTAATCTGTTTGGGCGCGCTTTCCAAACATAAAATTAGCCGAGCATATTTAAGCGGAGCTGAATCCTAACGTCAAAGCGTGAATTTGCGCGAGAACCCCACAGAGACGAAAAACCCTGTATCTGAACCATCTTCAGCCAGAATAATCGGGCTGTTTTTAGCCTCCTCTGTAAACCAGCTATGGGACCCAATTAATGATATGGTATATTTGTCGGTCAACTCCAACCAACTCACGGCGCTGAGCGAATATGAATAGATGCCAGACCCTGTGTCGTTTATGTCCAAACCAGAGGCTGCGGCTTGTTCAGGCGTAATTCCGAAGAAGGTTTGATTGAAGCTTTCACTTCCCCAGCTCACCGTGGCCGAGGGTTGTATGTTCAATTTCCCCAATGGAAGCAGTGTTCCAATTGAGGCATTTGCTATCAGCCCATCATGTCCGCCGATAACGTCTTGCCCAACATCAAGCCGCAGCCCGACGGGACCAAATGTAGCTCTTGCGTAGCCGCCTAAAAGCAGGCTGCCATCAATATCGTCAAGGCCGGTAAGTGTTGCGCTGTCACCGGAGTTGCGGCCTGTCTGGTAGGTCGCGATAGGTCCTGCACGAAGAGACCATTTTCCCAGCCCGACACCCGTTCCTGTTTCAATCGCGCGGTAAGATATCGAGGGCCCGAAGATATCTACGCCTTTGTAATCATCCACGCTGAGATAGGGCAAGATGGAGATGTCGTCCTCGGCAGACCCCAAATGTTCTGACGCTACTAAAGTCTGGACGCCTACAAATATCTTGGCTTTATCGTCCAAGCTGGCGGGGCCATCCATAGCCTGCGCTAGATCGGAAGCACCAGTGCCTAAAAGGATGAGGAGGGAGGGGAGGATGTAAGTTTTCATTCCAGCGTGAATAAGGAAACTTGTCCTCCGTGCCAGTCACAAAGCCGAGAAACAATGTTATCATACCCTCAAGATCTTGAGAGCCTGACGTCAGTTACGTCGACCAATCCGTTTGGGTGGATTTTTCTGTCATGTAAAATTCTCCATCTGGCTAAATTACATATCGGTTTTGAATAGTCTTTGAAAATTCCGAACAGTTCTATAGGAAGGGCGTTCCTGAAAACCCGTCCTGAAAACGTCAATGAAGCTTTGGTTTCAAAGCTCGACATTTTTGTGAAACGCCCAAAAGAACGAATGATATGACAAAGACATCAGCCGATATTATTTACACCATCGTTGACGAAGCGCCGGAACTGGCCCGCAATTCTTTGCTGCCGATCATCACGGCCTTTGCCAGCGCGGCAGATATTAACGTGGAAACACGCGATATTTCACTCGCGGGGCGAATTTTGTCTCTGTTCCCCGATCTCTTATCTGACGGGCAGCGGGTAACGGATGATCTGGCAGAGCTCGGAAAGCTCGTCAAAACTCCCGAAGCCAATGTCATTAAGCTGCCCAATATTTCGGCGTCCGTCCCGCAGCTGCAAGAAGCCATTAAGGAGCTTCAATCGCAAGGCTATCCGATTCCAGACTACCCAACCGATCCAAAGTCCAAAGCTGACAAGGCGGTGCGCGCGAAATATGACACAGTCAAAGGCTCGGCGGTGAACCCGGTTTTGCGCGAGGGCAATTCTGACCGCCGCTCGGCCAAAGCTGTGAAGTCTTACGCCAAGCAAAACCCGCACCGTATGGGCGATTGGACGCCGGAGAATAAAACTACGGTTGCTTCCATGCCGGGCGATGATTTCTTCGCGAATGAAAAATCCGTGACAATCACCCCTGCGCAAGCGGGCGGCGCAAAAATCACATTTACAGATAAAAAGGGCAAAACATCCGTCCTCAAAGACGGCTTATCCTATGACGCGGGCACAATTGTTGACGGCACCTTCATGTCGGCCAAAGCCTTGCGGGCTTATATCAAAGATGAAGTCGCCTCCGTTGAGGACGGCGTTTTATTCTCTGTCCATCTCAAAGCCACCATGATGAAAGTGTCCGACCCAATTATCTTCGGACATTTTGTGTCGGTTTATCTGGAAGATTTCCTCGCCAAGCATGGCAAGGCGCTCGACTTCAATCCAAACTCCGGCATCGGGACGCTTGAAAAACTCATCGCGGGCAACGCCGAGATGGAAGCCGATTTAAAAGCTGCGCTTGCCGCCAAGCCGCCACTTTATATGGTCAATTCCGATAAGGGGATCACGAACCTGCATGTGTCTTCTGACGTGATTATTGATGCCTCTATGCCCGCAGTCATCAAAGCGGGCGGCATAGGTTGGGGCCCAGACGGTGAGCCCGCCAATACGAAATGCTGCATCCCTGATAATAGCTATGCGCCGGTTTACGATGAGACCGTGGCTTATTTCAAAGAAAACGGCAAACTCGATGTCACGAGCTGCGGCGCGGTGTCCAATGTTGGCCTGATGGCGCAAAAGGCGCAGGAATATGGCTCGCACCCAACCACATTCGAAGCGAGCGCAGATGGCACCATTTCTATCGTGCTCGACGGCGGCGAGACGATTATTAGCCATGACGTCGCAACGGGCGATATCTGGCGCTCTTGCACAGCCAAAAGGGCGCCGATCTTGGACTGGATTAAACTTGGGATTGAACGCTTTGATGCCACCGGATTGGCTGCGTTTTGGCTGGATGCGAACCGCGCGCATGATGCGGAGCTCATCAAATATGTGAAACCTGCGCTGGAAGCGGCTGGGAAAGACATTCCAATTCTCGCGCCCCGCGAAGCCACGCGCTACACGCTCGAGGAAATGACCAAGGGCAATGATGTTGTCACCATTACGGGTAATGTGTTGCGGGACTATTTGACCGATTTGTTCCCAATTCTTGAGCTGAATACCTCCGCGAAAATGCTGTCTATTGTAAAACTCATGAATGGCGGCGGATTGTTTGAGACGGGCGCTGGTGGGTCTGCGCCGAAACATGTGCAGCAGCTGCAAGAGGAAAATCATCTGCGCTGGGATAGTCTCGGCGAGTTCTGCGCACTGGGGGAAAGCTTTAATTTCCTCGCGACAAAGGGCCGTCCAAAGGCGGCCGTCCTCGGCGAAGCCGTTGAAACCGCGACAGAGCTCTTGCTCGTCGAAGGCCGCTCACCGGGCCGCAAAGTTGGCGATGATGATAACCGCACCTCGCATTATTGGTTCGCGCGCTATTGGGCGGATGCCATTGCCTCGCAAAATACGGATGCAGGCCTTAAGACTCATTTCGCCAAGATCGCAAAAGACCTGACCGATAATGAAGCGGCGATTTTGAAAGAGCTAAAAGCCGGAGCTGGGAACGCCGTCGATATGGCGGGATATTACCATGCGAATGCTGGCCTAACCGCCGCCGTCATGCGACCATCCGAGACGTTGAACGCTATTATTGGGTAGGTTCTACGAGCTTATTTGGTCATCTGAATAAGTTCGTATCCTATAAAACTGCCAAGATCATTCCAGTCGCAGACGCGTGATCCGTCTGCGTTGTAAAGAAATTCAAAGCCGTACCAAGGAAATACACCAGTTTCTCCATTCGGAAATTTGATGTAATAGCTGGAGCCGTCCGTATATCCAACAACTATGCGGTGAGCAGTTTCTGAGGAGTTGAATTTTTCACTGCGGCTAAATCCTGCGTTTTCATGACATTGCATGGGATTGTTTTTTCCGAAATCGTAATGCAATTTCGTTTCTAATCTGTCGTAGTGACCCACTGAAAATACCGTGCAAGGTGGTTCATAGTGAATTTTCTGGAACGCCGCTGCTTGTTCCAAATCGATGTTGGCTTTGTAAACAGTCTCTTCTTCAGAGATTGGTTTGACGTTGGGTTGTATTTTTTTACCCGTTATATTTTCTATCTGGTTGAAATTCGTTATTGGGACGCCGTTCTTACTGACTCATTTGTTATCATCATCAAGGTAACCAATTTTCTGTCCTACAAGAAAATATGCGGGAAAGGTATGTTCGTCTTTTACGGGGACTTCTGAAATTCCATTTTCAGTCGCGACAAATTTTACTGTTTGAAATTTAGTTTCCGTGTAAGTCCATTCCTCAATTTTCGGTTTGAAAACAACGGGGCGGAAATCACTTCCCTCTGCTTTGGAGCAGACTTCATAACTCAGATCGGACCAAGGGGCTGATGTTCGGGTGTAACCTTCACTTTGCGCCGCAGCAGTAGACCCGCAGCCAAGCAATAAAAAAGCCCGTATAAATTGTTTCATACGGGCTGTTTAGCAATTTATAGCGCGGTTGTCACTCAGCAGGATAAAGACCTAAGTCATTTTCCGTTCGAAATTCTCGGCAATCGCTTCGAGATAGCCTTCTGTCGTGAGCCAGCCCTGCTGATCACCCACGAGGAGGGCGAGGTCTTTTGTCATTTGGCCGCCTTCGACGGTATCAATGACAGTCTTCTCGAGGCCTGTCGCAAATTCGATGAGCTTCTCATTATCGTCGAGCTTGCCGCGATGGGCGAGGCCCCGCGTCCAAGCAAAGATAGACGCCGTTGAGTTTGTGGATGTCGCTTCGCCTTTTTGGTGATTGCGGTAATGGCGCGTGACCGTACCATGCGCGGCTTCGGCTTCCATCGTCTTCCCGTCTGGCGTCAGCAAGAAGGAGGTCATCAGGCCGAGTGACCCAAAGCCCTGCGCGACAGTATCGGACTGCACGTCTCCGTCATAATTCTTACAGGCCCAGATATATTCACCGGACCATTTCATGGCCGCCGCGACCATATCGTCAATCAAGCGATGCTGATAATAGCCGCCAAATTCTTCGAATTTTTCGGCAAATTCTGTGTCGTAGACCTCTTGGAAAATATCTTTGAAACGTCCGTCATATTTCTTGAGGATTGTATTTTTCGTGGAGAGATACACCGGCCATTTGCGCTGCGTGCCATAGTTGAAACAGGCGCGGGCGAAATCGCGAATTGAGGCGTCGAGATTATACATGCCCATCGCCACACCGGCTTCGGGGAAATCAAAAACTTCTTTTTCGATTTTCTCGCCGTTTTCACCTTCCCATGTCATGGTCAGCTTGCCTTTGCTGGGCACGAGGAAATCTGTCGCTTTATATTGATCCCCAAAAGCGTGACGGCCAATGACAATTGGCGCGGTCCATCCGGGCACAAGGCGCGGGACGTTGCTACAGATGATCGGCTCGCGGAACACAACGCCGCCGAGGATATTCCGGATCGTCCCATTCGGCGAGCGCCACATTTTTTTGAGATCAAATTCTTCTACGCGTTGCTCATCGGGCGTTATGGTGGCGCATTTAATGCCGACATTATGTTTCTTGATCGCATTGGCGGCATCAATTGTGATTTGGTCTTCGGTTGCATCGCGCGATTGGATGGAGAGATCATAATCAAGCAAATCGATATCGAGGTAAGGGTGGATGAGGCGCTCTTTAATCATGTCCCACATGATGCGGGTCATTTCATCGCCATTCATATCGACGACGGGGTTGGTGACCTTGATTTTAGCCATGTTATCCTCATTAAGCGTGCAAGTTGAAATGTTGTGCGGGCCTTACCATTGGCCACGCCGAAACGAAAGCCACGATTTATGGGCAAAGCCGTTAAAGACCAGTTGGGCCGCGTCATCGAGCGCGACGAGCGCCCGCAGCCCGCTGTCATCCTCGTGCGGCCTCAGCTCGGGGAGAATATAGGCGCGGCTTGTAGGGGGATGCTCAATTTCGGCCTAACAGAGCTGCGTCTTGTCGCGCCCCGCGATGGGTGGCCAAATCCGGCGGCCGATGCGATGGCGGCGGGCGCGGTAGAGCTAATCGAGACGGCGAAGCTGTTTGACACAGTCGAAGAGGCCGTCGCGGATTTATCCTTCGTCCTTGCCGCTACAGCACGCCGCCGCGAGCTGGAAATTCCAGTTGTCGGCACGGATGTCGTCGGCACGGAAATGCGCGCCAAAATAGAGCAGGGCGTCGGGATTTTATTCGGACCCGAAAAAGCGGGCCTCACCAATGCCGATGTGGTCCTCGCGGATAAAATCCTGACCTATCCCGTGAACCCCGCGTTCCAATCGCTGAACCTCGCGCAGGCCGTGAATGTCTTTGCCTTCATCTGGGCGCAAAGCGGCGACGTGACCGTCCCCGATATTTTCGATGATGTCCGCAGCGATGTCGCCCCGCGCGAAGAGCTCACGCGCATGTTCAATCACCTCGAAGACGAGCTGGATAAGGCGGGGTTCTTTTTCCCCGCCGCCAAGAAACACCTCATGCAGCAAAATATCCGCGCGCCGCTCACCCGCGCGCAAATGAGCGAACAAGAGGTGCGAACCTTTCGGGGGATTATCAAAGCGCTATCAAAGGGGCGCGGGAAAGCGCGCGGCGCTTGAGGTGCCCAATCGCGATGGTCTTCTCACCTTAGTCGATGATGATCTCTTGCGGCACTGCAGGCAAGAGACCTACCGCGCGTCGGGGCCGGGCGGACAGCATCGGAATACCACAGATTCTGCGGTTCGCTTGACGGTGTTGGACGGCGCGGTCACCGCGTCATGTTCGGACCATCGCTCCCAGCACCGCAACCGCAGCGAGGCCTTGCGCCGCCTGCGAACCGCGCTGGCTCTGGAAATCCGCAAGCCTGTTCCCCCGGGTCCCGGCACTGAAAGCTGGGACGGGTCTTGGAAGTTGGGCCGCAAAGATCGCCGCTACGCCCAATTTCTCGCGCATGTGTTGGATGTGATGGCGCATAACGACTGGGCGGTCGGCCACAGCGCAGAGGCGCTCGGCATTTCAACAGGAAAGCTAGTCCGGACGCTCGCTCATGACCCGCACGCCTGGAACGCCGTCAACCAAGCGCGGGGAAAGATGGGTTTGGTGAATTTAAGGCGGCCTTGAACCACACCGCCCTTGAATGGGTCGTCTTTTCTGACGCAGTTTTAGTCTTCTGGTATTTTGCCTCTGAAGGATAGGCTCACGCTACTCTCAGCCGGGAGCGTGAAACTGTAAGTCATATCTTCAGAGGATAATCTCTTGCGGCCCTTCCGAACGGAAACAGACGTTAAAAGATCAAATTCAAATTCTGTTTTAACCTCGCGATCCGTTGCGTTTTTTAAATCGATTTTGGCCGCGACCACGCCGTCGTCATCTTCCTTCATTTCATAAAGCCTTGCCGTGACCAGAAAGCTATCCCCAATCTTGACATCTAATGCCTCGCCGACGGGTCTATTTGGCACGCCGCCTTCGCCGAGAAAAACATCAACACCGTCCCGTCGTCGCGACATAGCGCGCAAGGTGCCTTTTGGCAGAGAGACACCCAGCGTGCCGTCCTTCGCATTATCAATTTCATATGTGAGGCGGCTCGGCATAGGAACCTCGTCCTCGACGAAATCCTCAAGGTCAAAATCTTGACGGTCTTCGAGATCAGACAAGGTCCAGCTATAAGAGGTTTCAAACTCAATATCCTCTTTGAATAGAAAGGCGATTTGCTTGCTCTGATGCGCCTTGACCGACACGGCCTGCGGCGCGCGGTAGAGCTTATAATCTCCCAAATCCTCTTGAGTGGCTTCCCGAACGCCCGCCAATTTGCTCGCGGTCACGATGATTGTATCTTCATCTCCGCCGCCCCCAGCAAAATACGCTACCTCTGCTACTGGTGCAGATGCATGTTGAACGACAACGCTTTCTGTAACATCCCCGCCAAATTTATGGAGCACGCAGGTCGCGACCCGATCCCAATTAGGCCTGTTGTTCGAAGAGTTGCGGTCCGTGACTTGGTTCAACGCGCCCGCGACAACCCCCAATTCCGTGTCTTCAAAGCTCTTAGAGGTTTCGTTTTTCAACGTCAGCCACCCGAGCAAAGAGCCCTCCGGTTTATCTTGCGCGACGTCCATGCGGTAATCTGCTTCCCAGCTCAGACCGCGCGTCAGATAGGTTAGCGTCACCTCTTTGGGCCCGCTCTCTTCCGCAACAACCCGCGTTGAAAGCACGGGAACAGTTTGCAGACCATCGGGCAATTTGGACAGGATGATAGACTCCGGCAGTCCCGAGCATTGATAGCCCTCTATCCCGTCCAAAGTTGAAAAGACCGCAGTTGTGCCGCGGCGTCCCGCAGTATCAATAGCTGCAGAGATGAGCTCCGCGCTCACAAAATCAGCTTCGCCCGTCACGGGATTGAGGCGGCGGATCGTGAGGGTATCGCCAACGGACTCGCTGAGTAGTTTCGCGGGGGTGATAAGGTCGGCGTCGAAATTCCCCTCAAGCCGCAAACCTTCAAACTCTTCGAGCACAGCCGATTGCGGGATAATCATATCGGTCACGCCGAAGAAGCGAATATCCACAACACCCGCCGGCACATCGACCATACGTGTTTCGCGGACCAAGGCGAGATTATCCGGATAAATTGTCAGCGCCGTTGATTGAACCTCTTGTGAGTCAATCATCTGCACGTCGTCAAATCCAAAAGACTTGACCATTTGCGTTTGCGCCTGCGCAATCTGAGGCCCCGCCAAAAGCCAAGGTAATATGAAGCTAACCGCGCGGATTAACGGTTTTCACGCACCTTAAATGTCAGCGCGGTAGATCCTTCCGCCGGGATTTCCATATCCCAATAGCGCCGTGAGTCGTTTTCCTGCGCGCCTGTTTGGCTTTCGCTCAGAAACTCATAGTCATTCCGATAGCCATACATATTTTGGTAAAGTCGAACGGTCACGCTTTTAGGGGAGGCGTTGCGAAGGTCAAATTTCATTTCGTAATCTGTGACATTATCGCTGATCTTGTTAGATTTGACCAAGGTCGGTTTCACCGTGATGTCAAATGCCTCACCAATTTTCAGGGACATATCCGAGCCGCCTGCAATATGGCCAATCTCTTCCTCGCCAATGAATTGGGATTTGCCTTGAAGATCTTTTGAATAAACGCGGATCGTCCCCGCAGGCAGCGCCTCGCCCAGACCGGCTGCACGGCTGTTGGAGAACGCCACGCGGCTCTCTACGCTGCGAGATGTGCCGGCGGACTGGAATCCCGTTTGGTAAAACTCATAGGCTTTTCTGGCCGTGACACCATCGGCTTCGACAATTGCGATTTGCTTCTTCTGCTGGGCGGCTAGGGTCGTCTTTTGCGGCAGGCGATAAATGAGATTATCTCCGACACGTTCTGCGGAACTGGCTTCTGTTCCGCCTTGCCGCAGCGCCGCGCGGCGCTGATTATTAATACGCTGCAAATATTGGCGTCGCTGCCAATAAAAATTATAATACGGGCTCTGCGAGCGATTGTAATTTCTTTGACCATTCAACCTGCCCACGTATCCCGCGATAACGGACAGCTCGGCATCTTCAAATCCTGTTTGCGTGAGGTTTTCCAATGTCGCCCAACCTTGAATATCCATCTGGTTGGAGGCCTCATCAAAGGTCATGACGTAATCGGCCTGCCAATTAATACCGCTGGTCAGATAGGACAGACCCAGCGGGCGCGTTCCCGGACGATCCGTATCAAGCTTGAGGGATAATGTCGGCTCAGCCCGCAAATTATCTGGAACTTTAGGAAAGATCACCCGTGTCGGGACTTGGTCCGCGCGCAGCACTTCAATCTTGCCGTTCACTTCGATGACTGTGCCATTATTGACGGATAGAACTTTTGCAAAGCGGGTCTCTTCTGCGCCAGTCGCCGGATTTATCCGCACAATCTGAACGCGCTGCCCGACCGCTTTTTCCATGAGTTTTGCTGGGGTCAGCAAATCAAAATCAAAATTTTGTTCCAGAATTTCAATGTCATCTGACCGAATGGTCACGCTCTGTGGCAGGATCGCCGAGGACACCCCCGGAAGCGAGATGGACTGCGTTCCGGTATCAAAGGTAATCTGGCGCGTATCATCGACCAGGGTTCGTCCGTCGCCATATATGGTCAGCGCAAGCGAGTTATCCGCAGCATAGGCAATCTCGGGTAATGATAAGGCCAGCAAGCCGAGGGCCAGAACGTATGGTCGTTTAAACATATAATCCCCAATTTCTGCGGTAATTTATACCTATGCGGGCAGCTTATCGGAATTACAGCCTAAAAGTAAGGGCGGCGATGTAGAGAGTTTCGGGTGAGGGGACGAAGCTCAATCAATGTGTTAGTCGCGAGCAAATGTCGTCCGTCCGCCCATCACAGTTCTGAGAACCTTAGTTTCAGATATTTGCGCGGGATCAATGTCTAAAATGTTCTCGGACAAGATAACGAAATCCGCGAATTTTCCGACCTCAAGCGTGCCGCGCTCTTTGTCATCATGGGTGCCCCATGCAGAATCTGACGTATAGTGACGAAGCGCGGCGTCTACGCTAATTCGCCCGTCTGGGAACCAGCCGCCAGTTGGGGTTCCCTCTTCGGTCATTCGCGTGACAGCCGCTTCAATCCCCTTGAGTACAGATAGGGTCATAACCGGATTGTCGCTGCCAAAAATCTGACGAATATTAGCGTCATCCCATAGGGCGAAATTATCAGCATGTTGGGCTCGCTCAGGCCCCAATAATAGAGAAAAATTTTCCAGTACGGTCGAGTCTGGATAGGCAAACATCGGTTGGGTCGAGGCGATAACGCCAAATTCTTCAAACCGGATTAAATCAGACAGACGCGGCATCTCGGCATGCTCAATACGGTGACGGCTGTCCCTCGGGCCGTTTGCTTGCCGCGCATAATCAAAGGCGTCGAGGGCTTCGGAAATGGCGCGGTCTCCAATGGCGTGCAAGATGACTTGGAACCCGGACTCGTCGTAAATGGCCACAGTTTTTTGCAATGTTTCAGGCTCCCAAAAGGGAATGCCTTTTGTATTTGTTCCAACATAATTTTCGAACATGGCAGCCGTTGTTGCATCGATGGTGCCGTCTAACATTCCCTTCACGGAACGTATCTGCAGATAGGGGCCCTTTAGGCGTTTGTTTAAAGCCTTCGCTTCATTTATTTGCCTATTGATGGCGTCGCTGGGGACCTCACTACGCGTTTCTGGTGTTTCCATTCTCAGGGCTAATTCCACACGTTGTAACAATTCACCCTCAGCCAGAGCCTGTTCAAAGAGTGCAATGTTGTCCGGATCTACCCCCGCCTCATGAAAGGCCGTAATGCCAGCTTCTGCAGCTTCACTCATTTTCGATATGAGCGCCTGATAACGCTGTTTAGCTGTCGGTGGCGGAATAAATTCACGGATTAGGCTCGCGGCTTTTTCCTGAAATTCACCCGTAATGGTGCCGTCCCCTCCGCGAACAACACGACCATTTTCAGGGTCCTCGACACGCGCGTTTATTCCGGCCATTTCCATCGCCAATGAATTGGCCAGCGCCATATGCCCATCCCGAGAGGTGATAAAAACAGGGCGATCTGACACCACAGCATCCAGATGCGCCGCAAGGGGGCGCTGCTCCGGAAAGGCGCTATACCCCCAACCAAAGCCTTCTATCCAGGGCAGATTGGGGTTTTCAGCTGCGAAGTTTTCTACGCGTTGTTGGATGTCTAACAAAGACTCAGCGCCTGCCAAATCAACTTGGGGCGACGACTGATACATGACGTGGATGTGAGAATCCTGAAATCCGGGGACAACAAATTTTCCCTCTAGATCGTGGTAATCCGTTTGTTCACCCCGCCATTTCGACAGGCTTTGATCGGATTGCATGGCAATAATTTTGTCTCCTTTTATCGCAAGTCCCGTCGCCCAAGGATTGGCTGGGTCTCCGGTCCATAGTTTTCCATTCGTGTAAATGGCATCAGCGGTATGCGAAGGCGACGTATCTTTTGCCACACAGCTAACGAAGACCATCGCCGCCAAAAGAAGTTGGAAGTGTTGTTTCATATTATTGCCAATCACGCTGAATTAGAGACGTTTTAAAACGTTCATCGTTGTTCTGCTGGTATCGTATTCAGGCCCTCAAGGCCCCGCATATTCGGCTTGCGCGAGCGTTATCAGCAGGGCGATTTGGATGGCGATGTGGGAGTCTGTGTCGGTCCAAGTTTCTTCGAAGGAATGTGCGCCCGCGCTTTTCCCGCCGCGGCTGATGGTGATGGCGGGCAGGCCTTTTGCGATGGGCGTGTTGGCGTCGGTAGATGAACTTCGCAATTGCGGGTCCAAACCAAAACTCCCGATGGCGGCCAGTGCTTGCTGGACGAGAGGGCTACTTGCGTCGCCATTGGCCACAGGCCGGTCGCCCACCTTTTTAATGTCGACCGTGATTTCATCGCCGCGTGTGCGCGCCGCATTTTCTGCGGCGAGACCGTCAATCATGGCTTGTTGGAAGACCGCGTCCATCTCGTCGAGCTTCTCTACGCTGACAGAGCGCATGTCGACTTCCATCCAACTCTCAAAGGGGATGGAGTTGATGGAGGTGCCGCCCCCGATACGGCCAAGGCTGAAACTGGTTCTGGGGCCTTCGCTCGAGACTTTCGCTGCGCGGTCCGCAAAGAGCGTGGTGGCCCGTCCCAAGGCATGATGTGGGTTGGCATCGCCAAAATCACCCCAGCTATGTCCGCCCGGACCTTTGAAGGTCACGCGGTAGCGGAAAGACCCGACGCCGCTATAAACTAAGCGGTCGTCACGTCCGCCGTCCACTGCGATAAAGCTGTCAATTTTGGGCGCGCCGTCGCGGTAGAGATGTTTGATGCCGCGCAAGTCACCCAAGCCTTCTTCGCCAATATTGCCGACAAACATCAGGTCATGTTCGGTTTGAATATTATGAGCCTCTAGCGCCTTGATGAGGCTGAGCAGGACAACAATGCCGCGCGTGTTATCGCCAATGCCGGGGGCGATATAAGTATCGCCTTCGCGCCGCACAGTGACATCTGTTTCAATCGGGAAAACTGTGTCGATATGCGCGCCCAGCGCGATAGTCTTTGCGCCGCTGCGGCCGGGACGCATACCGATGACATTCCCGACCTCGTCGATTTTCACATTCGCTAAGCCGGCTTCGCGGAACATCTCCGCCACGCGCTTGCCCCGCGTGTCTTCGCCAAAGGGCGGGGCGGGGATTTCCGTCAACTCTATCATGTCGCGATTATTTTCATCGCGGTGGGATTCAATGGTTTTGAACGCCGCAAGGATGGCGGGCTGGTTTTTGAGCGTTGAGATCACCGACATATGGGCCTCGCCTATATTGACGGGTTTCGGGGTTTGCGGGGTTTGCGTCTGGCTCGGGGGTTGGGGGGCATCCGTCATTTCGCTTGATGTTTGCCCCGAACAGGCGGCCAGGAAAGCTGCGGTGAGACCAAATGTTAGACAAAAATGTTTCGATAAAGATGTCATGAGCTGGACCAAACTTCGCCTGTGTAAATGATAGGCGGAATTAACCACAGCTGGGCGGGCGTTGAAATAGATATTCCTAATCGCTCTTCCGCCTTGCTGCACTGCGTGATAGGCCCCGCCGATATGGTCGACCCCGCTTCCAAAACATTTGAAATCTTCCTCGTGACCTTGCCGGGGCTCGAAGAGTGGCTCGCCGCCGAAGTCCGAGAGCAGGGGTTCAAGAAGCCCGCCGTAATTTCTGGCGGCGTCTTGATACGCGGCAGCTGGCCCGAAGTCTGGCGCGCGAATTTAGTGTTGCGCGGCGCGTCCAAAGTCCTCGTGCGGATCGGCGAATTTCGCGCGCATCATTTGGCGCAGCTCGACAAACATGCGCGTAACTTCCCGTGGGGAGATTTCATCCTGCCGGGACATAAAGTCAAAGTCGACGTCAGCACAAACCGCAAAAGCGAGATCTATCACAGCGGCGCAGCCGAAGAGCGGATTGAACGCGCTATTCACGAGGAATTTGGCGCGCCCATCGCAAGCCGCCTAGAGGATGCGGATATCCTCGTTAAGGTTCGCATCGCCCGTAACCTCGTCATCATCTCCCTCGAAACCTCGGGCACCGCTTTGCATAAACGCGGCTATAAGCAAGCGCTCGGCAAAGCGCCGCTGCGCGAAACCATTGCCGCCATGAGCCTGCGGGCGTGCGGGTATAAACGCACAGAGCCGTTGCTGGACCCCATGTGCGGCTCGGGGACCTATGTGATTGAAGCGGCGGAAATGGCAGGCAACCTCATGGCGGGACGCGAGCGCCATTTCGCCTTTGAAAAACTGGTCAGCTATGACGCCGCCGCTGTGCAAAAAATGAAAACCGACTGGTTCACCCGCGAGCCCGCCGCGCATTTTTACGGCTATGACAAAGATGC
>CALDTL010000086.1 GCA_937923965.1 uncultured Caulobacterales bacterium
TGTGAGGGCGTTCTTGCGCTTCTTCGTAGACCCCCGCCAATTATCAGAGTTGCTAAGGCGCAAATTAGAAATAAAACTCGTCCCCACAATGGGTTCGGAATTAACGTCATGAATAAGATTCCAGTTCCCATATAGATGACCATCGACCCTAGTTTACGACGTTGTTGTAAGTCATATTCATCTTGATCATTGCCGGCGATGACAGGCGTCTTCAGGTCTTTGAAAAACTTGCGTTTTGCTTCCAAATTCGTGTCCGTTTCTTCTCGGTAGAATAACGTTGTGGCGCAAAAGAAGCCGCCCGTAATGAAAAGATGCGCAAAGATCGACATGATTAGGTTCATGTCCGCTGCCTCGCGCGCGGTAAACGGCGGCAGCCCGACGAGTTCTGCCAATACGGCCGGCGTAAAGACGTTAAGGATGAACCATGATATAAACAGCCCAAGCAGCACCGTTACCCATGGTGCCCAGCGGGGCGTACGCTTGATAAAGATAGCCAGTACAAGCGGGATGAAGATCGGTACCTGGACCATGGCAGAAAGCGCCATTAGCAAATCAAATAGGCTGAGCTCTTTGAGCGATTTGAAATAAAGCGCGATCGAGATGACTAAAACACCACTGAAAAAACTCAACGCCATACTGAATTTAACTAGAAACGCATCGCTAACCCGAATATTTCGGCTCTCCAAGAAAGGCTGAAAAATACTCCGAACAAAAATACCAGAATTCTTATTGAGGGCTGAGTCCATAGATGACATGGATGCCGCAAACAGTCCGGCCAAAAGCAAACCCACCGTTCCGACAGGCATAGCATTGCGCGCAAAGACCAAATAAACTGCATCAGACGCTTTATTACCAAGTTCCGGAAAAGCTGTCGCGGCGTCCGGGTAGAGGATCGCAGAAGCCCAGGGCGGAATAAACCAAATAATGCTGCCGACCCCCATTAGAGCCATGGCGAGGAGCGAGGCTTTTCTAGCATTGACAGAATCCTTGGCGTTCAGGAAACGAAATGAGTCATGCAAATTCATGATGGTGACGATTTGCTTACCGAGAAAAAAGACAAAGGTCCCGATCAGCAAGAGCGGATAGTTCATGTTCGGGCCGATAACGAAGTCGCCAGGGAAGCCCGTGACGAGGTTCACAGGCCCGCCGACCTTAACCAGTGCTACAACCGCGCAGGCGACCGAAATAATGGCAACGACTAAAGTCTGGACAAAGTCAGACGCCACCACGCCCCACGCGCCGGCCAAAACAGAAACGATGACCACGGCTAAGCCAATGATGATTATGCTTGCGTTAATGTCGGCCTCGAAGACGGCGCTAGAGAAAATACCCAATGCGTTCAGCCACACGCCGGCATTTATCAGTGTGAAAACTATTAATGCACAGGAAAAGAAGAGCTCGTTACCATGCCCGTAGCGACGCCGGATCGCCTCTGTCGGCGTATCGACCCGCATCTGACGAAACCGGTGCGCGAAATAGGCCCACCCACAGAAGTAGGCAAATGTGTTGGCGAAAAAGACCAAGCAGACTGCAAAGCCATCGGTAAAGGCTTTGCCGGCTGCACCCGTGAACGTCCACGCGGAAAATTGCATCATGAAGGCGGTCGATCCCACCATCCACCACAGCATTTTACCACCGCCACGAAAATAGTCGCTTGTGGATTTAGAGGCCAGATTTTTAAAAGTGAAGCCGATCCCCAAAATCAGGCAAAAATACCCCGCAATGACCAGGTAATCATAATTCATTAGCTTTGTCTTTGTTCGGCAGTGCTATTGACATGGTCATTAGCATCAGTTGTTTTGAGCATTTCTTTCTTTCCGCTTCCAGATTGGCGATTAACCCAACTTAATTACTGGCCATCACTAAATTGGTATGTTTTATTGGTCTGAAACAATTGTCTTACTATGGAGTTATGCTGTGAAAATTGCAAGTGCTGAAGTTTTCGTGGGTGGCCCGGGTAAGAATTATGTCACGATAAAGATTAGGACTGATGAAGGTGTCACGGGCGTCGGGGATGCCTCAATAAATGGACGAGGTCTTTTACCGGCAACCTACCTTAAAGAATATTTGATTCCCTGCCTCATCGGGATGGACCCGCGCAAAACGGAAGACATCTGGCAATATTTCTACCGCGGTGCATATTTTCGCCGCGGCCCCGTAACCATGGCTGCAATTGGCGCGATAGATATGGCGCTTTGGGATATTAAGGGCAAAATCGCAGGACTTCCGGTCTATCAACTGCTCGGCGGACCGAGCCGCGATGCCTGCCTTGTCTATGCTCATGCGACGGGGAGTGATGTGGAGGCGCTCCTCGATAGCATTACTCACTATCAAGCGGAGGGCTACAAAGCCATTCGTATCCAATGCGGTATTCCGGGAATGCCTGAGGGCTATGGTGTGGCCGGGGACGACGAAGACACGAAGCATTTTATCACGGACTTCACTGGCCTGCCCAAAACGGAAATTTGGGATACAGAAAAATATTTGCGATTCATGCCAGGTGTTTTTGAGAAGATTCGGGAGCGCTTCGGGTTTGATCTTAAAATACTGCATGATGTTCACCACAGACTACGTCCGCGCGAAGCGGCCGCCTTCGCCAAAGAGGTTGAGCCATATAGGCTGTTCTGGCTGGAAGATCCCACACCGGCGGATGATCAGAGCGCCCTCAAGCTGATTCGGCAGCACTCGACAGTGCCAATTGCTATCGGGGAGGTCTTTAACTCGATCTGGGATTGCAAAGACATGATGGAGCAAGAGCTGTTTGACTTCATCCGTGTGTCCGCCACGATTGCCGGCGGGATTACACACCTCAGGCGCATTACTGATTTCGCGGATATGCATCATATTCGCACTGGGTTTCATGGCCCGCCCAGCCATTCGCCCATATCGATGGCCGCGCAAGCGCACTTAAATCGTTGGGCGCCGAATTTCGGCATTCAGGAGTATCTTGTCCTAGGGACGCCGGAATGCGACGCATTATTCCCATCTGATCATCACATGAAAAATGGAATGTTTTACGTCAGCGACGCGCCGGGTCTCGGCATTGATATTGATGAGAAAGAAGCCAAGCGTTATTCCCACCAAGCTCACTATCATCCGATTGTCAGATTAGAAGACGGCACGATGTGGAATTATTAAAGGGCTAATCTTCGGGGAGGAAGCGCGATCGATTCTCGGACGCCTTGCGCTCAGCCTCTTGATGTGCGTGTTTTTCAGAGGCAACGAGCAGTGTTCTCAACATCCTTTTAAAATGAGCTTTCATTGCAAGGCGGGCGGTTTCTGGATCACGTGTTCTCAGCGCATCAAGAATAGCGCGATGTTCTTTTTCTAATGATACGCCATCATTCTCACAGACGGTTCGGTACAGTGTCGGTACTTTCATCGCCTCAGAGCGCATTTTCCATAAGTTGTTGATCGTGAATATGAGCGCGGCGTTATTGGTGACTTCCGCAATAGTCGTGTGAAACGCTCGGTCCGCCTCTTCCTGCTTTGGCCCGCCCATGCCCCCGTCGCCAAGCATGATGTCGACAAAGCCTTCAAGCTTATCAAGCGTGTCATCTGTTATCATAGGGGCGGCTAGTGCGGCAGCTTCTGATTCAATGATGGAGCGCGCTTCGGTGAGCTCAAGAGGGCCCACTTTCGGCATAGCAGTGCGCATCAGAAGTTTATTGTCGTCTAAGACATATGCGCCCGATCCCATTTTAATCTCTATGCGGCCTTGCGCCTCTAAAGAGATGAGGGCTTCACGGATTGAAACTCGGCTGGCCCCGAATTTTTCTCCCAACTCTCTTTCTCCGGGCAGCCGAACGCCCGGCGGGAATATACCGGCATCAATTGCTTCCAAAATTTGGTAGGAAATTTTATGGTATAATCGCTCTTTAGCCATTTTGTTCTAACCTGCTATAAACATTGTCATACCAATATCTTTTTCTTCTTCACGTCCATAATGGAGATAAAAGTTCAGTCCAGACATATCTACTATGTGGCACCATATCTACTATGTAGCGCCATTTCTCACATTTTAGGGCGATCTGTATTCGTTTGGGTTCCTCATTTTCTTCTAAAAATCTGGTATTTGACTGGCTGGGCGACGGACGAGCTTTTCGTGTTCTGGCTCTTTCTTGAGTCTTGACATACACCTATGAGCAACTATCAAATATGGTCATGAAAATGCATAATCGCGTAATGGCGGTTATAAATCGTCAAAAATTTGATTCTCAGTCAAATATGATGGGGAGTTCTACTAGGTAGATTGTAATGCGGTATTTATTGTGACTGAATATAACTGCAGTCCAAAAATACAAATTGGTATTACATTAAGGTTGACAATTGGTCTAAACTTAAAGGTTGGCAATTGGTCTAAACTTAAAGGTTGACAATTGGGCTAAACTTAGGTTTGTGGACACAAGAATGAAAATTTCATAAACTCTAAAAGGGAAAAATTATGGCTCAGGGAAAGACTCAGAGATTTGTAAGTGCAAGGTTCTTTAAGACATCTGCATCAGTCATCACGCTGTCCGCGTTCATGGGGCTCGCTGGAACTGCTACAGCGCAAGATTCGAATAATGAGGGTGATGTCGTTATCATCACCGGTATTCGTCAGGCTCTGGAAACCGCCATTTTAGAGAAGCGTTCATCCGACAATATTTCAGAAATCATTCAAGCCGAAGATATCGGTAAGCTTCCTGACCAAAACCTAGCAGAAGTCCTTGAAAACATTACGGGTGTACAAATTACGCGGTCAGCCGGTGTTGGTACTGGTGTGCAGATTCGGGGCACGGATGCTAACCGTACTGAAATCAATGGGGTTTCATCGGTCGGCTCTGGCTTTGGCCGGACGGGTATCAGTTTTGAAGATTTGCCGGCGTCGTTGATCTCCTCCGTCGAAGTCACAAAAGTGCCTGAAGCTGCTACGATCGAAGGTTCTGTCGGCGGCACGATTAACTTGCGAACGATTCGTCCGCTGGCTTTGGATGACAAACTGATATCATTTAGAGCGCAAGCCGAAAGTAGTGACCTCGCCGACACGGTCACGCCGCGCTTTTCCGGAACAATCGGCAATAAATGGGATAATTCCAGAGGCCAAGAGCTAGGTGTCGTCTTTAGTGGTAGCTATGCCCGACAAGATGTCGCTTTCTTCAATCCGCGTGCTGATCGAGATGCCGTTCTGACATCGGACTCCGGCCTCAATAGTGCTGAAGACTTCGACTATCTTCGCATTCAGTTCTTCCAGCAAAATCTGGATAATTTCGAGTATGAAACGCTGAATTTCAACGGGACCCTCGAATACAAACCAAACGACAATCTACGTTTCTACGTCGACGGTCTCTACAACGACCAGCAACGCAATCAAGAAAGCTATGTATTGGACCTGTCAGGCGTTTCTGATGGTAATGTCGTGAACTCAGCGGACATCACGTCCTTCGAGACAATCGACTTCGGTACGATTGATGGTCCGAACGGCGACATCCAGTTGCCAACCGTACAGGCTGCCTTGACCGGTACGCTGCTACCGAGTGAGACAGGACGCCTTAATCCAAACCTCCGCGTCTCCACAGTTACAGGCGCGCGGCTTACCGAGAGTGCCGTATTCTCGACAGGCATTGAATGGGACAAGGAAAACTTTTTCGGGAAATTCGAAGTCTCTACGGCATCATCCGAAACGGACAGCCCGAGCTTCCGTCCACGTCTTGAATTCGTCAATCCCAATGCAGTTCAGCCGACACAAGGCGGTGACGTCGATAACGGCGTTCCTGTCGCGTTCGATCTCTCAGGCGGTACGCTCCAATTTGGAATAGCAGATGGCCTAGCGACCTCTCCCACTACAGAGATGCTGCTTGATCCAGCCAACTATCAGTTGGGACGCCTGACCTTTACCGAGCAATCAGCTGATAATCGTGAGAGCGCTATTCGTTTAGATCTTGGCTATGACACGTCTGACAAGATCAACGGACTGTCGTCGGTCGAGGTAGGATACCGTTATAACAATAACGAATTAGAGCGTAATCGCGCTTTGTCCAGCATCAACTACGGTAATGACCTGAACCGGCCGCGTGCGAGCCAGTTCGCCAGTTTCGTTACCCCCGGTCCGGACAACTTTGGCGACGCCGATGGGCGTGATCTATTCATCCAGAATTATCTTGGCATCGACCCAGAACAAGCCTTCAGTAACCCGAGGGCAATTGTCGCGGCGATTAATGCCGCTGTGACGGCAAACAATGCCGACCCATCTTTAGGTGGTCGCCGCCTGTTACCGTCCCTCGGCACACCGTCTGAAAACGCGACTGACTTCTTCAACATCGAAGAGGAGACACATGCGATCTACGCTCAGGCGAATTTCGACTTCGACGGTGCCTTGCCATTACGTGGCAACGCCGGTGTGCGCTGGGTCGACACGACTGTCAGATCCACTGGTAACACGGTTGCTCAAGGCAATGTAACCGAGACAACGACGGAAGAGGGATATAACTTTTTCCTTCCGCGTCTAAATGTCGTGGCTGATCTGGCTGACGATATTCTGCTGCGCGGTGGTGTCTCCCGTGACATTCGTCGCCCAAGTTTCAACACTCTGTCGAGTTCCGTATCATTCGGCACGGGCTCCAACTCGGTTGTCTCTGTCGGAAACCCGGCGTTGAGCCCCGAAAGCGTTTGGTCTTACGATCTGGCAGCCGAGTGGTACTTCTCGCCCGCTTCGATCTTAAGCGTTGGGGTCTTCCATAAGGATCGGACCAACCTGTTTACGAGCCTTCAAGAAGATCCGCCTACAAACGTTCAGGACGGCGTAATTAACATCGACGTGACAGCGCCTTGCGAGGGCGGCGGTATCTTCAACCCAATTGCAGATCGCAACATTAACAGCCCGATCCCTGGCGTGGGTATCTGTGTGCCGTTCAGCACGACAGTTAATGGTGAAGGAAGCTTTACGCAAACGGGTCTGGAGGTGGCCTTCCAATATGATCTGTCTGAATGGGAAGATCGTCTGGGTTGGGCCTCTGGCTTTGGCGTCATCGCTAACTACACGTATCAGAGGCCTGGTGGGGATGCACAAGATTTCGCCTCCAACTTCCGGACAATTGGTGGTAATCGCCGCGTTTTCCAAGAGCTCGGTGTAGCTGAACCACTTCAGCAGATCGTTCAGCCCAATCTGTCAAGGAATGCCTACAACGCCACGCTATTTTACGACAAGTTTGGTCTGAACGCCCGCGCTCGCTATACGTGGCGCTCCGCTTTCACCCTTCCAGCGTCTGTCGAGAGTTTTAAAGTTGGCGCACCGCTAATTAATGCGCGCCGTGGGCAGCTAAATGCGAGCGTCTCTTATGACATCAACGAAAATATCAATATTGGTGTCGAAGGGATTAACCTCCTTCAAGGGGATCAAGAGCAATATTGCGTGTCTGAAAACACGCTGCTTTGCTTTAACGGCTTTACAGATCGCCGGATCATTGGCGGCGTGAACTTCACGTTCTAAGTTAAAAGCCTTAGGTAACATAAAAGAAAAAGGGGAGGTTGATTTCAACGTCCCCTTTTTTATGTCTGCAATAAATGATCTTGAGAATTAGGCTTGCGTGGCGTCGTAATACCCAAACCCTAATCTCGTTGACTTAACTGATAGTCATAAAGGGATGGAACATCATTCATGGGGCTGTTTAGGCGCTCCATATATGGCTCGGGGCGATAATCGACTTTAAAGTTTCGATTGCCTGAGACACCTATAATTCGGGCGTCTGGTCCTTCCGCGAGGCCGCGCAAGTCCACAGTTTCGGTTCTATCCGCGCCGCTTAAGACATTCACTTTCAGGTTCCATGTCGTGTTGAACATGCCATGACCCGGTTGCCAATATCCAGCTCCGCTTCCGTCCCAAATGGGATAATAGGGACCGTCTTCGTCGCGTTTGGCGGCAATGCGGAGAGTTACATTATCGAATAAATTTTGATGGTTAGCACCGGCATGTTGGTCCAAGACAGCAGCTTCGTTTACGATGGCATTCTGAAAAACACATTTTGTGGATTGCGTATTTAAACTAAGCGAATGGATGGCGGGATTATTGACTGTTAAATTCTTCACTAACATGTTGTGAACGTTTCCGGCATGGACTGAATAGTGTGCGCGGCGTTTACCTGTTGTCTCAATGTTTTCAATTGTCACATTGGCGCTGTTATAGGTCAGTATGCCGGAGTCGCCATTATGCACGCTGACATCACGAATCCATCCGTTGAAAACGCTCGTAAAATAAATCCCATTATTTCCGCGCTCCATATGGTGCCCAAAATAAGGCGAGTCTGGAAAGGAGATATGTAAGTCCTCAATCCCGACATTCGTAATATGCTCCCAGCGTGAAAACTGGGCGGGAATTTCTTCTGATATGTTATGTAAAAGAGGGTCACTAATGGTGACCTTGTCACCGTCTATTGACAGAATTTCAGTCTTTTGACGCACGAGAGGGCGGTCTTTAAACGTCCAGTGATGAGATCCGATTTTAACCTCGGTGTCACCATACATTTCTTTGATCAAAGCCCCGTCTTCGCCTTGGCGATTAAACCATTGTAATTCTAAAACATCACCAATAGCGAAATTCTGTGAATTGTTGACGATCACCGTTTTAGCCCCGCGTTGGCCTTCCAGCGCATCCGCAAGTTTCATAATTTTTGGATCCTTGCTCTCGAGGTAAGAGGCCGCGCGAGTGCCTGCCTTTTGCACCCAAATAAAACCTCCGCTCCAAGCATATTCTGAAAACAGAACGTCGATATTTTGATTTTCAACACGGTGCCGTTTGTCATATTTAACAAGATATTCTCGAAGCTCGTCGAGCGAGTCTGTTTTATCGATCATTTGGAGCGGGCGAGGGAAATGCAAATCAGTCCCATCGGGACCTGATCCGGCGCCGCGTAAAACAATATCGCTTCGCTGGATTTTCAATATCTCCGAAATAATGATTCTACCCCTTGGAAGCTGCACAATGACAGGTCGGTCCGTATTGTGGGCGGCGCTCAACGCCTCGAGCATAGCTGCGGAGTCGTCAATACTGTCATCGGGGATGACGCCAAATTTTGTAACATCAATGACTTTTCCTTTTGCAATCGGAATTTCACCCATGCCATGCTTGTAACCCGCGTAAGAAAAATCAGGCAGATAGTGCTTCGCTCGCACATCTGGGTCGCTCAAGATTTTTACAGGATCTAGATCATGCGCAGCCGCATTAAATGCTATGGGGAGCATAAATAAAGCCGCCGAAATGCTGGTTAGTGCCCTTGAGTGCTGCTTCATACTAGGTTCCATTTTGTGATATCTTGGCGCTGATAATCAGCGCAAATCTATGGTGCAATGCGTTGAACTGGACCCTTGTCTCCGATCAAATACATATTTTTGAGGTCACGCCCGCTTGTTCGCGGCGTAATAATCATTCTTGCGTCAGGATGTGCGTTTTCAATCAGCGAGCTGATGGCGAAAGAGCCTTTACCCTTACTAAAAAGAAGCTCGTTTTTATCGAAAGTTTCTCCGGCGTTTTCGCTGTCACGGCGTATTAATACTGCATTCCCGCTCTCGTCTTTATATGTCATATAGAGGCTGACATCTGTCAGTGATTTCACATCAATATCAGCACGGCCGCCAAGGGGGCTCACGGTTTCGCCGCCAACCCAAGATGTCCCGTCCCAGCGAATATGCTTAACCTGCTTGGGACCACCGGTAATCCGCCCGATATCTTTACCCGCATTCATCAAAATATGCGGCTTGCCTTCTGGGTCTAACGAGGCGGCACCATTGAATGTCCAAAGTTCACCCGTGTCCACGACTTTAGCTTTTTCATCGGCAACTTCGCGGGTCAAAGGCATCGGCAAACGTTCGCCCTCTACATTGCGCCACTCTTTTGTCCGGGTGTTAAAGGTCATGTAATAGAGGTCTTCACGGTTCGCGGTATGTCCGCGCGGTCGTGCGTCTCCATCCCAGCAAAGGTGATAGTCGAAGCTGACGATAATATCGTCACCATGACCGCGCCCAACCCAAGGATACCAACTATCCACGCCTTCGACATCCGTGCGACGTTTGTGTTTTAGAAATGAAATCGCGGGACCAAAATTGCGGCCATTGTCGGTAGAGACGTGATAAACCCAATCACTGCGATGGGCGCCGTGGCGATAGAAAAGATAAATGTCTCCGTTATCCATTTTCATCACTTGGTTGTAGGTTCCAAATGGTGGGATTGTGTCCAGTTCTTCCCATTCTGTAATATCTAGCGGGCGTTTACTGACGACGTGTTTATTCTCACCATAATGATGATTACCCAAAGGATTATCGCCATGTTGTTCTGGGGTGCCGCCGTGGCCGCCAAAGAAGATGTGGATGTAACCAGCATTATCAATAATCATCGATGGT
>CALDTL010000087.1 GCA_937923965.1 uncultured Caulobacterales bacterium
TGGCTCCGCAAGCAGGACTCGAACCTGCGACAAGCTGATTAACAGTCAGCTGCTCTACCAACTGAGCTATTGCGGAATAGACCATCTTGGGTAGGCGGGCCTGATACAAGCGTTTTTACGGTTCGGCAAGGGCGGTTTTCACTCATTTCCCAAAAAACTCACTCGGCCTCAAGACAAGATGACCCAATCCCCTATCATAAAAAAAGGGCGCCGAGGCGCCCGAAAGGTATTAGGTGAATGGTGGGTGTCCCCTAGAGGGAGACAACACCTCTATTAACGAACAGGGTAAACATCCGGTTAATATGATCAAAGTCTTAGTCATTATCATAGCGTCATTGGACAAATCCGGGGATTATTCTTAGGTTGGCCCCATGAAAACGATCAAAACCTACGCTGAATTTTGGCCATATTATCTACGGGAGCATGCGCAGCCCGCCACGCGGGGGTGGCATTATGTCGGGACAGGCCTTGCGTTGGCTTTGCTGATTGTCCTGATTGCGACACAGAATTGGCTCTTAATCCCGCTTGTTTTTGTCTGCGGTTATTTTTTCGCTTGGGTGAGTCATGGCCTCATCGAGAAGAATAAGCCCGCGACCTTTACCTATCCGCTGTGGTCGCTCGGGTCTGATTTCAAAATGCTCTTTCATTTTCTGACGGGGACGATAGGCCGCGAGCTCGAGAAAGCGGGAGTCAAACCTGCGCCTCAAGCCGAGTAAACCACCGCGCCATCTTTAATCGTGTGACGCACACGTCCGGTCAGGCGGCGTCCGTCGAAGGGTGTGTTCTTTGAGCGGCTGTTGAGTTTTGCCGCGTCGCAGACCCACGGCTCTTCAGGATCAAAAATCACGAGGTCGGCGACGGCGCCTGTCTGGATACGCCCTGCATCGATTCCTATCAGGTCAGCGGGATTACAGGTGAGGGCTTTGAGGAAGGGCAGCATCTCTAGCCCGCCATCCGCAATCTGGCTCAGCCCTGCCGCGAGCAGTAATTCCAGCCCAACCGCGCCCGGCGAGGCTTCGGCATAGGGCAGGCGCTTCTCGCCCGCAGGACGCGGATCATGATCCGAGACAATCACATCAATCGTCCCGTCATTCACCGCCGCCAAGAGCGCCTGCCGATCACGTTCTTCTCTTAGGGGCGGCTCAAGCTTGGCAAATGTCCGGTAATCCCCAATATCCAGCTCATTCAGCGCGAGATGATTTATCGACACCGAGGCGGCGACATCCAGCTCCTTGGCTTTGGCACGGCGAATGACAGGCAAAACTTCTTCGGACGAAATCAAGTCCAGCAAGACCCGACCACCTGTCAGCTCCGCCAGCGCCACATCGCGCTCTGCCATCATGCGCTCCGACACGGCAGGGGCGGCAGTCAAGCCGAGCCGCGCCGAGAAATCGCTCTCATGGGCGACGGTGCCATTAGATAAATCCGGCGTCATGCAATGATTGGAAATCAGCGCATTGAAACTGGCGGAATAAGAGAGGAGGCGCCGCATGATTTGCGCGTCGCGAATGGGCCGTTTGCCGCTGGCAAACATCACCGCGCCCGCTTGCTGCATCAGGCCGATTTCCGTCATGGTCTCGCCGTCGAGCCCCTTGGTGAGCGCGCCCGCCACGAGAATATCTACCGTCAACCCTTCGCCGCGCCGCCGCGCATAATCGACCAGCGCCATGTCATCCAGAACGGGGTTCGTTCCCGGCATAACGACCATAGAGGTCACGCCGCCTGCGCTCGCGGCCTTTGCCGCTGTCGCAAATGTCTCGCGGTTTTCCCGGCCTGGCTCGCCCGTGGTCACGCGCATATCGATGAGGCCCGGCGCGGCGCAGAGCCCTTCGCCTTCAATGACTTTGCCTTCGACCGCGCAATTCGGTCCGAAGTCTGCGATCTGGCCGTCTTCAATGCGAAGGTGCCCAATCTCGTCCATGCCGCTATCAGGGTCCAGAATGCGAATATCGGTCAGCGTTAAAATGCTCATGCGGCATCTCCCGATTTCCGCCGTGCGTCCTGCGCATCGGAAAGCGCATGGAGGATGGCCATACGCATGGCCACGCCCGCGCCGACTTGGTTGGTGATGAGGCTGATATCCGGATCATCCGCCACATCAGAGCTGATCTCGACGCCGCGGTTCATGGGGCCGGGATGCATAACGAGCGCGCCGGGTTTGGCAAATGCGAGCTTGGCCCGCGTCAGCCCGTGGAAGTGATAATATTCGCGTTTCGACGGCACAAAGGCGCCCTTCATGCGCTCCATTTGAAGGCGCAGCATCATGACGACATCACAACCTTTCAATCCGGCTTCCATATCGTGAAAGACCTCAACGCCCCAGCGGTCGGCGTCTGTCGGTATGAGTGTTGGCGGACCGATCAGGCGCACATTCGCGCCGAGCAGGTTCAGTAGCTGAACATTGGAGCGCGCGACGCGGCTATGGAGAATGTCGCCGCAAATCGCGATCTGTAATCCGCCAATGTCGCCTTCAAAGGCCTCCCGTAAGGTAAGGGCGTCCAGCAAAGCTTGTGTTGGATGTTCATGCATCCCGTCGCCCGCATTGATCACCGAACAGGCGACTTTCTGCGCGAGCAGGGCGGGTGCGCCGGAGCTGCCGTGGCGCACCACCAAAAGGTCGGGGTTCATCGCGTTGAGAGTCGCGGCCGTATCTAGCAGCGTTTCGCCTTTCTTCACCGAAGAGGAAGCGACCTGCATAGAGATGACATCCGCGCCGAGGCGTTTGCCCGCCAGCTCAAAGGATTTCTCGGTTCGTGTTGAGTTTTCGAAGAAAAGATTAATTAGAGTCTTGCCGCGCAGCACATCTCGGTTTCCGCCTTTTTGCTCATCGAGGTTGAGATAATGCGCCCCGCGCTCTAGCAGTCGTTCAATATCAACGCGGTGAAAATCGGAAATGGACAGGCAGTGTTCGCGCTCAAATGGATAGGCGTCGAAATCATGTGTCATGGTCAATCAAGTCCCTAAGTCGCGATGCCCTAGCGGGATGAACTCTATGCGTCAATTGCGCAGTGTCCGCATTTGATCCTTTGTCTCGATCTCATAGCTGCCTCTGTCATTCCAGCCGCTCTCTCTCATCCCTGCCTACGCAGGGATGAAAAAACTCTGAAGTGTTTATCGCCCAAGCGACTTCTCCTACAGCCCATTCGTTGAAAACATATTTTCAACTAGGTTTGCCGATTCATGTCATTGGGCATTTAGGACAGCCCGCAGGTTCAGTCTCCGCGATGGAGACCAGAAGAGTTAGTTTGTTTTACGCGGGTCAGAACCTGCGGCGATAGTTTTTGATACACCGGGCGGGGGTCCCGCAGTTTTGCCTTCCGGTCATGCATGCCGTGACGCCTCATTATCTGGTGAAGATAACTTAGCGTGTCAGTGCGGAGCGTTTCCTACCGCCGCACACCAACCCAACTGTTTCCAGCCGTCCCGACAGCCCCGGTTTAAGACAAAGCGGTCGTCTCTCAGCGTAAAAGGTCCGGC
>CALDTL010000088.1 GCA_937923965.1 uncultured Caulobacterales bacterium
GTGCCTCAAGACTAAACCCGTAAAACAAACTATCCTGACCCGATTGACGCTCGCCCATCATATCCAAATCTCCATGCCTACAACACAGAGTGAATCAGAAACCGCAAAGCCGTTCAAGTGGAGAGTTTTTCAACACTATCGAGCCAGCAGCCGACCCAGAGCCGCTCTAGGTCTTTTTAGCCCGAAGCGTAATGATAACAATCTCTGGCGGGGCGCGAAAGCGGATGGGGAGTCGTGAAGTTCCGACGCCTGCGCTGACATACATGTCCACACCACCAATGTTTGAAAAGCCATAACTATAGTCTTTCGAAAGCTCGATGGCATTCACGCGGCGACCGAGAACAGGAAGATTGACTTGTCCCCCATGCGTATGACCAGCCACGGCCAAAACGCTGTCACTTCGGAATAGTCGCCAAGCATTGGGCGAGTGCGTGAAAACCAATGGCGGCGCGGATGTTTCTGCACACCCATCATAAGCGACACGGCTAGGAATACCGGTCCATGAATCTGCCAAACCGACGATGCAAAGCCCCTGAAATTTGGCAGCCCGATTATCCAGCAGCACAACTCCAGCCTCTTCTAAATGCCTTGCAACACGCTCTGACGACCACCAAGCATCGTGATTCCCGAGGGTCGCAAAGCTCGGTGCAGATAATTTTTTCAAATAGGAAATACCCGTCTCAACATTCTGATTAAACCTTTTGGAGCGATCCTCCGCCCGATCATGGCCCGCAACGAAATCGCCAGGTATAAGAACGATGTCGGGCGTTTTCGAATTAAGGGCGTCAATGATTTTGAGAACTTTGCTGGGCGGCACGCCCAAGCTATTAATATGGATGTCCGTCACCAAACCAATGCGAATATCGGGGCCCGTATAGTGTTCGGAGACGAGCTCGACTTCTCGGATTTTAAGCTGCTCAGGCTCAACAAGGACGGCATAGCCCAAAAGCATAAGGCCAAAACCCGACGCCCAGAGGCATTTCTTAAAAAGAGAAATAATCATTCAATGCGTTTCACACTGGTTTAAGGCGCTCATGTGGCTCCGGCGGGATGATAATTTGAATATCGTGGCCCGCTTTGATCTCCCCGCCATTAATCACTATCCCCATGACGCCGCTTTGAGGAAACATCTCACCGTCATCATGGGTCGCTATGCAGGCGTTCATCAAACCCGGCGCGATTTGGTTGAGATATTTGCATGGGTTACGCAAGCCGGTGACCTCTATAATGGCATGGCCAATTTTGAGCTGCGTCCCGCGCGGCAGATTTAAAAGCTCTACGCCGCGCGTCGTGATATTCTCTCCCATTTGGCCGGGTTGAACCGTCATGCCCAACTTCGCGACGCGGTCAAAAAGCTCGGCATGCATGAGGTGAACTTGGCGTAAGTTTGGGGCATCGGGATTTCGGCGTTTATCGTACCGATGCTGAACGGTCTGGCCCGCATGCGCGTCGCCCTCAACACCCCATCCCGCGACGAGCGTGATACCATCACGAACGGGTTTAACAATATTATGAGATGTATCGGATGCGACGGCGATTACGGTTGGGTTGGGCATGTCTCTCTCTAGCTTTCCCTTGCGATAGGTCAAAACAAAACGGCCCCTCACCGGAGTGAGAGGCCGTCTAGAAAAAATGATTTAACAATGACTAGCTCGCAAGTATTGCGCGCAAACCCTCCAAATTTTGGCTCGCGGCCAAAGCTGCATCGCCGGTTAGGTCTGAAAGGCCCGCCTCAAGCGCCGCAATTTCAGCCTCGACAGTTGCCTTATCCAAAGCCTCCAAAGCGACCGCCTTCTCTGCCAATACCGTCAAACCCGCAGGTGTAACATCCGCAAATCCGCCTTGGACAAAAAACTTCGTCTCTGCTCCATTTTCATAAACGGTGATTGTCCCAGTGCGGATCGCCGCCATGAGCGGGCTATGATTTGGGAAAATACCCAGATCGCCTTCTGTGCCAGGAATGTCGACTTGAGCAACATCGCCGGAGTAAAGTTCACGCTCTGGGGAGACCAGTGAAAAATTTAGTGTGTCAGCCATGATATGGCACTCCATAATTACAGGGCTCTGTTAGCAAATTCCGCAAAGGTTCAAAGCTAAAACTTTACATGAACTGTCAAATCTCAACGCGGGTTAGGCCTACCAGGATAGAGGAAATCTGTATAGACGCCGCTAACCCCTTTCCCAATAAACTCAGCCGCTTGTTCTGGTGAATTGATGGTATGCACAAAAACGGGCGTATTAATGTCCCCAAGACGCTCGAATGTATCGTTTTCTATCCTAGCATGTGGCATCGTAAGCGCGAATAGCGGGTTGTCTCGGCAAAATTCACCCAAGGTCTCAGCTGGAAGTTTGTTTCTATATGTCGTCAGAATGATCTTCTCAAAACCCAGCGCCTTGACCTTCTGATGATTCTTGAGCTCGTGGATTTGAGGGATGAATCGCGGTCGCACATCACCAGATAAATCACGGATTTTTCTTAGGTTTTTCAAATTATCCGCCTTAATATCCGTGACGATATGGATTGTCGGATTATCGGACATCCACTGAATCAGGTCCTTTATATCCATTTGGGTGAGACCACGTGTCATAACGAGAGATTTAAATTCAGCCGCAGTTTTTGTTGGCTTCCGCCGGCGCGGCGGGGCATTTTTCCCCGCGCCCGGCGCAGAACTGAACAGGCTCATATAACCATCCTTCCAGTCATGAAGGAGAACGAGATCACCGTTGCGAGTGTTGAGAAAATCAATCTCAATATATCTAAAGCCGTTTTTAACGGCTAGGTTCAAAGCTTCTAGCGAATTTGAATAGATGAGATCTTCTATACCGCCGCCCGCATGCGCTATCAGGTCTCCATCCGTAAACCTTATGAACTCGGGTTTCTCGATTATTCCCGAGGGCTGAAGGGGTTGAGCGGATTTTTTCGGGGAGCTTATGTTCGCGATTAAAGCCGCGATGCCCAATATCGCGATAACTCCGATGAAGATGTATATGGCTTTCCGCATCATATAGACCTCACTTGAAGGTGACTAGGGCTCATAAAAATAAAGGGAGCCGAAGCTCCCTCTGAAAACATATAACATTGACAGCGGTTAAGCCGCTTCCGCCGCCATCTTCGCGGCTTTTTCAAGCACGTCTTGGATGCCGCCGACCATGTAGAAGGCTTGCTCTGGGAGGTGATCATATTCACCTTCGACCAGACCTTTGAAGGATTTGATTGTATCCGCAAGAGGGACCTGAATGCCCGGGGAACCCGTAAAGATTTCCGCAACATCGAATGGCTGAGAGAGGAACTTCTCAACTTTACGCGCGCGAGACACTGTCATTTTGTCTTCTTCAGATAGCTCGTCCATGCCGAGGATGGCGATGATGTCTTGTAAGGCTTTGTAACGTTGCAAGATTTCCTGAACGCGGCGCGCGACATTATAATGATCTTCGCCAACGGTCCGCGGCTCGAGAATACGTGACGTCGAGTCAAGCGGATCAACCGCTGGATAAATACCCTTTTCTGAGATTGCGCGGTTTAGAACCGTTGTCGCGTCCAGATGGGCAAAAGATGTCGCTGGCGCTGGGTCAGTCAAGTCATCGGCTGGCACATAAATCGCCTGAACGGATGTAATCGACCCTTTGTTTGTGGACGTAATGCGCTCCTGCATTTGACCCATTTCTGTGGCCAATGTCGGCTGATAGCCCACAGCGGAAGGAATACGGCCCAATAGCGCGGACACTTCGGAACCGGCCTGTGTAAAGCGGAAGATGTTATCAACGAAGAACAAAACGTCTTTGCCTTCTTCATCGCGGAAATATTCAGCCTGCGACAGACCTGTCAGAGCGACACGTGCGCGGGCTCCGGGAGGCTCGTTCATCTGGCCATAAACCAATGTCGCACGGCTTTCGCCCTCGAGG
>CALDTL010000089.1 GCA_937923965.1 uncultured Caulobacterales bacterium
GGCAAGACCCGCGCGAAACAGCAAATGGCGTCCGGAACATATCAGTCGCATAACCCCGAACAGGTCATGTCTGTTATTTTACACGGCGATAGTGCTTTTGCGGGGCAGGGCGTCGTGATGGAAACCTTCCAGCTCTCGCAGCTTGTCGGATACCGGACTGGCGGCACGATCCATGTTGTCGTCAATAACCAAATCGGCTTTACGACAACGCCTGACGAATATCGCTCCGGTCAATATTGTTCCGATGTGGCCTTTATGGTCGAAGCCCCTGTGTTCCATGTGAACGGCGACGACCCTGAAGCCGTTGTCTTTGCGGCGCGTGTCGCCACCGAATATCGCCAAAAATTTGGTAAGGACGTCGTTCTCGATATTATCTGCTATCGCCGTTATGGACATAATGAGGGCGATGATCCGTCCTTCACCCAGCCATTGATGTATGACGCCATTGGCAAACGTCCATCCACACGCACGATTTACGCGGAACGCTTGGTGGCGCAGGGCGACCTGACCGAGGCCGAGGCGCAGGCTCGGATCGATGATTTCTATGCCAAATTGGACAAGGATTTCGATGAGGCCAAATCCTATGAAACAACGCAGCCAGATTGGTTGCAAGGTGTCTGGCAAGGTATAACCTTACCGAATGAAAAAGACGGTAAACGCCGCGGCCATACAGCCGTTGAGATCGATCAGCTGAAATCAATTGGACAGCAAATCGTTGCAGTGCCTAACTCCCTCAACATGCACCGTACGCTAAAGCGTATCATTAAAGCGCGCGCCGAAAAAATTGAAAAAGGCCGCGATATTGATTGGGGCCTTGCGGAACATTTGGCGTTTGGGACGTTGATAACTGAGGGACATCCCGTGCGCTTGTCCGGCCAGGACTCCGAGCGCGGAACCTTCTCGCAGCGGCAATCCAATTGGATTGACCAGAAAACCGAAGAGAAATATTGCCCGCTAAATAATCTCTCAGAGGCGAAAGAATATTATCAGGTCTTAAACTCGCATCTCTCCGAAGAAGCGGTCCTCGGATTTGAATATGGATTTTCGACCGCCGCGCCTCATGCGCTGACGATTTGGGAGGCACAGTTCGGGGATTTCGCCAATGGCGCGCAGGTCATGGTGGATCAGTTCATCAGCTCTGCCGAGCAAAAATGGCTGCGCATGTCCGGCCTCGTGATGCTACTTCCGCATGGCTATGAGGGCCAAGGTCCTGAACATAGTTCTGCGCGCCTTGAGCGCTACTTACAGCAATGCGCCGAAGATAATATGCAGGTCACGAATATCTCGACGCCTGCCAATTATTTCCACGCGCTGCGCCGTCAGGTGAAACGGAATTTCCGCAAACCC
Source organism: uncultured Caulobacterales bacterium (assembly GCA_937923965.1). GTDB lineage: Bacteria > Pseudomonadota > Alphaproteobacteria > Caulobacterales > Maricaulaceae > Litorimonas. Next base: position 1,348 of record CALDTL010000089.1, read on the forward strand.
CTCATTAATATGAGCCCTAAATCTTTGCTGCGGCACAAACTCTGTGTCTCGACCTTTGAGGAAATGGGTCCTGGCAGCGAGTTCCACCGCCTTCTCTGGGACGACGCGCAATATAATCCGGAAATTAGCCAGATTAAACTGGCCGCAGATAGCAAGATTAAGCGCGTCATTATTTGCTCGGGCAAGGTCTATTACGATCTGTTTGAGGCGCGCGAGAAAAATGGCCGCAATGATATTTACTTGCTCCGCATGGAGCAATTCTATCCCTACCCAGATGATGCGATGGAAAAAGAACTGTCGCGTTTCAAAAATGCCGAAATGGTTTGGTGTCAGGAAGAGCCTAAAAACATGGGCGCGTGGACCTTTGTCGATCCGTTTATCGAAGAGACGCTCATTGCGATTAAGGCGAAACATACGCGCCTGAAATATGTCGGTCGTCCGGCGGCGGCCTCAACCGCGACAGGCATCAGCACGAAACATAAAAAAGAACAGCAAGCCATCCTAGATGGCGCGTTCGCGAAATAGAGATCTGAGTAAGGAAATCCCCATGACAGATATCACCATTCCAAATGTTGGCGAAAGCGTCAGCGAAGTCACAATTGCACAGTGGTTTAAGGCCGTTGGCGATGCGGTCAAAAAAGATGAGCCGTTGGTCGAGCTAGAAACAGATAAAGCCGCGCAAGAGCTTGTCTCGCCGGCGGACGGCGTTCTCGAAGAGATTTTTGTGGCTGAAGGCGAGAATGCTGAGATCGGAAAACTCATCGCGCGTTTAGGTGCGGGCAGCGGAACGGCAAAAGCTAAGAAGGGCGACGTTGAGGTGAAAACCCAAACAGCGGCGCCTGCCGCTAAAAAATCATCTGGTTCCGGTCCTGCGCTGAACATTGACGTGCCAAACGTGGGCGAAAGCGTCTCCGAAGTCACGGTGGCCGGCTGGATGGTGGCGGTCGGGGATGCGGTTGAGAAAGACCAAGCGATTGTTGAACTGGAGACTGACAAGGCGGCGCAAGAACTTGTCGCCCCGCGCGCTGGGGTCATCATGGAAATTTTGAAAGCCGAGGGTGATGTTGCGGCAGTCGGGGACACGCTTTGCAAATTAGGTGAAAGCGATAGCGCTGCGCCGTCAGGTGCCGTATCCGGGAATAAGGCTGGGGATGAAGGCGGCGGTGTTCCCGTCAGTCCTGAGGTGAACGCGCCGACTGGATTAGGCGATGCGATTGCAATGCCAGCCGCAGCGAAGATCATCCGCGAAAACGGATTGGATGCCTCGCTCATTAAAGGCACGGGCAAGGGCGGACGCATCACAAAAGCGGACGCCATGGCGGCGAAAAAGAACCCGCCAAAAGCTGCGAGCCCCGCGCCGAAAGCTGCGCCCGCCGCGCCTAAAGCGCCGCGCGACACGGGACCGCGCGAGGACCGCGTGCGCATGACACGTATCCGCCAGACCATCGCGCGCCGCCTCAAGGATGCGCAAAATACGGCGGCCATGCTGACGACTTATAATGAAGCGGACATGACGGCGATCATGGATATGCGGAAGCAATATAAAGAGCTCTTCATTAAGCGCCATGACGTGAAATTGGGCTTCATGTCTTTCTTCGTAAAAGCCTGCGTCCAAGCCCTAAAGGACGTCCCGAGCGTCAATGCCGAAATTGACGGTACGGATATTATCTATAAAAACTTCTACGATATTAGTATCGCGGTTGGTACCGATAAAGGTCTGGTCGTTCCGGTCTTGCGTGATTGCGATGAGCTGTCGCTCGGCGGGATCGAAAAAGGTATCGGCGCCTTGGGTGCAAAGGCGCGCGACGGAAAGCTGTCTATGGACGACATGTCTGGCGGAACCTTCACAATTTCAAATGGCGGTGTTTACGGCTCGCTCATGTCTTCACCCATCCTGAACCCGCCGCAATCCGGCATTCTCGGGATGCACAAAATTGAAAAGCGTGCGGTTGTCGTAAATGATGAAATCGTTATCCGACCGATGATGTATCTCGCGCTATCTTATGACCACCGCATCGTTGATGGCAAAGAGGCCGTGACCTTCCTCGTCCGCGTGAAGGAGTGCCTCGAAGATCCGGAAAGAATGCTTCTCGATCTCTAGATTCGACAGCTGCGACATTTTGGCTTAAACTCCTTTCCCATAAGGGGAGGAATTTATGTCTGAAATAAATGCAGCGAAACCACCGGTTTGGTTTTGGATATTGGCTGTTTTGTTTGTTCTTTGGAATCTGATGGGGATCGCGAATTACTTGATGTCCGTCACGGCCACCCCAGAGAGCTTGACTGCGCAAGGGATGGATGCCGCGCAAATAGAGTTTATGCTAAACATCCCGCCTCTTTATGCGGCCGTCTTTGCTCTAGCTGTTTGGACGGGCTTGGCTGCATCAATTTTATTTATCTTGCGCAGGCGTTTAGCTGTTCCAGCCTTTCTCATTAGTCTTCTATTCGTTCTATCAAGTTTTGCCTTTGATTTTATTGGCGGAACGTTTGAGGTTTTAGGAACGCCATATCTAATGATTATGATATTCGTTGTCGTGGCCGCCGTTGTCGAATATTTTTACGCGCGCAGGGTTCGCGGGCTGGGTTTCTTGCGCTAGGCGTAAACTTCGCGGCTTTCTTCTATATCGCGCTGTTGACCGCCAGACGGGGCGCGCCTATCTGTCCTGAAAGACATAAACTCTCTCTGACAGGACGACTCCCATGGCAGACCAATATGACGTCATCATTATCGGCGGCGGACCCGGCGGTTATAATTGCGCAATTCGCTGCGGGCAGCTCGGCCTAAAAGTCGCCTGCGTAGAGACGCGCAAGACGCTGGGCGGCACTTGTTTGAACGTTGGCTGTATCCCATCAAAAGCACTGCTTCATGCAACAGAGCTATATGAGACCGCCCAGAAAGACTTTCCCGCGATGGGCCTAAAGGCCACGGTTGAGGCTGATATTCCAGCGATGATCGAAAGCAAGAACAAGGTTGTCGCAGGCCTGACCCAAGGCATCGAATATCTTTTCAAGAAAAACAACGTCGAGCACATCACTGGATTTGGGAAAATCAAATCCAAAACCGAAGTCGAAGTTGAGGGTAAAGTTTACGCCACCAAAAATATCGTCATCGCCACAGGCTCCGAAGTCGCGGCCTTGCCGGGGGTGGACATCGACGAAAAGACAATTGTTTCCTCCACGGGAGCGCTTGACCTGCAAGAGGTACCCAAGAACCTGCTTGTCATTGGCGGCGGCGTGATTGGCCTCGAGCTGGGTTCCGTCTGGCGCCGCCTTGGCGCCAAGGTCACAGTCGTGGAATATATGCCGTCCATCATGGTGAACTCCGATAGGGAAATCCAGAAAGCCGCTCTGCGCATGTTCAAGAAACAAGGCATGAAGTTTGAGCTTTCCCGCAAAGTCATGGGCGTGGATAAAAGCAAAAAAGGCCTAACGGTCAAAACCGAAGCCGCAGACGGCGGGAAGCCGAAAGACATTGAGGCTGATGTTGTGCTCGTCTGTATTGGCCGCAGAGCCTTCACGGATAATTTGGGTTTGGAAAACGTTGGTATTGAAACGACTCGCGGCGGAAAAATTCCGCAAACTCACTGGAAGACGTCAGTTGACGGCATTTGGGCTGTGGGCGACGTGATTGACGGTCCAATGCTCGCGCATAAAGCCGAGGAAGAAGGCGCAGCCGTGGCAGAATCCATCGCGGGACAATCAGGTCATGTGAACTTCGACGTCATTCCGGATGTGGTCTATACCCATCCTGAAATCGCTTCTGTCGGGCAAACCGAGGAGCAGTTAAAAGAAGCTGGGATTCCTTTCAAAAAAGGCAAGTTTCCTTTCACGGCCAACTCCCGCGCGCGCTGTAATCACGAAGCCGAAGGTTTTGCTAAAATCCTGGCCCACGCAGAAACGGACGAAATTCTTGGCGCGCATATCCTAGGCCCGCTCGCAGGGGACCTCATCCACGAAGTCGCCGTTGCGATGGAGTTTAAGGCCTCCAGTGAAGACCTCGCCCGGACGTGCCACGCTCATCCAACGGTCTCCGAAGCCGTCCGCCAGGCCGCGATGGACGTCGAGGGCTGGGCTATGCAGATGTAATTTGGGAAAAGAAATCGATCCGGGGGATCGATTCTCCAAATTATATCGGAATAGCCGGTTCGGTCCCACCCGAACCGCCACGATATTGATTGGTAGCCTTGCGCTCAACTCCTAGCCAGTCAAAAAATCTCATTCAATTATTTTAATCTGACCTAATAAAGCGTCTTTAGCGCATCGGCGCTGTAGTTCTGTAGCTCATCGAAACGGCCCTCTTTGACCTTGGTTGCCCAATGCGGATCTTGCAACAACGCCCGTCCAACCGCGATCATATCAAACTCATCTTTGTCCATGCGTTCGAATAATTCATCCAACGAAGCCGCTTCTGCGCCTTTGCCTTGGAACGCCTCAAAGAAGTCACCCTTCAAGCCAACTGACCCGACGGAAATTGTCGGCAAGCCTGTCAGTTTCTTCGCCCAGCCCGCCAAATTCAGGTCTGAGCCGTCAAATTCCGGCTCCCAGAAACGGCGCTGAGAACAATGCAAAACGTCCACACCCGCATCAGCGAAGACCCTCAGAAAGGCCTCTAGTTTTTCCGGCGTATCCGCCAGACGCGCAGAGTAATCCTGCTGTTTCCACTGCGAGAAGCGCAGGATAATCGGCATGTCATCGCCCACGGCTTTGCGGCATTCTCGGATGATATCAGCGGCAAATGTCGCGCGGTCATTCAGATCGCCGCCATATTTATCTTCGCGCTGATTCATGACGTCCCAAAAAAATTGGTCAATCAAATAGCCATGTGCGCCGTGAATTTCGATCGCGTCAAAGCCAAGCTGTTTTGCGGATTTCGCAGAGCGGGCGTAACTATTGACCATATCCGCGACATCTTCGTCACTTGGGGCGGGCATGACGGATTTTCCGGTATGGGTCACGCCGGACGGGCTGTCGGATTGTGCGTCAGGATTATGGCCTGTGCCAGGCTTTCGGACCATGCCGACATGCCAGAGCTGCGGCGCAATTTTCCCGGGCGCGTCCGCAACAGCGTCCGCAACGGCCTTCCATCCCGCCAGCGATTTCTCGCCGTGAAACTTTGGATAATTGGGATCATTGCTTGACCCGTCGCGGTCGATAACGGTGCCCTCGGTGAGGATCAATCCAACATCGCTTTCCGCGCGGCGCTTATAATAGGCCGCTACATTTTCACCCGGCACGCCGTCTGGGGAAAACCCGCGGGTCATCGGCGCCATGACGATACGGTTTGGAATCGTCAACCCACGGACAGTAAATGGGGTGAAGAGCGTATTGGACATGTCAGTCTCCTGTTAATTTCAAGAGACTGACATGGGGTGTTTAGGCGGAAATCTCAACCATTCTAAATCGAATGGCCTAGCAATGATTTCATCGCGTCGAGATAGGCAATCCAAGCTTTCCGTCCTTGCGGCGTGAGATGCACTAATGTCTGCGGGCGTTTGCCATTATAGCCTTTCTTTTGCCGCACATAGCCTGCGCTCTCCAGCTTTGTGAGATGGGTCGAGAGATTCCCATTCGTCGCGCCAGTCTTATCTAATAATTCTGGGAAACTGGCTGGATTGACCGCGGATAGATAGGCCATGACGCCGAGGCGCAGCCGGCCATGAATGACATCATCAATTGCGCCGATATCGATATCGGGATTTTCGCCGCTCATTATTTTTCCGCTTTCATGGACAGCAGAGAGGGAATGATGATCGTGAAAACCGTGCCTATCGCTGCGATGAAATAGATGATGTTTTGACCATAAAAACTCATTGTCACGGCCGCCATCGTAAAGCCGCCGAAAGCCGCAAAGTGAAGCCAGCCATGTCCCGTGAGCTTAGCCGTTAACCCGTAAACCAAGCCCTGTCCGGCAAATCCAAAAATCAGGATCAGAGTCCAGAGCTCCGTGGTGCCATTGTTTAGGATTTGGTTCAAAATCACGCCCACAGCGAGGGAGAGTCCCGTAAAGCTGAACATCATCCACGCATATTGCTCGACGCGATTGGCCGTTGAGGCGGCTCCGGGTTTTGCGTCTATCTTTCGGCCGAGAATGGCACTTCCCACGCCTCCGATGACGGCAAAGGCAATCCAAAGAAACGCCAGAGATTGCTGCGGCAGGGCCAATGCGCCCGAAATTATCATATAATGAATAGCAAACACGGCGGTCAGCAAGACGCCCCACATTAGCCCAATGGGTCCGCCGACGAGCGGGGCGTTTTCGCCGGCTTTCGCGATACGGCTGGCCTCGGCGAGGTCTGCCACAAGTATGTCAGTCTTTGTCATTTTCGATCTCCTTTCGATTAACAATAAAACTAGTTTGTAATACAAACCTAAAAGAGTCAAGTTTGTTTTTCAAACTAAATTGGTGGGGAAGGTTATGTTTGTGTGGTTAGGCTCTGGGGTGAGCGCCTGCGTGGATGTCTATGAGGCGCGCTGCATCAACATCTGTATAGCGCTGGGTGGTGGACAGGCTTTCGTGGCCGAGCAATTGCTGAATCGTTCGCAGGTCACCGCCGCCGGCTAAAAGATGCGTGGCAAAACTATGGCGCAGCGCGTGCGGCGTGGCAGTTTCTGGCAATCCCAAAGCCCCGCGCAAACGCCGGACTTCAGCTTGGACTATCTCGGCCCGCAGCACCCCGCCGCGCGCGCCGCGAAAAATCGGCTCATTTGGCGCGAGCTGAAAGGGGGAAGCCTTCATATATTCGCTGACGGCCTCCGCCACGACCGGGAGAATCGGAACCAGCCGCATTTTCCCGCCTTTGCCGGTGAGCTGGATTTGGCGGGCGAGGGGAACGTCGCGGCCCGTGATTGAAAGCGCCTCAGATATCCGCAGACCCGATCCGTAGCAGAGCGCAAGGACTGCTTGATTGCGCAGCGCAATCCAGGGCGCGCCGGGACTATCCAGCGGCGTGTCTATGATCTTAAGCGCTTCGGCTGGGCTCACGGCTTTGGGAAGCGGGCGTTTCACGCGCGGCCCGCGAATGAGGGGCAGGGCCGAATTAGGCGCGTCCCAACGGCGTTCGATATATCGGTAAAATGTGCGCACGGCCGAGAGATGACGTTGGATGGACGCCGCCGAGAGGGGCTTATCGCCTCGTCGAAGCTGCGCGAGATAGGCCCGAAAGCCGCGCGTGTCTAGGTTTACGATTTCGGGGAGGGCAAGGGTCGTCTCAAGATAGCCCGTTAGGAACCCCAAAAATTGGGAGACATCGCGTTGGTAAGCTTCGCAGGTTTTATCCGCTAAACGCCGCTCACCGCGAAGATGCTCAATGAAGAGATGCAGGACCTCTGGGGCTGGAATTTTTTGCAAAG
>CALDTL010000090.1 GCA_937923965.1 uncultured Caulobacterales bacterium
ACGGATCACATTGGCGTCTGAAGAAATCTCAGATGATGTCCTTTTGGATGTTCTGCAGCGCGTCATGGACGCGAATGGCGGTGCGCCGCTGTCTTTTTTCGAAGCCACAACAGCGGCTGCTTTTTTAGCCTTTTCGGAAACGCATGCGGATTATGCGTTGATTGAGGTCGGACTTGGCGGACGTTATGATGCCACCAATGTCTTCGATCCCGCCGCCAGTATCATTACACCCGTTAGCTATGATCATGCCGAATTTTTGGGGCGCGACCTCGCCGGGATCGCGCGCGAGAAAGCCGGCATTATTAAGCGGCACGTTCCTGTCTTTGCCGGACGGCAAGAAGATATTGCCGCCGCCGTCATCCGGAACGAAGCCGCAAAACATCGCGCGCCTATAAAATTTTTAACCGAAGACTTTCGGGCCTACCGCGAACAAGACCGCATGGTGTTTGACGCTGACGACGTGTTACTTGATCTGCCCCGCCCGAGCCTGATTGGCGCACATCAAATTGATAATGCCGGCGTTGCCATTGCAGCGGCGCGGAGTGTCGGTGTGTCTGATAAAGCGATTGCTAAAGGTCTCAAAACTGTTTCCTGGCCTGCGCGGATGCAAAATCTCACGAGCGGTCCTTTCGCAGAGATGGTGGCCGAATCCGGCGGCGAGTTATGGCTTGACGGCGGACATAATCCGCATGCGGCGCGCGCTCTGGCTAATGTCATGGCTGAGCTTCAAGATAAAAATGAACGCGTGCTCGTCCTGGTGATGGGGATATTGGGGAATAAGGATGCAGGCCAATTTTTAGATGCTTTCACAGGCCTCGCGAGCTGCGTTGTCGCCGTCGACATCCCGGGATCGCCCGCTCTCTCCCCCGAAACGTTGAAAGAGCTTGCCGAAAACCGCGGCATGATTGGTCAAGTCGCCAGCAATCTTACAGATGCCGTGCAGCGGGCCATAAACACAGGCGAGGCTTTGTCACGCCAAGAGGTCACCGAGCCCATTATACCGCCGCGAGTTTTAATTTGCGGATCGCTTTATCTCGCCGGACACGTCCTGTCGGCCTAAATGAAAAAGCAGCCACGGGGGCTGCCTCTCTCAAAATATATCTCTCCGCATTTATGCGTGTTCAGCCAGCCATTCGGAAAGCTTCGTCTTGCTCATCTCGCCAACTTTAGTCGCGACCACTTGGCCCTCTTTAAAAATCATCAGGGTCGGGATTCCGCGAACATGGAATTTACCTGGCGTATCAGGATTTTCTTGAATATCCATTTTCGCAATCTTAATGCGGCCCTCAAACTCATCCGAGACGTCTTCGAGCGCCGGTCCCATTTTTTTACAAGGTCCGCACCACTCCGCCCAAAAATCAAGCAAAACAGGTGTGCTGGAGTTTAGAACATCGTCTGTAAATGAGGCGTCTGTGACGGCATGTGTGGCCATGGAACTCTCCTAATTGGAATCGGTGCGTGAGTCAGGAAATAGGAAGTGCTGCAATCTTCTGCAAGGCTGCATCCAGTAATCTGTCAGGCAGCAACATCAAATGCGGCCCATCCGTCCACAAGAGTGCGCAGCTGACTGACCGCGACGGATATATCTCGCGCGCCAACTCGCGATAGGCCGCCATTTGCCCAAGGTAGAGGTCTGACACGTCGGACGGATCCGTCGGCGGCGGGCGGTTGGACTTGTAATCAACAATAATAACCTCTGTCTCTGTGACGCAAAGCCTGTCGATTTGAGCGTTTAAATAAAGACCGTCTGGCAGGTTTTTGGCAGAGCCCGCCAAACTGACTTCTGCGCGGGAACCAGGGGCAAAGATATGCGCAAATTTGGGATGATCCAAAACCGCAAACACTTCGTCGATAACTTGCGTCGCTAAGGCGTTTGATACGTCCTTATAGCTGGACAGCATTGTGAGAGCCGTCTCGCGGCGCTTTGACGGCGCAACGTCAGGCAGGAGTTCGAGCAGTTTATGAATGAGGTTTCCGCGCAGAAACACATTCGCATCCTTGGCTTCGCTCGGTGATCTCACCCCCATTTCACCAGGCGGATCAGCCAAGAGATGTGACGGCGTCACGCGGCTTCTATGGCCTTCAACGGGAGCCAGTTCGTTGACCCAGTCTGGTAAGTCTACGGGGTCATTGATCGCCGGAGCACTAGCCTCTGAAACGGGTTCCGGGTCCCCGCCATAACGCAGAACTGCCACTTCTTTTTCATTTAGCACAATGTCAACAGTGGCCGCGTCCAAGGCTTCTAGCCCGCGTTTCACCCAATCATACCAACAGCCCTCTTTCAGCTTTGCGTTCTCTCGGCCAACATGGGGGCCGCACACGATCAATCGCGACTCCGCGCGGGTCATTGCCACATAAAGCAAGCGAAGTTGCTCTTGCGACTGCCGCGCTTTGGCCGCCTCTTTCGCCGCTTCGACCCGCGGGACGCTTCCTTTTCTCCAGATGTGTCCGCCCGCCGCGTCGGGCAGCAATATCTCGCGCACGTTGGGCGTATTTGTCGTGTCAGGGAGTATAACGATAGGCGACTCAAGCCCTTTCGCGCCGTGGACTGTCATCACGCGGACTTCGGATAGGCTGCTGTCTTGCTCGCGTTTAATTTCCACATCGCCTTGCGAGAAGGCTTTCAGGAATGTCTGCAGATCAGGGGCCATACGCGTTTGATGGTCCAAAGCCTGATGGAGAAAAGCCTCGAGCGCATCTCTGGCCTCTAGCGATAGACGTTTGTAAAACCGTTTCCGCATAGACATGCCGGAGGCATCTTGATGGTCCAAAACACGGGCAAAAAAATCATAGGGCGTCAAATCTCTCGCAATGTCTATAAAGTAAGACAGCGTCTTATACGTGTCGGGACGCCGGGCTTGTAAGGCGGTCACTAAACGTCCCGTCCGATCAATCGCAACCTCCATCAAAGCGTCATCATCATAGCCAAACAAAGGAGATTTTAGCGTTTCCGCCAGAGACAAATCATCCGTTGGCAAGAGACAAAAGCGCGACAGCGCAATCAAATCCTTCACAATAATTGCTTCAGACAGCTTCAATCGATCCGC
>CALDTL010000091.1 GCA_937923965.1 uncultured Caulobacterales bacterium
GAACGGCTTAGCCGTCCGGCGCTCCATTAAAAAAGGTCCACCGGACCTTTTTTTGACATTTTGCGTCCACGCTTTCCCCCTTTGGGCCTATATTTAAATTGTTCTTCTGGGCGCTGGACAGGTTAGCGCTTTCTGACTGGCTCGGGAGACAGCAGGGTTGAGCATCTGGGGTTTAGTTCCCAGACTGTGCCGGGCCTTTTGTGGTGAGAGACGACCTCTGGGTGTTGAACCGGGGTACTCGAAAATCTGAAAAGATTTTCGTTTGCGTGACCGGAACGCCTAACTGAGGGACCCCCGCCCGCTGCATCTACAACTGCTGCCGCGTGTTGAAACTCGCGTAAAACAATTAACTCATCTGGTCTCCATCGTGGGGGCCAACACGCGGGCTGTCCTTCTTTCGAAGGCTTCGCCTTCTATCTGCGGTTCGCCGCCGGCCAACCCGAACCGCGTTTGCGGGGATGATTTGGCATTGCTGAGCACAAGATTGTCAGTAGGAAATTTCGCTTGCCTGTATTTTCACCCCACAGTTTCTCATCCCAACGTAGGTTGGGATAGATTTGACGTAGGGTGGCCGTTTCTGTGTTGGCCTTCAACACATCCATCCCTGTCTTCACAGGGATGAAATGTGGGCGGGATGACAGGGGGAAAATGGATTTATCTAATTTTCCCTTGTCCTGAATTTCCATAGCTGTTTGAACGTCGGCAAAGGACCTGTCATGCGCCGCATATATATTCAGAAAATTTTCGGCCTGATAACGGCCGCCGCTCTCGCCGCCTGCCAAAACCCAGCTGCGGGAACAGGCGGGTCCATCGCCCCCGCTCCGGCGTGTGACATTTTCACCGCTGTGCTCGGCACGGGGCAAGATGCAGGGAAGCCCCAGATCAGCGTGCATTCTGACCCCGCTTGGGCGGACCCGTCGCAATCGGCGCTGGCGGTTTCTCTCGGCCTCATCGACCGCGGCGCGGAGGCCCGTTATATTTTGGACGCCTCGCCGGATATGAAACACCAGCTTTATTGGCTCGACCAATTAGATGATGGGCGCGGTTTCGCGCTTGACGGCGTGTTTCTAACGCATGGCCATATGGGGCATTATTTAGGCCTCGCGCATTTGGGCCGCGAAGCTATGGGCGCGAAATCAATTCCCGTTTACGCCATGCCGAAAATGGCAGACTTCCTCGAGAACAACGGACCCTGGGATCAATTGGTCGCGCTCAAGAATATCGAGATTCAGCGGCTTGAGGATGGCGACGCCGTCAAATTAACCGAGCGCCTCTCCGTCACGCCCTTTGCTGTGCCGCACCGCGGGGAATATACGGAAACGGTTGGCTATCGCATGTCTAGCGACGCCCGCTCCGCCATCTATTTGCCCGACATTGACAGCTGGACGGAATGGGAGGCGCAAGGCGGCTCCCTGCAGAGCTTGGTGGAAGACAATGATCGCCTTTACTTGGACGCGACATTTTTCAGCGGCGCAGAACTCCCGGGCCGCGATATGAGCCTCATCCCCCATCCAACAATCTCTACGACAATGGCGGCGCTCTCGCATTTACCCGACGCGCAGCGCGCCAAGGTTCATTTTATTCACATGAACCATTCCAATCCCGCCCATGACCCCCGCAGCGCCGCCTCCCAAGAGATTGCGCAAAAGGGGTTTAATGTCGCCCGCAGCGGCGAAGTGTTTTGCCTTGATTAGCGCCGGTTCGACATCAGCGCCTCACTTGAACCGCGCCGCCAGCCATCCCATTTACCCCCTATGACAGATAGCTCCTTGACCCCCCGCGAAATCGTTTCTGAACTCGACCGCCATATTGTCGCGCAGGCGGATGCCAAACGCGCCGTGGCCATCGCGCTGCGGAACCGCTGGCGTCGCCGCCGCGTCTCCGCGGATTTGCGCCATGAGGTTACGCCGAAAAATATTCTCATGATCGGACCAACGGGCGTTGGGAAAACGGAAATCTCGCGCCGGCTTGCGAAACTCGCGCAGGCGCCTTTCATCAAAATCGAAGCGACGAAATTCACAGAGGTCGGCTATGTGGGCCGCGACGTCGAACAAATTGTTCGAGACCTGGTCGAGGCGTCAATTTCTTTGCTGCGCGAGGAAAAACGCGCGCAAGTCCAAACGCAAGCCGAAGAAGCGGCCGAGAGCCGGATTCTCGATGCGCTTGTCGGCGCGAGCGCGTCCGACACAACCCGCGAAAAATTCCGCAAGAAGCTTCTCTCTGGAGAGTTGGATGATAAGGAAGTCGAAATCGAGCTCGCCGATAAAGCCTCGCCCTTCCAAGGCATGGATATTCCCGGACAGCCGGGCGCAAGCATGGGCATGCTCGATCTCTCCGCTATGTTTGGAAAAATGGGCAAAACCAAAACAGTGAAGTTGCGCATTGGCGACGCGCATGGGCCGTTGCTCTCTGAGGAAGCGGATAAGCTGCTCGATGATGACGCGATTAAACGCGAAGCCGTCGAGCGCGCCGAGCAAGACGGTATCGTCTTTTTGGACGAGATTGATAAAATCACGACGCGGTCAGATGCGCGCGGCGGAGATGTCTCCCGCGAAGGCGTGCAGCGCGATCTCTTGCCGCTGATTGAGGGGACGACTGTGTCCACGAAATATGGTCCGGTGAAAACGGACCATATTCTCTTTATCGCTAGCGGCGCCTTTCATGTCGCCAAGCCGTCCGATTTACTGCCAGAGCTACAGGGGCGTCTGCCGATCCGTGTTGAGCTACGGGCGCTAACAGAGGCAGATTTTGTGCGTATCCTCACAGAGCCAGAAGCGAGCTTGATTCGGCAATATACGGCCCTGATGGCGACCGAGGATGTGACGCTTGAGTTTACCAAAGACGGCATTGCGGAAATCGCAAAGCTCTCCGCCGAGGTAAATAAGAGTGTTGAAAATATTGGCGCGCGGCGGCTGCATACGGTGATGGAAAGATTGCTCGACGAGATTAGTTTTACGGCCTCTGACCAGGGCGGGCAGACATTTGAAATCGATGCCGCATATGTTCAGGAGCATGTCGGGAAGCTGGCGAAGAATCAGGATCTCAGCAAATTTATTCTCTGATAAAAAGAGCAGGCTCTACGCGAAAAGCGATAAAACCTGCGCGCGGTGCGTTCGCATGACGGCTTTGGAAAACCCGGCTTTGACCATCACATGGCCGCCGAAATAGGCGGTCCAAATTAGCTCGGCTTTGTCTTCCGCCGTCGTGTCTTTGACGCAGAGTTTTATCGCTTTGCGAAGCGTGGACAAGGCTTCTGCTACGGATTTTTCAACATCGGCATCAAAAGGAGATTGGTCAATCGCGGCATTACACAGCAAGCATCCCCAGCGGCCTTGCTGCGTTCGGGCGGCCTGCACGAGGGTTGTCATTAAATTATTTATGCGGTCTTGCGGCGTCAGACTTTTGTCCCGCAGCATCGCGACGCCCGGCGCAAGATGGGAGAGCGCATAATCGGAAATGGCGTGCTGATATAAGGCGCGCTTATCGCCAAAACTCGCATAGAGGGAGCCTTTATTCAGGCCTGTCGCGGTCATAATATTGGCATAGGACGCGCCTTCATATCCATGCTCCCAGAACACATCGCGCAAAGCGCTTTTGACGGCGGCTTCATCAAATTGACGGGGGCGGGCCATAGGCAATTATCTCACAGCTTACTCTCTGCTCTGTGATATGACGTTAATTGAACGTGTGGTCAAGAAGTGCTTTTAAGGTGACAGGCCGCCGAGATGATCGCTCCCCTCCCTCGCTCGGCGGCCAAATTTTTTACCCGTTGGGTCGTGAGATTCGACCGGCAAACACGAGAGACTAAAATGACACAGAGTTTGAAATTTAAATCCCATTTGGCGTCGGCAATTGCTGCCGTCGCGCTCTCAAGCGGCGTCGTTTTGACAAGCTTTACGCCAGTCAATGCGGCGGAGACTATTCAGAAAATGACCATGGCCGAGACCGCTCACTCTGGTGATTTCGTAGATTCAACATATGGCATTAAGGGACAGTGGTCGATTGTGCGAGACAATGGACAAACAGTGCTCAGATTTTCAGACGACTTCAAAACCAAGAACGGCCCCGATCTCAAACTCTTCTTGTCTCCAAACAAAGTGGCGGACCTGACGGGTAAAACGGCTTTGGACCAAGCTGTGCGTTTGAGCGTGTTGAAATCCAATAAAGGCGCTCAGGATTACATCATTCCTGTTACAATCGATGTGTCTGATTTCGGATCAATCCTGATCCATTGCGAGGCATTTTCTGTCCTCTGGGGCGGCGCTGACATTTAATCTCGCCTTAGCTCCTATGAGGGCGGCGACTATCGCTTCAGAAACACATACCAAGCGCCGCTCCCGCCATGTTTAATATGGGCGGGGGCATAGCTTGCGATTAACGGCCGCACAGCGGGATCCGCGATCCAAAGCGGAAAATTTCGGCGCAGGACGCCGTCCCCGCGCAGGCCTTTTCCGGTCACGACTAAAAGGCAGGTTTTGTTTCGATTGGCTGCGCGAATAATGGCTTTATGCAAAGCGGGCCGCGCCATCGTTTGCGTCATATCATGCAAGTCAATTTTTGTATCAATCGAGACGCGGCCGCGCCTGACACGTTTATCCTGATTGACGTCTAAGGATTGCGGTAGGGGTTTGGCAGCTTGCGCAGGGACGGCTGGGATGCGCATCATATTTGCGAAATCTTCTCGCGACGGCATGGGCTTGGCGCTGCCTTTACCTTTGGGCCGCCGGCGCGGACTGACGGTTTGCGAGACGTGCGTCCAGATTTTTGTCTCGCCCGGTTTTAAGGGACGATCCGTCATGAAACCGATGGACCCGACATATAGCGGGGTAAAATCAGCGTCCATCTTACGGGGTGTTTTTGCACGCCTGCGCGCGCGCCGGCATCATCGCCTGAACCAAAAAACAAATCGGCCCGCAAGGGGCCCTTGATGGCTGATCCCGTATCCTGAGCCGTTACCAAAATACCAGTCGGCGTGCCTCTGTAATCTCCCGGCGCGGTTGGCAAGATCGTGTCGAGCCAGGCGAGGCTGCCGTAGGGGTGATAACGTGGGTCGACGGCGATTGCGCCCATGCCGGTTAGCGGCACGCGCATTGCGCCTTGCGGCCCCTCGCCGTCGCGAATGGCTTGCTCGGTGAAATAAATATATCGCGGATTTTCATTCATCAACCTGCGCGCGGCGATGGGGCCCTTGCGGTCCATCCAGTCTGCGATAGATTGCTTAGACGCTTGCTCTCGGGTGAGTTCTCCCCGTCCTATTAATACCCCGCCGATCGATTTATACGGCTGCCCATTATTGGCCGCATAAGCGGCCCGCAAAACCCGTCCGTCCCCATATCTTAAGCGTCCGGAGCCCTGGATTTGAAGAAAAAATACGTCAATCGGGCGGCCATAGGCAATGACGCGGGAGGTTCCAGAATTTACCTTAGAGCGCGGTAGTTTCAAAGCTGCGTCAGATACAGGCTTGGCTAAGATAGGCTCGGAGTAAGTCGTGTCGGGGGAAAGGCGCACATCGACTTCTGGCTCGTAATATCCCGTTAAAAGGCCTTCGCTTTTATTTGGCGTCTTCAGGCTCATGGGTTTAAACCAGGCCTCAAAGAAATTTCGAGAGTCTTCCGAACTCGGATTGATAGACGCCAGGACGGACGCCCCTTGGCACGCCGTGGACCAATCGCGGTATCGTCCATATTGGGGTAGGTTTGGATTTAAAAAGGCATCGGGTTCAGCTTTGGCCCAAGTCTCGCAGCCTCTGGCAAAGGCAAATAAGGCGGGGCGGCTGTCATGCGTGCTCCAATGCGGAAGGGCCGCAAAACCTGATGGCGCAGGGGCTTCAATAACGGGCTCTGGCGGCGGCTCGCTGGGGGCGGGGCGGGGCGTTTGGACGATGGGTGCTGGCGGCGGTGTGGGCAGAGGCTGGGCAATAACGGCCGGACCGAGCGTTACATTATCAGGATTTTCAGCGACGACCGGATTGGATATCGCCGGGCTGTCCGGCACGGTTGAGCAAGCCGTTGTCAAAAGGCTGGCCCCGAGAAGACCAAAAAGACGTTTCATATCTACGCTGTTGTATCAGGCGTCGGGTCTGCTTCCAGCGCATCGCCCTCGCTCGGCTCAACATTCGCAAGACGCCAATTTAAATCATCTGCTTTCATGTCGCGCTCAAATTCCCAAACTTCGGAGACGGATGACAAGACGTCCGGATCACCCATAACAAGTTCTCCGTCCGCATCGCGCAGGGCAGAGGTGAGGTCGGCCTCGTAAAGAACTGAAATATGCGCAATCGACCCTTCGGTTTTCGCCGCTTTGATTGAGGCTTTACGAAGGCGGCCTAAATCCGTGACTTGTGTCTGGCCCGCCTCCTCACGCGCGGTGATAGCTTCATCGTAAATGGCGTAGGTATCGGGCGTCAGCAAATCTTTGAGAAGGTCGCGGTCTCCATTGGCAAAGGCCTCGAGGATCATGGAATAAGCGGCGGTCGCGCCCGTCATGAAATGGGCAATGGAAAAACTAGGATCCAGGCGCGTGATCCCAGAAAGCCCCAAGCGTTCAATTTCAGGATTAGGTTCAGGCGT
This sequence comes from uncultured Caulobacterales bacterium, assembly GCA_937923965.1. GTDB lineage: Bacteria > Pseudomonadota > Alphaproteobacteria > Caulobacterales > Maricaulaceae > Litorimonas. The sequence continues at coordinate 6,570 of CALDTL010000091.1, forward strand.
TTTTTTCTTGTTGGGGTCTTCCATACCAAAATCCACTGGATCGGATTTTTCCTCGGGGACCCCGCCAAACCCTGTCTGCTTGCCTAAAACAGAGTAAAATACGATGACAACAACGGTGGCTAATGCAGCATAAATGATGACGTCGAACATGGTAGGCCTTTATCTTGCGGTTTGTCCGCCTATATACGGCACAATTGACCGCTTGAGTGAACTCATTTGTCAGCTAAAGTGCGTCGCAAACCGTTTCAAGGAAAGAGCATTATGGCCAAGAAGCCAAAAAAAGGTGAAGAAACCCCCGCAGAAGACACACTCTCTATAGAAGGAGAGGCCGCCGTCACGCCCGAGGCCCCCGCACAGCAAGGCCCTATGCTGTCTGTTCTCGCGCAATACACGAAAGATCAAAGCTTTGAAAACCCCGGCGCACCGAATAGCCTGCGCTCAGGTTTGCCAGCCCCGCAAATTGGGGTAAATATCGAAATCGGTCGCCAGATGCTGGATGATGATACGGTTGAGGTGACCCTAATGCTGAAAGCCGAGGCGAGCCGAGAGTCCGAGGTCGCCTTTATTGCAGAACTTGAATATGCTGGCCTGTTTGCGTTCCAAGGCGTTGGCATGGAAGAAGTGCAGCCCTTGATCATGATCGAATGTCCGCGGCTCCTCTTCCCATTTGCGCGCCAGATTATGGCCTCAATGACGCAAAATGGCGGCTTCCCGCCCATCTTGCTCGACCCGCCCGATTTCACGGCGATGTTCCGGGATGAAATGATGCGACGCGCACAAGAAACTGGCGTAAATTAGCCAGTCGCTCATATACTAAATTTAATACCCGTTTCTGTTCACAGTTGCGGGTATTTTTGCCTCTACGGTCTTCACATGCGCGCCAAGTCGGCTATGACTTACAGACTTAATTTTATTTGCAAGGTTCGTCATGCGACTCTCAATTGAACGCTCTGCCCTGTTAAAGGCTTTAGGACACGTCCAAAACGTCGTCGAAAGACGAAATACGATTCCAATATTGTCTAATGTTCTCTTGAGCGCGGAGGACGGGACGCTAACTTTCGTTGCCACAGATTTAGACATTGAAGTCTCTGAGGCTGCGCCGGCGGATATCTCGGCGCCAGGCCAAGTGACGGCGCCGGCTCATACGCTCTATGATATCGCGCGCAAGCTACAGGACGGATCGCAAGTCGTCTTGCAGATTAATTCAGATGATCGTTTGGATGTTGATGCAGGCCGGTCGCATTTCACGCTCCCGCTGCTGCCGTCCGGTGATTTTCCAAAAATGACGGCAGATGGGTTCACTCATGAATTTTCTATCTCGGCCAAGGATTTTTCACGCTTGATTGATAAAACACGTTTTGCGATTTCAACCGAAGAAACGCGCTATTATCTCAACGGCATTTATGTGCATGGCCACGATGGAAAACTTCGCGCGATTGCCACAGACGGTCATCGCCTAGCCCTGGCGGAGTGTCCCGCGCCAAAAGGCGCGGCTGATATGCCGGGCGTTATTATTCCGCGCAAAACGGTGGCTGAAATTCGCCGCCTGATTGATGGTCTCGATAGTGATGTCCATGTCAGTGTCAGCGAAGCTAAAATCCGCTTTCGGACGGGCGAGGCGATCATGACATCTAAATTGATTGACGGAACCTTCCCAGATTATGAGCGCGTCATTCCTAAGGGGAACACCAAAGAACTGACGATTGATAATCAGGTCTTTAAGGGCGCGGTTGACCGCGTCGCGACGATTTCGGCGGAAAAATCTCGCTCCGTTAAACTTAGTCTCACGGAGCATAATTTATCGCTGACGGTGAATAACCCTGAGAGCGGCAATGCGAATGAAGATCTGCCCGTTGATTATGCCGCGGATCCGCTGGAAATCGGGTTCAACGCGAAATATTTGTTGGATGTCGCGGGGCAAATTGAGGGCCGCGACGCGACATTCTTCCTCGACAGCCCAGCATCGCCCGCGCTGGTCAAGGATAGCGAAGACGAGCATGCTCTGTTTGTATTGATGCCGCTTCGCGTCTAGCGCTGGCTCGTGCCGTCTATTGCGTCTTTGAGATTGATTGATTTTCGATCTTACGCGGCTTTAGACATTGAGTTTTCTAGCGGGGCTGTTGCGCTTTACGGGGCAAACGGTGCGGGCAAAACGAACCTCCTTGAAGCGATCTCTTTATTATCGCCCGGGCGCGGATTGCGGCGCGCCGGCGCCGATCTTTTGGCGCGTGTTGAAAATGGCATGTCGCAGCCCGCATGGGGTATCAATGCGGCGCTTTTGACAGAGGATGCGGCAGAGCTATCTCGCATTTCCGTGGGGCAAGTGCCGGAAAACCCGCGCCGCAAGCAGCTCAAGATAGACGGCCGTTCCGCGAGCGGAACCGAACTGGCGCGGCATATTTCTATGCTTTGGCTGACCCCCGCACAGGATCGATTGTTTACAGGACCTGCGTCTGACAGGCGAAAGTTCATTGATCGCTTTACACTCGCCTTAGCGCCTGATCACGGGACGAATGTGATTAGGTTCGAAAAGGCCCGCACAGAACGAAATCGCTTGCTATCGGAAGGCGTGAGTGATCGCGCTTGGTTCGAGGCAATAGAAGCGGATTTATCTCATTATGGCGCTTTGGTTGCGCAGGCCCGAACACAGACGATTTCCACTCTACAAACAGAGATTACAGCCCGTAAGACCGTTTTTCCGCAATCCCGCATCAGTCTCGACGGTTATCTAGAAAATCAGCTGGCAAGCGGCGAGACGCTGTCTGCGATGACCGACTCTTACCAAACGTTTTTAGCCGAAACACGCCAAACGGATTTGCGCGCCGGTCGTACCTTAAGCGGTCCGCATCGGACAGAGTTTCACGTGACGCATATGTCTAAAGCCATGCCAGCTGCTGTGTGTTCAACGGGCGAGCAAAAAGCGCTATTGATTGGCCTTATTTTGGCGCAGGCGCGAGCCCTGAAACAAAAAACGCCCATTCTACTATTGGATGAGGTGGCTGCGCATCTCGACGCCGCTCGCCGTGCAGCTTTGGCCGCCGAATTACTAGATCTAGGACTGCAAGTTTTCATGACTGGAACCGACCAAAGCCTGTTCACCGATTTTGCGGATCATGTGCAATTGCTGCGCGTGACAGATGGGAAAATTGTTTAAAAATACCTAGCTGAAAAATGAAAACGCCTCGTAACACGTAAACGTGAAACGAGGCTACAATACCGAAACGGGGCGCAGTTGTCCGGTATCGTTATCCTAGGATGGAGGTCGGAACATGAATAGAGTCTGAATATTTTTGACAGCTCTATCGCAGCAGCTCTGGCAGGTCTTTTGCTACCCCCGCAGCCCGGGTCTTGAGCTGAGATTTAACCATTGAAGACCGGTTGATCATTGCCAATCCAAACCGTCTTGCATGACCTATTGGCGCTAAACCTGCGCCGGAAATCCTATGGATTCCATGGGTTAACGCCCCGAGGGACCGAATATCGACATCTCTCCACATTTCATATTCAAGCAAGCTTGCCACCCCAATGTCCTGTCCAGTTTGCCGCGACACTTTGACCCCCTCGGCCAAGGCCGCCGCATCCCGCAATCCTAGGTTCAACCCCTGACCTGCCAAAGGATGAATGATATGCGCCGCATCTCCGGCCAATGCGATGCGGCCTTTGGAGAGTCTATCGGCGACCTGCAGGCGAAGCGGGTAGCTTTGCCGCTCGGCGATACAGTGCATGTTCCCCAAATAGCCATCCATTTTTTCGAAGAGCAGCGCGATGAAGTCGGTTTCCGGGATAGAGGCAGCAGCCTCAACGGATTGTCTCGGGCCGGACCAGACAATCTGGCTGCGGTTCCCTGTTAGCGGCAGAACGGCTATAGCCCCGCCCTTGATAATGCGCTGCCACGCTAATCCGTCATGCGGCAGCTCGTGGGAGATTGTGGTCACGAGAGAGGCGGCATCATAATCAAAGCGCTGAACGGTAATCCCCGATTTTTTGCGCAAACCCGACTCTCGGCCATCCGCAGCAATCAGGAGGCGCGCCTCGAGTTTCGCCTCGCCCATATCAACGATTGCGCTGGCCGCATTATTTTCAAAGTTTTGAATGTCAGCCGGCGCAAAAATTTGAATCGATTCGGTTTCATAAACCCGCTCAATCAGGGCGGCCTTCAGCGGCGGGTTTTCGATAATCGCGCCTAAGGAGGATCTGCCGCTTTCAAAATGCAGCCGCCAAGGACTATCGGGGACACCCTCCGTTACCAACATATCTTTGATGGGCTGCAACCCGTCTTCAATCTCCACCCCTAAGTTTTTAAACAGGTTAAGGGATGTCGTTGATAAGGCGCTGACGCGGCTATCCTGACCCGGCTCCATCTCGCGGCGGTCGAGCAGCGCGACGGACGCCCCGCTATGCGCGCAAGCCAAGGCTGTTGTCAGGCCGACCAATCCGGCCCCTACAATAATGATGTCATATTCAAGCTTCATGCGCTCTACATAAGCCTCGCAGGTTAAAAGCGAAAGGCGGCAAATAGGTCATCATCTTAAGGAAATCCTCAGTCTTTTTAACTCCGCATTCACGCTTCGCATTTACATTTTGGTAAGCGTTTTGCCAATTTCGGGATAAATATGACTCCGCCGCCTTCTGCCACTGCCAATGCAAACTCCGGATATCAATATGCGCCGGAGGATATTCATGCGATGATGGCAGAGGTCACCGCGCAGCAAGGTAATGCGTTTTGGAGTGCCGTTAGGGCCCTTTTAATGTGTTTGCTGGGTGTAATCATCCTCCTAAGCGTGCTGGCCTATAATCCGTTTGATCCGACAGGCGATACGGCCGGGATTGGCGTTGGCCGCCATCCATTTGGATTGCCTGGGGCAAATCTCGCAAATCTCTTCATGCAGACTTTGGGGTGGGGCGGATTGCTCCTCGGGGCTCTCATCTTACTTTCAGGCATTCGGCGTCTCATGGGCCGGGTCGGCCCGCGCACCACAGGTCAAAAATGGAAACGTCTTGGGATAGGCGCCGGCGCGATATTGCTTGGGACAATGACATTGTCGGCGTTTCCGATTCCGCAAAGCTGGCCTATGGCGAGCGGATTGGGCGGATGGATTGGCGATATGCTGCATCTGACCCCGAAAGCTTGGTTCGACGCGTTTAACGTACCGCTCTCCGGTCTTTGGGTGGCGCTCCTGTCTTTTGCGGGCGCAGCCTATTTGCTCGCGCTCTATCTGGGCGTGGTCACAAAAGACCTTCTGGATATTGCCGATGCGGCGGGTCTCGTCTGGGCCTATATCCGCATCACGATTGACCGGTTTTCGGCGTGGATCGTGCGTCTTTTCCGCAGAGGCTACCAAGAGCCGCTTGATGCGCAAATGGCGAGTGAGCCGCTCTACCGGGATATTCCCGATACGCCTGCGCCAGCCGTAGAACCTGCCGCCTATGCGCCGTCGCCAGTCTCTGCCCCGATTGTTGCGCCTGCTGCGAAGCCCAAGCCGAAGAGAAAACCGGCAAAGCGCAAGACAGCGAAGAAACCGCCGCAGCCAAGCTTTGATTTCTCCGGCTCTGATGAATTTGTTCTGCCCGGTCTTGACCTTCTCAAAAACCCGCCGCCTCGCAGCACCGTTCACGACGAAGGCGCGCTGCGCCGTGCGTCTGAGCAGCTTCACAAAGTCATGGGCGATTACGGCGTCGACGGCGAGATGGGCCATGTCAGCCCCGGACCCGTTGTGACCCTGTTTGAATTTGAACCCGCAGCGGGCGTAAAGTCTCAGCGCATCATCAATCTCTCCGACGACATCGCTAGAAATATGAGCGCGCAATCCGCGCGTATCGCCGTTGTGCCCGGCCGTAATGCGATGGGCGTTGAGCTGCCGAACCGCAAACGCGAGATGGTGTGGCTCCGCGATATGCTCGCCAGTGCTGTCTTCCAAGACTCGGAAGCCTCCCTCCCGCTCATTCTCGGCGAAGATATTGGCGGCACGCCATTTGTCGCCGATCTCGCGAAGATGCCGCATTTGCTTGTCGCAGGTACAACAGGCTCCGGTAAATCGGTTGGCGTCAATGCCATGATCCTCTCGCTGATGTACAGGCTTACGCCCGAAGAATGTAAGTTCATCATGATCGACCCGAAGATGCTCGAGCTCTCGGTCTATGACGGCTGCCCGCATCTCCTCGCGCCCGTCGTAACAGAGCCGAAAAAGGCCGTTGTTGCGCTGAAATGGACCGTGCGGGAAATGGAAGACCGCTACCGTAAAATGGCGAAAATGAATGTCCGCAACATGGCAGGTTTTAACGAGAAAGTCGCCGAAGCCAAAGCCACCGGCGAAGTCATGACCAAGACGATCATGACGGGATATAATAAAGACACCGGTGAGCCGGAATATGAAACCGAAGAGCTCGAATTTGAACCCATGCCCTATATCGTCGTCATTATTGACGAGATGGCGGACCTGATGATGGTCGCCAAGAAAGACATCGAAGGCTCCGTCCAGCGCCTCGCGCAAATGGCGCGGGCGGCGGGCATTCACGTTATCATGGCGACGCAGCGTCCCTCCACCGATGTCATTACCGGCACCATCAAAGCCAATTTCCCCGCGCGGATTTGTTTCCGCGTCGGCTCCAAAATCGACAGCCGCGTTATCCTTGGCGAACAAGGCGGCGAGAGCCTCCTCGGGAACGGCGATATGCTCTTTGCGGGCACAGGGCGCTCGCGCCGCTTGCATGGTCCCTTTGTGTCCGACGGCGAAGTTGAACGCATCGCTGCCTTTATGAAAGCCCAAGGCGCGCCGAGCTATCTCGAAGATATCACAACGGACCGCGAAGACAGCCCGTCTGACGCCAAACTCGCAGGCGGCGGTAGCGAAGGCGGCTCGCTCTTTGATCAGGCCGTGGCGATTGTCGCCCGCGACCGCAAAGCCTCGACCAGCTATATTCAGCGCAAACTCTCCATCGGTTACAACCGCGCCGCCGACCTCATCGAGCGCATGGAAGGCGAAGGCATGATCGGCCC
>CALDTL010000092.1 GCA_937923965.1 uncultured Caulobacterales bacterium
GCCGGATACGTCCAACCTGCTGCTCTGCCCCATGCCGGGCGTGATTGTCAGCGTGCTGGTCGAGGAGGGTCAAGAGGTTCAAGACGGCCAAGCCCTCGCCGTGGTCGAAGCCATGAAGATGGAAAACACCCTACGCGCCGAGAGCAAATGCGTGGTGAAGAAAATAAATGCCGCCGCTGGCGATAACCTCGCGGTGGATGAGGTGATCATGGAGTTTGAAACGGAGTAGGGGGGCGGCGGCGGTGCTTAAACGCATGAAAAGAGCCGCCGTCATTATATTACCGTTTGGCGCAATTTTACTCGCGGCTTGGGCTTACACAGGGCGCGAGGTTTCATTTTCCTATTGTTGCCCTTGATGGTTTTCGCAAATATTTATGCGTTTCGCGGAAGGTAAGGTCATGATTTTTCTTTCCGCGTCATTGCAAGACTTGTTCTTGCAATCCACAAATAGCTACAGGTGGATCACAAGAACAAGTCTTGTGATGACGGGTGGAGGTGAGGAAGGATAATATGCGCAAAGGCTACGTCTATTTGATGGCGTCCAAGCGAAATGGCACGCTTTATCTCGGCGTCACAAGTGATCTACGGGTGGAGGTGAGGTTTGGTTTCTCTCGTCATCCACGTTTAGACAACGCTTTTTTGACCCGAATAACAACGTCTTTCAATACCTTACAAAAAACCCGAAAAACATAATCCCCGCATTGGCGCTTTGGCCCTATGTTTAAATGGTTCTTTCAAACACGGGACAGGTGAGCGCTTACTTATCCGTTTGAGAGACAGCAGGGTTGAGCAGTTGCGTTGAAGGACGTGACCTGTGCCGGGCCTTTTGCGCTGAGAGACGACCGCTTTGTCTTAAACCGGGGCTGTCGGGACGGCTGGAAACAGTTGGGTTGGTGTGCGGCGTCTTTGAAATTGAAGAATTTCAATGAGGTAACGCTCCGCACTGACACGCTAAGTTATCTTCACCAGATAACAAGGCGTCACGGCACGCATGACCGGAAGGCATAACTGCGGGACCTGGTGCATTTTTCTTTCAGAAAATTGCACGACCCGGCGTGTCAAAAACTGCTGCCGCGTGGCCGATAACTGCGTAAAACAAAACTAACTATTATGGTTCCCCATCGCGGGGATCGACCACGCGGGCAGTCCTAATTGCCCAAAGATATGATTTCGGCAGTCACATGATGGGCTGTGAGCCTAAGCGCTTGCTTTGATTCAGGAATTTCTTAACACTCAAAGATTGTATTGTGACAAATCTTTGACAAATCTGTTAAGCTTTGATAAACCATTTCTATGATTAGCCCTCGACCATGCAAATCTTTGCCGAAAACCAGCAAACCAGACTCATAATCTTTACCATGTTCATGCTCACGATTTTACGTCGCGAGCCTAACGGCTAAAACGCCCCCAACAAGAAACCTTTAAAGGACATTATGCTTTACCTCGATAATCGCCCTCTCAACCCGTCCCGCCGCAATGCCGCCAATGGACCGGATCGTTTCTATCAATGGAGAGGCTTCTTTGACGATAATTCTGAATTAGACGATATTGTTCAAGTCATCGAAAAGGAATTTACGGAAAATGGGTCTTCGGACCACATTGATCGTTACTTCCTCCTGCCAGGACGGTCGAACACCATTACGACATTATGTGACGACGAAACGCTTGAAGTTCACACAATGGTCTCAGCGGAAGGCCCGCTTGAGCAGTGGGAGCGAAGCGTGAAGACAACCTTCCCAATGAAGCGGACCACCGCGTCGATTATTGGCACATTTGTCCCGAAATTTCGCGGCTCTTGTTCCTCTGTTGCGGATGCAGCGTCCCTCACGGATGCGCTGTCTAAAAAATCCCGCTATTATGAGGCCAATTTGAACCGCCGCCATTATGAGCGTAACGGCGTCTCGGTGGAGCTGGAGACAGTGACCGTGTCGGGTAAGACTAAAATCTCGATCGCGCTGCGGGGGGATAACCCGTCGGCGGTCACGGGAGAGGTTGAGTTCCTCGGATTAAATGGGTCGGATAACACCCATTTCGGAAATTACCTCAATCATCTATAAGCCGCAGCCTGTTCGGGGGCCTCTCCGAAAATGCGCTACGGGTTAAGTTTACAAACGCGGTCTCCCTTGTGCGGCCGCGTTTTTTTATTCAGATAGACTTTTATGAATCGCCCGCACATTCCGCCGCTTCCGGCCGGCGTTCCGCCCTTCAAGCCGCCGTTAGGGCTCCGAAATCAGCTCGTGCAGACGGTCCTCGCGAGTTTGAAATACCGTAAGCGCGGGCCAAACCCAATGGTCGACGCGGGCCAGGATGTTATTTTGGCGTGCGAGGACGGCGTAAGGCTCAAAGGGAATTATTCTCCGCATGCAGAGAATAAAGCACTCGTTATTTTCCTACATGGCTGGGAGGGCTCCCAAGACAGCACATATGTTGTGACTGCGGGGCGGCGGCTTTACGAAAAAGGCGCGTCCATTTTTCGACTGAATTACCGCGATCATGGCGACAGTCATGATTTGAACGAGGGCTTGTTCTATTCGACGCTTTTCAACGAAGTTTTCGACGCTGTGAAACAGGCGGCCCGGCGCGCTGGCGATGCACCGGTCTATATTGTTGGGTTTTCGCTTGGCGGAAACTTCGCGTTGCGCATTGCGAGGTCACTGCGGGATTTGTCCATTTGGAATCTGAAGCATATATTCGCGATTAGTCCTGTCGTGGACCCCTGGGGCGCTGCGCCTCTGGTGGATACAAATCCGCTGTATCAGAGGTATTTTCTAAAAAAGTGGACCGGGTCCTTGCGCAAAAAACAAGCGCTCTATCCGGAGCTCTATGACTTTACCGAGATACTCTCAAAGCGCACAGTTTTGGGCATGACGGAAAAACTCTTGCCAGCCTATTCTGAGTTTCCGGATATGAAATCCTATTTCGACTCCTACCGCGTGGATAAACGGGATTTAGAAAATTGCCCGGTCCCAATTTCACTGATTTCAGCGGCGGATGATGGGATGATACCTGTGAAAGATTTGCTAGATTTAAAGCTAAATCACAACGCGAGACGAATTATACATCCGCATGGCGGGCATAATGGATTTTTCCAATCTCTAAAGGGCCCAACCTGGTATGATGATTATATTCAACTAATTATGAGTGAGGCAACAAATAATGAGTGAGGCGGAGTTATGAGTTGGTTGTTCTTTCCCGCGGCAGGCATGGCTTTGTTTGTGGGGCTTGGGATCTGGAGCCAGAAGGGCGAAGCGGCGGGATTGAAAGACGGAAAATTATCTGAGCCGGATCACAAGCCCAATAATGTGTGCTCGGAAACGGGGGTGCAGCCAGAGCGCGCTGTCGCGCCGCTAAAAGCGAGTTTTAATGATGTAGCCGACGCCATCGAAGCGACGGGCGGAACGATTACAGCCAGATCGGATGATTATCTCTCTGCGACCTATATGAGCCCGATTTTCAAATTTGTAGATGATGTTGAAATTCGGCGCGATGGCGACGTGACCCAAATTCGCTCCGCCAGCCGGGTCGGGTTTTCAGATCGGAATGTAAACCGAAAACGAGTTGAGATGATTAGAACGCAATTGCAATCGTCTATGGAGCGTGAAACGTAGACCCTATGTGCGGCCAGGTTCGGTCAGAACATCCAAGGACAATGAATATGCCAGAACAGCATCTTAAAGCTAAAAAAGTCGACCACCCGAAGTTAAAAGAGCTGGTGCGCGAAATGTTGGTGGCTTTGGGAGAAGATCCGGACCGCGAGGGGCTCAAGGAAACGCCGCGGCGAATTGCCAATTTTTGGAAAGAGTTCATCGAATATGATCCAGGCAAACTCAATACGACCTTTTCCTCCGTGCGTCACAATCAAATGGTGGCCGTCACAGGCATGCGGGTTTGGTCGATGTGTGAACATCATATGCTTCCGTTTTGGTGTGACGTGTCAGTCGCCTATATCGCGGAAGATAAGGTTTTAGGATTGTCGAAATTTGCGCGCATCGCCCACAAAAATGCCCACGCCTTGTCGCTGCAGGAGAAGCTTGTGGCGGATATTTCAGATGATTTGAAATCGTTCCTCGGCACTGAAAATGTCGCTGTTATGGCAAAAGGTGAGCATCTCTGCATGACTATGCGGGGCATTCGCACGCCGCATCGCATGATTTCATCGGCTTTGGATGGTCAATTCTTGCAGCCAGAAACGCGCGCTGAATTTATCGCTTTGGTTAACGCCAGCGAATAGACTTGGCAATCCGTGGCCGTTAATCGCTTGCGCGGTTCCTTTATCTGTCTATCCTCGCCCGAACAACAGGAGCTTATGATGACGAAGTTAACGGGTCAGTGCCTTTGCGGCGATGTGAAATTTGCAGCAAGTGGCGACATCGCTATGCAGGGCAATTGTCATTGTACAGATTGTCGCCAATCCAGCGGTTCCGCGTTCGCCACACTTGTGTTTATGGGAAAGAATGCCGTCGAAATTAAAGGCGCGCTCAAAACATTCGACCATGTGGTCGATAGCGGCGGGACGCTGACGAAAAGTTTCTGTCCAAACTGCGGCTCGCAACTCTTTACGGCCAATCGGGCTCGGCCCAATATGTTGGGCATTCGCGCAGGCACCTTAAATGAGCATGAAGAAGTCAAGCCGCAGTTTAATGTCTATGCCAGCAGTAAAATGGCCTGCACGCATCTGGACCCCGATATTCCGGCCTTTGACAAAATGCCTGGGTAGACATCCGGCGTTAGATTAATGAAGCAAGGCGGCGTAAGTCTCTCCGACATAGATTGGCGTGCCCGTTTCGATAATTTTATCGACCCAAATCTGGTTTTTTCTTGTCAATTTTGGCTTGGGGGCTCTTAGAATGACTTGTTTAATCCGGCCTGGGTGTCGCAAAATAGTATCGTGATAAACATGGGCGTCGTGCTGTCCGGTATCGCCTAGTAAAGTGAATTGTAGATCTGGATTCGCCGCTAAGATTTCATCGATCGCTTTTGATTTATGTTGGCCTTGATTGCCGGTTATGAATTTCTCTTCAGAGATGCCGAGGTCGCGTAAGAATTTTGGCCCGCGCACAAGTCCGGCGAGATCAAATATCTCCGTCAAAAAACTATGTAAGTTCCAAGGGGATGAGCTCACATAAAAAACTGGATTAACGTCGTTGTGCATTTTTTGAACTAAATCGACAGCATCTGGGAAAACATGGCGGGATTTTACGTTCCCTGTTAGGGAATTCCAAAGATTACGGCGCAGGCTCCACGCATCGGTTTTGATGAGCGTGTCGTCTATGTCAGAGATGATTCCAAATTCTGCCTGAGGAGAGGGCGAGAGCGCCAAGAGCTCGGCATCGTTATCTTCATCTCCAAAAGACACCGTATATTTGACCCAGCCAATTTGATTGTCCTCGCGGGGCAGGGCGAGTTCGAAATAGCCCTCCTCATCACTCTGTGTTTCATACCCCTGACAGCTCACTTTCGCCGCCGGTATCTCGCGTGTTCGGAAGAGCGCCATCATCGCTTTAAAGTTGGTCCATTTAGAGGGGTCATCGGAAAGCGCCGCTTCGGTCGCTTTTGACGGTCTTCTGCTCAAGACACGCCCTCTGAGGATCAAATGATGAGGATCGGCATGCCCAAAATAGGGGTCAATTTCCGCGTCACCATAAACTCGGTCGGGCGTGAGCTTGTCAATAACGCGCTCCAACATTGTCGCGAGCCGCGCGAGATGAAGTTTGAGGGGTATCCTCTGCGAGATACTTCTAAGCAGGCGTTGTTTACGCATTCGGGGTGAGATGGGTTGCCGTTTGCACAGTCTCTATGGCTAAAGGGGGGCGACCAAAGGGTTCGCAATATGTGAAGGGGGCCAACATAGGACGTGTTTAGCCGTTCCGCAGGCAGGTTCAACGGTAAGTCGGCAAGAAAGTTTAATCTTATGGTGGGGGATAACCGTCCATTTTAAGACAGTTATCCCATTTACATACGGTGCTACTATATCTATATAATAAGCATGAAACAGACCGTTCAAGACTTCTTTAAGCGCTTTCCAGATGATGAGACATGCCTCGTGCATTTGTTCGAAAACTCATATGGCCAGGGTCATACGTGTTCTAAGTGTCAGAAGCCCGCCAAATGGTATCGTATCAAGGCCGAACGCGCTTATTCTTGCCAGTGGTGCGGTCACCATCTGCATCCGACAGTGGGAACCCCCTTCGCTAAGTCGCGCACGTCATTGCAGCTGTGGTTTTTTGCGATATTCCTATTCACTAAATCCCGCAATGGCGTGTCTGCCAAGGAATTAGAGCGCCAGCTAGGTGTCACCTATAAGACCGCGTGGCGCATGGGTCATGAAATCCGCAAGCACATGGCCAATGTGGACGGCGATGACCCTCTGGGCGGCTCTGGTAAGACTGTAGAGGTCGATGAAGCCTTTATCGGCGGACGCAAGCCGGGGGCTTACGGCTCTATCGGCAAAACAGTCGTCTTGGGCATGGTCGAAAAGGGCGGCGACGTCATGACAGAGGTCGTTCCTAATCGCCGCACGAAGACAATGCTCACGCCTATCGCTGATAACGTCCTGAAAGGCACCGAAATCCACACAGACGAGTTTTCCGCCTATGACATGCTGAAAGACATTGGCATGGATTACACGCACAAGACCGTTAATCACTCAAAGAAAGAATATGTCAGCCGTGAAGGTGTCACAACGAACACAATCGAAGGCTTTTTCATGCACCTAAAGCGGACAATCAAAGGGACGCATATCTGGGTATCGCCACAGCATTTGAGCAAATACACTGGCGAAGCAGAGTTTATGTATAACCGTCGCCATCGTCCAGAAAGTCATCTGACTGACCTTTTGACGGTTTTCCCGAACCAGACATCGACTGCATAACGCGCTCAAAGCGTTCGCCTTCGACCTCTAAACCGGCGTGTTCTTCGATGAATTGCTTCATCGCAGTAGGGTCCTTTTGAGCCTGCTTAAGGTTTACCATTAGTCTTTTCCTTGATTTTCTTCACGGTCGGAATACCGAAAACAGTCCCAGACAAATCATACAAAATAGCCAGATTAAAAAACACAATCACGATTGCGCCGGAATTGGCAAGGGCCTCAAAAATCGATTTTTCAATTAACAATGGCTTGAAAATTACTAATGCGCCACCTGCAACAAAAGCAAGTATTAAGGACAGGGCGGACTTTTTCAAAGCTGCGCGCGTTCTTGTGAACGGCTGATCTGTAGCGTCCTCAAGTCTATTTAACTCGAGATGAATATTTCCTGCAAAACCTAGGGTGAGCGCGACTATAAATCCAAGAATTGAAAGAAATTCATGGTTCACAAACTCCTTCAGAAATTCATTGTTGTCGCTAAGATTAAGGGGCCTGACAAAACTAATTATCAGGAGCGTCAGTATCAGGAGCATCATCGCCATCCAAGATAGGTTTTTTGTCACGACCCAGAATCCTTTCTTTTAAATTGGCGAAATAGCCTTGTGTGGATTGACCGTCACCGGTTACCGCAGGCACTTTTGTAGTCTTAGGCTTTTCGTCAGACGAATAGAGGTCGCCATCCTCGGCTTTGGCTGTTATCTTCCCGGCCCCTCTTTCAGCGTATTCTACCCCGTCTCTGATTTTTTGGTTATCGGTGTAAATCCCGCTCTCGCCTTTCAGGCCAACCTTCACGCGCTCTGCGCCAGTCTGTTGTCCAGTGTCCTTCAAATCCTCGTCCAGAGCGTTTTTTGCGCCCCACATATTCGGAACCACAAAATCAAACTCGACACTCTTGAGAACTTTACCGTGGATATTTGCGAATTCCCAAAAAGACGCACTGTCGAATATAGGCTCAAATTCGATGACGTAAGGCCTGTCGTCTCTGGCGTTAATCGCCCCGACCAACATTTTTAATAAAGAGCTAGGCTTTCCTACCACATCATTTTCAATGGCGACCTTTTGACCGTCATCGTGATGGGTGGGGTCTAAAAGGATGTATGCCCCCTGCCAGACCTCGGAGACCGTCTCAGCCCCGCCCTCTTCAGGAGGCCTATGATGTTCGTGCGGCTTCTTACGCTCAACGAGGCCAAAAATGCACTCATCTACGGCCTCACGAGGAACCCAATACATAACATCGTCGCCGCGATAGCTGAACTCAAATGGCTCTGCCAAAGCATGACGCAGCCATTCCTCGCGAGTCTGGTCCTCCGCCCAAATATAGGGCTGCCTCGGCTCAATAAGGCTCATGTGAAACAACGTAAATTTACGACTTGCCATTTTGCCCACCACAACCAGAAAGGAAGGCTTTTGACAGCACGAGCGGGGCAGGTCAACGCACCGTATGCGAAAGGGATAACTGTCCATTTTAAGTGTGTTCTTTATAAAGAACGACAAGTTCACTATATAGTTTATTGCAACAGAGCGCGCCCCCGTATATTGGGCGCGCGAAATGATTATCAGGATGGTTTCTTAATTATGTCCAATGCCCCAACTGAGGAAAAAGTCCTCTCCGTTGAACACTTCACCGATCGGCTTTTTGCGTTTTCCATAACACGCCCGCCTTCTTTTCGTTTTCGGACGGGTGAGTTCATTATGATTGGCTTGCCGAAAACCGAGGACCAAAAACGCCCGATCATGAGGGCTTATTCTGTGGCCTCTCCGGCATGGGATGAAAAATTGGAGTTTTACTCCATTAAGGTAGAGGACGGCCCTCTGACATCGCGCCTACAAAAAATTGAAATTGGTGACACCGTTCTGCTCGGGCGCAAGCCGGTCGGAACGTTGGTTTTGGACGCTTTGCTTCCCGGCAAGCGTCTATGGATGTTCTCAACCGGAACAGGCTTTGCGCCTTTCGCCTCTTTGGTACGCGATCCTGAAACCTATGAGCGGTATGATGAGGTGATTGTCACCCATACATGCCGCGAAGCTGGTGAGTTAGAATATTCTCAGCGCTTGGTGGCAGACTTGATCAATGATCCGCTTGTAGGAGACATGGTCGTGCGAGAAGACGGCACGCCGCGCTTGAAGCTCATCACATCGCTCACCCGCGAAGATCACCCGCTAAAGGGCCGGATCACCACACTGATTGAAAGCGGTAAATTATTTGAAGAGGCAGGCACGCAGCCGCTCAATCCTGAAACTGATAGGGTCATGATTTGTGGCTCCAAAGACATGATCGATGACACGGCGGCCCTCGTTGAAACCTTTGGTTTGGAAGAGGGTTCAAATTCTCAGCCTGCCCAATTTGTTGTTGAGAAAAGCTTTGTCGGCTAGGCGCACATAGAGCGCCGATTAGCCGGACCAAGGTTCGCCTGTTCAAATTTCTACTAGGCGTCATTCAAGGCCTTAACTTGCCAAATTCTGGCGGCAAGCTATCAAGGGCCAGAGGAGTTTCGGTTATGAACGCACAAACAGATAATGATACAGCAAGCGCATTAGACGGTATGTCAGGATTCAACATTCCAGATCCAACGACAGTCGAACGTTTGGAAGGCAAAGTCTCGGATAAGGAATGGCAGATCCGGAAAACGCTGGCGGCGACATATCGGTTATGCGCTATGCACGGTTGGACGGATTTGGTCTTTACGCATATTTCGGCGCGCTTGCCAGACGAAGATGGTGAGCATCGGTTCTTGATCAATCCATATGGCGTTATGTTCGGCGAAATGACGGCTTCGGCTTTGGTAAAGATCGATGGGGACGGGAAAGTGTGTCAAGACACGCCCTATTTCATTAATCCCGCCGGCTTCACGATACACTCGGCTGTTCACTTGGCACGCGCGGATGCGGGCTGTGTCATTCATGTTCATACCCCCTACGGAATGGCGGTCAGCGCGCAAAAGAAGGGTCTTCGGCGCTATACGCAAATGTCGATGCAGGTCTATAACGACCTAGCTTATCATGACTATGAGGGTATCGCTTTGGAGCTTGATGAGCGCGAAAGAATCGTCGCGAACCTCGGGGCGAAATCGCTTCTCATGCTGCGTAATCATGGAACTCTGACCCTGGGGCCGAGCTGCGGGACCGCTTTCTTGCGGATGTACTTCCTCGAAAATGCCTGCAAAGCTCAGATTTTTGCGCAGAGTGTTGGTCATGAGGATCTCTTAATTGAGGAGCCTCAGGACATGGCTGATCGCGTAGGCCAACAAGGCGCTGCAGCCTTTATCCCAGGCATGGGCGACAATCTCATCTGGCCCGGCCTTATGCGGAAATTGGCGCGAACCAACCCTGGGTATGAGTACTAAATCAATTCTCTTCCTGTCGATATTAAACATATAAACGCCCTTTAACGTAGTCTTCACCAAATCAATGTGATTTGGATGCACGTAGCTTTGTCTGTGGTTATGACATCGCGCTACGTAATTGTGAGGCGCGCAGATGAGTATTTTTAATTTAAGGTCAATTGGACTTAGTCTTTTGTTTGCGGGATTTGCCGCGCCGCCAATAGCGCTTGCACAATCGGCGCCACAAGTTGTTGATAGCTACCCAAAGCAAAAACTCAAAGAACGGATGAAACTTCGCGAGATGGAACGCGAAGCGGCCGCCCGTGCGCTAGCAACGCCGACACCAAAAGAAAATATAGTGCGTATTGGCAGTACCCCTATGGGGATCGAAATGGTTGTCATTAACCCCGGGTCGGGGAAGTTAGGATCACCGGCTTTTGAACAAAAACGCCAACGCTTTGAAAATCCAATGCGAGAGACCGCCATTCAATACCCGTTCGAAGTGAGCAAATATGAAATTACATTTGATGATTGGAACAAATGCCTTGCGGATGGGGGGTGCGCTGGCCACAAACCTGATGATAAGGGATGGGGCCGCGGCAAACGCCCTGTTATCAACATCAGCTATGACGACACACAAAATTTTATCTCTTGGCTCAACCGCAAAACGGGCGAAACATACCGCCTGCTCTCCGAGGCAGAATGGGAATATGTTGCGCGGGCCGGACAAGATGCACCATTTGGAACGGGTTATGAGATGACGGCAGCCCTCGCAAATTTTGACGGAAAAGCGCCATATGGAAGTTCCCAAACGGGCCCCTACCGCCGAAAGACGGAGCCCGTCGGAAAATATCCACCGAATGCCTTTGGTGTGCATGACATGCATGGCAATGTTTATGAATGGGTCGAAGACTGCTGGAATGCAGATCATAGCGGATCACGGGGCGATGGGTCGCCCAGAACAGATGGTGATTGCAAATACCGCGTCATGAAAGGCGGCTCTTGGGTCACGCATGGTTATCAAATGCGAGCGGCGGCGCGCGTCCGATATGTGACGGATTATCGCTACGATGATTATGGTCTTCGGTTGGCCCGTACCCTTAACTGATTTGCTGCCCTTCACGATTATTTAGCGACACCGCTTTGTTTCATGATACCAAACCTCATGAGCGAACATATCAAAACTGATTACCTTGTTATCGGCAGCGGCGCGGTCGGTATGGCCTTTGTCGATACGCTGCTGGATGAAATACCAGATGCCGATATCGTTATGGTGGACCGCTTTGCAAAACCCGGCGGCCATTGGAACTCTGCCTATCCATTCGTCACCCTCCATCAACCCAGCGCATTTTACGGCGTCAATTCCCGAGAACTCAGCCAAGGCCTCCGAGATGAAACCGGCTTGAATAAAGGTTTTGGCGATCTCGCCACAGGCGCAGAAATCCTGGCTTATTTCGAGTCTGTTCTACGCCAAAAATTCCTAACTTCCGGGCGTGTTAGATTTTATCCTTTGTCGAATTATTTGGGTGACGGCGTTTTTGAACACCGCCTGAGCGGAAACAAAACCACGGCGACGGCGAAGAAAATCGTGGATTGCACCCATTTGAACACAAGTGTTCCGTCGACCCACAAACCTAATTTCACCATTGCGGATGATGTACGGTTTATGCCGCTCAATGATTTACCTGATATCACAAACGCTCCCAAAGGGTATACAATTGTCGGAGGCGGTAAGACGGGCATTGACGCCATTCTTTGGCTCCTTGAAAATAATATATCACCGAAATCCATTCGGTGGATTAAGTCCCGCGATGCGTGGCTGATTAACCGCAAACACACGCAGCCTTTCGAGGACTTCTTCGAGGATTCGATTGGCAACCAAGCCAATATGTTCGAAGCCATAGCCGCCGCGACGTCCAAAGCCGATATGTTTGACCGCCTCGAAGCTTGCGGTTATTTCCTCCGTCTTGACCCGACCGTCCGCCCGACCATGTTTCACGGCGCAACCATTAGCGAGGCTGAACTCACCGAATTGCGCCGCGTCAAAGATGTCGTGCGCAAGGGCCGTGTGGCGTCGATAGATTCCGATGTCATCACTTTCGTCAACGGCCGCACGGAACCCACATTGGGGCATGTGATTGTCGACTGTTCGGCCAGCGCGATTAAAGATAATGTCATCAAACCTGTCTTTGATGGCAATGTCATTACGCCCCAAACTGTCCGGTCTTATCAACCTGTTTTCTCCGCCTCCATGATCGCTTGGGTCGAAGCCAATGTTGAGGGCGAGGCGTCCAAAAATGGCCTGACGGGCGTTGTGCCGCTGCCCGATGATCTCGATGCTTTTGTCCGCATGACTGCGGCCAATATGATGAACCAAGCGCTCTGGGGGCAGAACAAACCCCTTCGGACTTGGATGCGCGCGCAGCGGCTGGATGGTTTCTCCAAACTTGTCTCAGGCGTCAAACCCGAGGAGACAGCCAAAGTCGACATCCTCAACCGGATGAAAACGAGCGCCATGCCCGCGATGATGAAGCTCCAGAGTTTCTTGAATTAATCTCCCGAAAAGCCCTTTATCCCCGAAAGCCCTTTATCAAAGACGGGCCCGCGCCCGCGCCAAAACAGCCCCGTCAACATTCGCCTCCAGCCGCTCGCGCAAAGCCCGCTTATCTGCGTCATATTCATCCACGCCGCTCTCGCCAGATTTCAGCACCCAATAATATGCGCCTTCAAAATCTTGCGCCACGCCTTCGCCCTTGGCCAGCGTGAAAGCGTAAAGGAATTGACCTTCCGCATCTCCGGCCTCGGCGGCTTTGCGGAACCACTCGGCGGCCTCTGCTTCGGACTGACTGGCGCCGTATCCCTGATAGACCCGGAGGCCATAATCCGCCATCGCCGCAGGATGTCCGCCATCTGCAGCCTGTCTCAAATATTGCGCAGATTTATCCCCATCGGGGCGAATATCAAAATTCTCAGCATACATCACGCCCGCAATATAGGCGGCCTCGATATGGCCAGCGGCGGCGGCGGCCTCATAATGTTTCAACGCTTTTTTCGCATCCCGCTCAAACAGACTATCGCCCAAACGCTTGGTCGCTTCGGCGTCAAAGCTTTGCGAGGCCTTCTTGAGCAGGTTTTCAGATTCCTTAGAACTCGCTTTTACCCCGTCGCCCATGCGGTAAAGATCAGACAGCGCGCGCATGGCGTCGGTCCGCCCCGCATCCGATGCCCGCGTGAGCCAGGATACAGCGTCCGTTTTCGTCAGCCCCGCTTGGCCGCGAATGCCCATTTCGCCCAAGGCGACATACGCATCAGGATGGCCCTGACCGGCGGCTTTTTCATACCAACGGCGCGCGGTGGTCATATCGGTGCGGCCCGCTTTGCCATAGCGCAGAATATATCCGGCCATGACGGCGGCGTCGGAGCTGCCGAGATTAGCGGCGGTTTCGGATAGGCGCAGCGCTTCGGAGTAACGACCGCCATTAAAAGCTTGAAGCGCAATATCGTAATTTGCCTGCGTTTCCGCCGGATTAGAGAGGGTCGGCGCAGAGGCGAACGCAGGCGTTCCTATTGCAATGGGGGCGGCGAATGCTCCGCACAAAGCTGCGATAAGCGCGACACTGCGGCGGCGGGTCCGTCCGGATGGGACCACACCCCCGAAGACACCGCGATGAAATCCGCGCCCGCCGCAATCACGGCGCTCGCATTCTCCACTGTGATCCCGCCAATTGCGACGCTCGGTATTTCGACGGCTTCGTGCCACCATGATAAAATCTCCAAGTCTGCGCGGGTTTTGGGGTCCTTGGTGGGCGTGTCAAAAAACGCGCCAAAGGCCACATAATCCGCACCAGCCTTCGCCGCAGCAAAGGCCAATTCCTTCGAATTATGACAGGTGACACCAATAATAGCATCCCCGCCAAGCACCTCACGAGATGAAAAATAGTCCATATCATCTTGCCCAATATGGGCCCCGTCGGCGCCTATCTGCGCGACGAGATCTGGAAAATCATTCAAGATGACCTCCACTCCCGCCGCGTGACAGACCTCTGTTATGGCGGCCCCGGCCTGAACCAGTGCTGAATTTTCAAGGTCCTTTAAGCGGATCTGAAGACAGGCCACAGGCGCCGCCGCGAGGGTCTCTTTCAGGATTTCGCAAAAGCCAGCGACATCATCAATGACAGGCGGCGTGAGGAGATAGAGTTGGCAAATTTCGGTCATGGAGGCGATTTAGCGGGGATTCGCCGTGGTGGCGAGACTTATGATGCGGGTTTTGCAGCCGCTTTCGCTTTCCGGTCCCGCTCTCGTTTTTCGCGGTCTTTCTGTTTTTCCAAACGCGCATCCTCGCGCGCTTGGGCCGCCTCCAGAACGGCTTGGGCCGTAACAGAGGCGAGCTTATTATAGGGGTCGCGCCGCTCCTTTTGCTGCATCTGGTTGAGATAGAGATCGAGCAAGATTTGATAAACCTCATAGGGCATTCCAGGCTGTAGCTCCGGCATCTCTTTGGGCGGACGCGGGCGTGGCATGTCCTCTTCGCTCAGCGGTTTACGGATCTGCAAGACGCCGTCGCCAGGCATTGGCGTGATGTGGGGCAGGGCCAGGGTCTGCGTATCCCACTCGAGGCGGCGCAGTTTCACTTGCTCGGCGCGGGTCTGCACGGCGAGTTTCAAATTACGGAGCTGTTCATAGGCGGAAAGAGAATCGGGTTTCGGTTTGGGTTTGGAAAATTTATGTGTCAGGCGCGGCATATCTGTCTCTCGTAAGGCAAGGGGGATTGGTCGCAGCCCATCATCCTTAAATAAGGGCGGGTCTGCCGATTAAATTCTGTGGGAAGTTAGGACTGCCCGCAGGGTCGGTCTCCGCGATGGAGGACCAAAGTAGAAATGTGTTTTACGCGATGACCGTGAACTGGGGTGTAAGTCCAATTCACAAACCCTGCGGCAACGGTTGTTGAGATAACGGCCAGTCATAAACCCCGGAGTTGGCCCACTTGGAACCACCGGTCGGCTCTCGTTATCAAAGGTCCGGCACAATCCGATGTGTCACCATTGGATGCTCAACCCCGCTGTCCTTCGAACCAGAAGATGACGTCAACCTGTCCAATGTCCGAAAGAACGTCTCCAATGTATCACGGGTTTTGAAAGCGTGGATTATGTTTTTCTGTTTGAGGCAG
>CALDTL010000093.1 GCA_937923965.1 uncultured Caulobacterales bacterium
GGCCAATTTTTACGGGCCACCCTGTCGTCCTGCACCCGTCTCCGCTACAAACAAAGACCATCGCCAAACGTATTATGGACACACGCGCGACGGTATTATTCGCCACCGACACCTTCCTGCAGCAATATATGCGCGCCAGTGTGGACGGCGGGCTGGGCTCCTTGCGCATTGCGGTTTGCGGCGCCGAACGTGTGCGGGAGGAAACTCGAAAAACGGCTTATGAGCGTTTTGGCTTTGAGGTTCTCGAAGGTTACGGCGTCACCGAAGGCGCGCCCGTTTTGGCGGCCAATCAGCCGGGCGATATTCGCTCCGGCACAATCGGAAAAATGTTGCCGGGCATCGACTCGCGCCTGGAGCCTGTGCCGGGATTAGACGATGCAGGCTGTCTCTGGGTGCGCGGTCCCAATATTATGAAAGGGTATATCTCGCAGGATAATCCGGGGCAGATTATTCCGCTATCCGAGGATTGGCACAATACGGGAGATGTCGTCTCGGTCGACGACGAAGGCTATTATGTCATTCGCGGGCGCATTAAACGCTTTGCCAAAATTGGCGGGGAAATGGTGTCTCTGGCCGTTGTTGAAAATTGCGCCGCGTCGCTCTGGCCCAATTACATGCATGCCGCCGCAATCGTGCCAGACCCCAAGCGCGGCGAGCAGATCGTCCTCATCACGGAGCATCCCAAACCGAGCCGCCCCGAGCTGATGCGCTGGGCGCAAACCCACGGCGTGCCAGAAATTGCGGTGCCGAAAAAAATCATAAGCGTCAGCGACGTCCCCATCCTGGGCACGGGCAAATTAGATTATGTGTCCGTCACAAAATTAGCGGTGAACGCCGTCGAGGCAAAGACATAGGTCGGGGCCGTTTTGACGCGGCGAAAAACCGCGCTAGCGTCAGACATATCCACCTGCGCCATTCCACTGAAACCATCGCCCCTGCATCAGTTTGCGAGCCATGAAACGGTGAAGCATAAGCATAAAGAGTATGTGCGCGGTGACGTGACCACAAACACGATTGAGAGCGTTTTCAGCATCTTTAAGCGTGGCATTAAGGGCATCTATCAGCATTGCTCTGAACACCGCGTTTCGCCTAATGCGGCCTGAAAAACACGCGCACTCTTCATTTTGTGATGTTAAGACGCAAATATGAGCAAGCGGAACATCCCCGATATAGAGGCTGATTTAACCCTCACGTCCAAACTGGATTTGCGGGGGCGTATGCTGTCCAATACCGGACTCCTTGGCGGCTCCCGGCTTTTATCGGCCCTCATGGGGGTGGCCACGCTGATCATCACGGCGCGGGTTCTCTCTGATAATGTTGCCTTTGGGACACTCCTCTTCGTTCATGCTTATATGCTCTTTTTTTCGGAGATCGTGTCGTTCCAAATTTGGCAAGCCTTAATTCGTTTCGGGTCGGATGAGCTGAAATCAAAAAACGCGCGGCGTTTAGGGGCCCTAATTAAAACGGGCTTGCTGATTGATTTCCTCGCGGCCATTGTCGCCTTCATCCTAGCGATTAGTTTATTTAACGTCTTCCTCTGGGGGCAATCGCTGATTGGATATGAGACCGCTTTTTCAGCAACGGAGGCGGTGGACCCCGAGACCCTCAAGACAATGATTATCGCGTATTGCAGCGTCATTTTATTTCGCCAATTAAATGTTGCGATTGGTGTGTTTCGATTATTTGATAAATTTACAGTGCTCGCCGCGCGCGCGCTCGTGATGCCCGGCATTCGGTTGATTGGGGTCTTAATCGCCTATACCCAAGGATGGGGCCTGCGCGAATTTCTGATCATTTGGTTTGTTGCGTCGCTCGCGGGCTATCTCGTTCTGCAAATTTTTGCCGTCCGAGAGCTGGCGAAACGCCGCCTCTGGCCAGCCATACGAGAGGCCAATTTCTGCCGCCGCGCAACATTTCCGCAACTCTACCCCTTCATCATCAAGACGAATATCGACTCGACGCTCAACGCGCTCAAGACCAATTTCCCAAGTCTTGCCGTAATGCTTGTTTTTGGCCCTGTTCTCTTTGCGGTCTATAAGGTCGCGGAAGAAATCTCGCGTCTTTTGTCGCGCGGGATAGGCTTGTTTGACCAAGTGTTATTCCCGGAGCTGAGCCGGATGGCGGCCGATCTCGACCTAAAGGGGCTCACGAAAACAACGGCAAAGGCGGCTCTCGGAATCGGAATTATCGGCTTTGTGATCTCAGCGATTGTTCTCATCTTTGGTGTCGATCTTGTCAAAACGGCCTTTGATGCGAGTTTTGAACATGCGCCCTTGCTCGCGGTCATGCTCTTGGTAGCGACGTCGCTCATTGGGATCGCAACGCCATTTTATTCCGCATTTTATGTCCTGATGCGGCCGGGCGCAGCGATCTGGGTGCGCGTGATCGGCACCCTGTCTTTTATCGCCCTGTTCTTTATTTTGGCGGATCGGTTTGAGTTATTCGCTATCGGCTGGGCTGCCATCATCGGCGCGGCGATAGAGGCGATACTCGTGATGACCCTGACGTCATGGCTGATAAAAAAAGCGCGGGGGTTATCGCAAAAGTGATCTGACAGTTTTGGCAGCTCGCGCAACGGGATTCCAATCTGGGCGTCCGACCGAAGCCAGAGCTCCGTATGTCTGCATCTCTCTATATTGGCCGTGGTCGTCCTGTGCGGCCGCCAGGGCCTCCATAACGGCCTGCGCGGAGTGACAGACCCGTCCAAACCGCCAATGTGTATAATCGGCGCTCCCCTGCCAGTCCGTGTCTTCTGATCCGATAAAAACACAGGGTTTGGGTTTCCATAAAAACTCATAGACTTGGCTGCTCACATCCCCAAGATAAATGTCGGCCCCGAGCGTATAGGTCATATCCGTTGTCAGCGGGCTGCCCAAATCAACGATGATATTGGGATATTGGGCATAGGCCTCAATCGGCGCGCGGCGCTCGGGCGTTGCGTCTTTAAACAAGCGGATGTGCGGCGCGACAATGAAATTCATCTCAGGCGTTGCCGCGAATTTTTCCAAGAGTTCCCGGCCAAACTCATTCCATGAGGTTTGAGCGTCAGTAAAATGCGGCGTATAAAGAACAGTCGGTTGATCATTGTCAAAGAGCTTTGGCCTGTTCGGATTCAATGTCCGCAAGACAAAGGGTTTCATCAAGCCCGTCACGTGGCATGTCTCCTCACTCACGAGACCCATATCGATAAGGCGGATTTTATCTTTCTCGCCCGGAACCAAAACATGATCGAAATGGCGCAATCGCAAATCATACCCTCCGATACGCCCTCCTGCGCCGTGCTGCGTCTGAATAAAGAGCGGCAGCCGCCTTCCCGTAAAGCGCAAAATTGTCGAGGTGCGTTCCGCGACGATGAGAGCGTCAAGGCGCTTTAGCCGTCTCAGATTCGAAAATAATATGGCAAGTTTCGGAGAGATCATCCGCAGGATTGGATTCGCTTTTAAGATACGGATGTCAGCGCCGGCCATGCCTAAGCCGGTCAAAAGACTCGCGCAGATATCCCGCTCCTGCGCGCTTGTAACAAAGACAATAACCTCTAGCGTCTCATCTTTCGACAGCTCCGCTGCCATAGGGACCAGGTGCAAAATATGATGCGTCCCGCCCAGAAGCAGCAAACCAACCGTTTTTAAAGACTCCGACATTAGGTCTCGATAGGTCATAGGCTGGCTTAATGAAAGCGGCCGATTTGACGGGCCGATAAATTAAATCTCAACGCTAATTAGGCGAAACTATCGTCGATAAAGGCCTCTAAAGACATATCCGCATCGGCGAATTGAAGATCATTGACGATCGCAGAGTCAATGCTCTCCAGAGCCACTTCAAGGGCGTTCAAATTCAGGCCCGAAGACTCTAAACCGACACTGCCGTCTTCCCAATTCATCACAAATTCATCAGCCGCCTCAACGCCGGCGAATAAGACGTCAATATCGTCATTGCCGTCATCATCAGCAATACTCGGCGGCGTCTCGTTCTGCGCAGCCGCTTGTTCACCGGTATTCACTTGCGCCGTATTGGTCATGTCTGAACTTGCCGCGCTGCTCGCGGCGGCGGCGCCATTGTCGAAAACAATATCATCCATCAGATCATTCATATCTGTGTTCAGGACAAATAAGACATCACCCTCAAAGCGGAAGCGAGCATGGGCTCCGACTTGGTCAAGATTGGCCTGCGCCTCCGCCAATGAACTAAATCCGTAAGCCGAAACATCAAGCTGATCGACGTTATCTACAAAGTCCATTACGAATGAAAATCCGTCCGAGAGCACAAAGCTGTCTGCGCCCGCGCCGCCATAAAGTTTACTGATACCGCCATTGCCTGCGAGGAAATCGTCTCCATTATGGCCGAAGATTTTATTATTACCGCCATCTCCGTAGAGAACGTCGCCGTGATTAGATCCGAACAGATTCTCTACATTGAGAAGCGTATCGCCTTCGGCTTGGCCCCCTGAAGCCGTGCCGTCCAATAAATTAATCTGCACGCCCTCGCTTGAGCCATTATAGCGCGCTTGATCAACGCCGGCGCCGCCTTGCAAAAAGTCTGCACCGTCGCCGCCGTTAAGGATATCGCGCCCGTCCCCGCCGATCAGAATATCATTGCCGTTGAAACCGATTAGGACATCATTCCCGCTATCGCCATCAATTCGGTTTCTCGCATTATCGCCGCGCAGTGAATCGCCAAAACTTGATCCGTCAATATTTTCAATGGAGATATATGTGTCGCCTTGGGCTTGATTGCCCGCTCCCGTTCCCGTCAAGAGGTTGACATCAACGCGGTTGGTTGCGCCGCTGTAAACGGCCGTATCGATTCCTTCGCCGCCATCAATGAGATCACCTCCCGCGCCGCCTTCGAGTAGGTCGTTGCCGCCGCCGCCATAAAGCTCGTCGCTTCCGGCGCCGCCATTGAGCACATCATTTCCGCCGCCCGTAGTCGTCACGCCATTCTCAACACTCACGTCGCCCGTGAAGGTCAGCTGAAAGGCTCCATCGCCAGCGAAGTCTTCATTATTGACTTGGTCTCGAGCTTCCTGCTCGGAAAGGAAGTAGTTTCCGATAGATAAAACATAATCCCCAGCCGGCAGATCCAATATCAAAAGCGAGTCCAAACCAGACGTCGAGCCATCCGAGGACCCAGTACTATCGTCATTGGAGGCGACGAGAGTCCCTAGGCCGCCGTCCCCGCTCGGATCTGCATTAAATAGGCGAAGATAGGAATCCAAAAGGCTCGCTACGCCGTCACCATCCACATCCGCATCGCGTGACAAGACATCAATCGTTACGCTGCCGGCTGTATCAACGGTAAAGTTGATACGCGGGACATTTGATCCTCCGCCGGATAGCGTTTCGACAGACCCTATAATAGAAATGGGACCACTGCTTCGTCCGCCATCCCCCATGATAATATCATTGCCGTCGCCGCCATTTATGACGTCATCACCATTTTCGCCGTTAATCGTGTCGCCGCCAGTACCGCCATTAATCGTGTCGTTCCCATCACCACCGTTGATCGTGTCATCGCCCGCGCCGCCGTTAATCAGGTCATTCCCGCCAAGGCCATCGATAATGTCATTACCATCCAGCGCATCAATATCATCGTCCTCAGGCGTGCCGCTGTAATCATCATCATTATTTGTGAGTCCCGGCACGGTTGCCGATGGAAGTTCAACGGTTCCATCGGAAAAGACGCCAAATTCGATGCTGATTAAAATATCCACCCCGTCTTGGCCCACAGTGTCTGTGATCGTCAGGCTGCCATCGCCATTATCTATGATCGTGTAATCGGTCGAAACGCCTGAAAATATGGCTGTATCAACCCCAAAGCCCCCATCCAATGTGTCGTCGCCGCTACCACCCGTCAGTGTATCAGCCCCTAATCCGCCCGAGATCACATTGGCGGCTGACGTGCCCATCAAACTATCGTCGAAATCACTGCCGCTGACATTTTCAATGCTGATCAACGTGTCCGAACCAATAGAAGCTCCCGTCGCTGTGCCCGCCGTCAGGTCCACTGTGACCGCATCGGCCGCGCCCTCATGGGTGAGGGTGTCTACGCCCGCTCCGCCAGTAAAAATGTTGTCCGCTGCGTTGCCGTTAAAAATATCATCGCCCGACCCGCCAATCGCATTTTCAATCAGCGACGCCTCATTACCTTGATACAGCAACGCATTATAGATATTGCCGCTGGCGAAGTTTCCGCTTCCGAGATTGGATTGCTGCACGGCGCTAAACAGGCTGCTACCGCCCGGCGCAAGGTCAATCTGCAAATCCGTTGTGTAGGCTGATAAATCATAGGTATCATTGCCGCCGCCGTCCCAGATCGTGGCGAAAATCCGGTTTCCGCCCGGATCAATCGCGACAAGTCCATCAACAATCGTATCGCCGCTATCTGGGGTCCATGTGTAAACTGTATCCGTATTATTTGTCGTGAAATCTGCGCCATACATATATTGCAGAGCGGCGATGTCATACATCATGAAAGTCTGCGGCGCGCCGAAAGTCTCATAGGTATAACCATTGAGAGGACCGTCGATATACGTCCGGTAGGTCATTAGGGAATATTCTACGGAGTCGAGGTCTGACGGCATAGCCCCATAATCGCCGCCTGTATGGCCATGCGCCAACCCAAGAGCATGTCCAAGTTCATGCAAAACGGTATGCCAATGATAATTCCCGACAATTGGCGTCGCGCCTGCTGCGCCGTAAAAGGAATCGCCGCCCCAGACGCCCTGACTTGGGTAATACGCATAAGCCGTCGAAGGGTCGGATGTATTTGCCCCGCGAAGCGTCGCGACCCCTTCGCCTGAGCCGGCGTAAGTGATATCTAGATCCGTGAAGCCGCTAACTGAAAACCCTGCCGCGCCGGGGTTTTGGGTCAGAATTGTGGCATTTAAACCAAAGTGAAAGGCTTCTAGCTGCGCCGCAGTTAATTGTGAGAAATCATTAAAATCTTCAAGATGATCCGCCTCATAATCCGTCGCCGCATCAGGGTCGCTATAGGTAATTGCAGGGCCTTGCCAGCGTATCCCGCTGAGCAGCCCATCAATACCTTGATCCCCTGAGGCCGCGACATTTGCTGTGGTGGAGGCTGTGCCATTTTCAAGCGGCGATGGGCCCGTGTGATCAGGGTCCGCGTCATCAGGGTCCGCGTCATCATGACCTTCCTCGCCATCTGCATGAGCAGAATCCTTGATAGGCACCTCACCGTCCGGACCCACATAAACAGGCAATTCATCGAGATGAATGTGTTCTTCGTGATATGTAACAGAGGCCGCTGGGTTGGCGGAGTCCACTTCGGGGATATAGGCGGCTATGAAAGCGCTATCTAAACCCATCGCGTAATCTGAGAAAACCTGGTCCTCTTGACCCAAAAATTCTTCAAACCGATAGGTCTCTATATAATACATGTTCTAATCCCTGCTCCGGCTCGCGCCGACACTGTTTCAATTTATTTTACGGGCGACGTTCGCACATTCAGTCTAAGTTTTTTCGCCTCTGCAACGAGTTCATGATCTGGATGACGCGCGATGAACAAGTCATAGGCCGCGATTGTATTTTTCGTCTTGGCCGCCTCAAATTCTTCGATAATCGCAATATTGCCGTCTCGGGCTGGGGCGATATCATTTATTGAATTATCAGCGGGCATTGAGTTTTTAGAGGCGTCAGGCATGTTTATTGACGTGGACTCCTGTTCAACTGTGCCAAGCTCTGGCGTGGCCGAGCTACAACTCGCCAGAAGAAATATTGAACATGAAACTCTTAACATTCTTTAACCTTTGATCCTTAACACATTCTCTATTGCTTGCCGCATCTCATTCGAAAAATCCTCATCTTCTTGTTCTTTGTTTTTTCTGCGATTGTCAAGAAAACGCAATGCGGGATGAAACCGCAAGCCGATTGATTTCGAACCGTCGGCCGCCGTGCGAATTAAAATCAAACCATGACTAGAAATCCGCCCCGCACTTCGAACCGATCAGCGCGTGGCCAGAGTTACATTCTTCATCGTGGGTGAAATAATGCAGAAAATCTGGAGCGGGCGAAGAGATTCGAACCCTCGACCCTCACCTTGGCAATCGCCTCAGGACGATTACCCGGCCTTACTCTACCTGACGCTACATCAACATAAATCTCTGAATCTATTGACTTTTTATTGAATTTCATACTCTGAATGACTCTGGAAGCACACCGAGTTTCGCTACTCACCTGCTTCCAAATTGCTTCCAAATTTGAGAGCGTGCAAAATGCAGAGATTGACGAAAAGAACGGTAGACAAGATATCACCTACGGGTGCGGATCATTTTGTATGGGATCAACAACTGCCGGGCTTTGGCGTCCGCGTGTCGCCCAAAGGTCAAAAGTCATTCTTGATACAATATCGCCATCAAGGCCGCACGCAGCGGATGCGCTTGGGTAGGCTCGGTCTGATAACTGCAGATGAAGCAAGACGAAAAGCGAGAATACTCTTAGGACCAGCCGAAGATGGCAAAAATCCCGCTCTCGTCATATCGTCTAAGAGGAACGCCCCAAAACTATCAGACATCTCAGAGCGGTTCATTGAAGAGCATGTGATGACACGGCTCAAGCCCCGCACCCAAGCAAACTATCGCGCGATTTTGAAAAATTACCTTCTACCTGCGCTCGGACACAAGCGGATCACTGAAATCACTCTGGCAGATTTGAGTGCTCTTCACACGAGCATCAGTCACAAACCGTCTCAAGCAAATCGATCCGTCCTAGTGATGTCTAAAATCTTGAACTTATGCGAACAATGGGGACTAAGGACAATGGGCAGCAACCCTTGCAAACACATTCAGCTCTTCAAAGAAAAGCCTCGAAACCGCTTTTTAGACAAGACGGAACTGAAACGGCTCTGGAACACACTAGATGAAGCTTATGCAGATGGAACCGCAGGCCTATATGCGATCAACGCCTATAAGCTCCTCATTTTGACGGGTTGCCGACTTGGCGAAATCCAGACTTTAAAATGGTCTTTTATACGCGGGAACCGAGTAGAATTTCCCGATAGTAAAACGGGCTATAAACGCCTCCCTCTAAATGCAGCAGCTATGAAAATTCTTGAACAGACGCCTAAGCAAGTCGGCAACCCATATGTCATATGTGGCGAGCGCGAGGGTGCGCATATTGTGAACCTCCAAAAATCATGGCGACGGATTCGAAAAAAGGCTGGGCTTGATGATTTACGTATTCATGACTTACGGCATACTTTCGCCTCACAAGCCGTTATGAACGGGACACCGCTTGCGCTTGTCAGTAAATTACTCGGACACGCGAAAATCACGACGACCATGCGTTATGCGCATTTAGCTGATAGTGAATTGTTAGAGGCCAGCGAGGGCATTGGCGAACTGTTGAGGGACTGAGTTTATGGATTATTCTGATTTTTCCTACACTGGTATTTCTTCCCTTCTGATCTCCTTCTTACCTGAATGCCCCAAAATAAAGGCTGATGGAAACCAAATTGCCTCAAGGATTGCCGAACTTTTTTCAGACCTTTCGGGTCGAGTTAACGATAAAAACTCAGACATCGAAAAAATAGTGAAGGAACATCTGAACGAGGATGTTTTATTGCAATTTTTCAGATCAACAGATTTATATCAATTACAATTACCGGAAATCTTCGATGCTTTTGAAGTTTTAGACACAGCTGATAAAATTAAGCACGGAATTCAAACTACAGGGGCTACATACCTTCTTGCATCCGTCGCAGATAATTTTGGGAAATCCATAAATGGTATCAAGAAACGATTGCTTGATATTAGACGCGCAACTGAAAAGTTAGAGTCTCTTCTACAGTTAGACCCGACAACAGGTATAATCTTAGCTGGGGTTGCTCTTTCAGAGGTGAATTCAATTTTGAAAATGAAAGAAGAAGAGCTTGCAAAGGAAGGGGTTGGAATTGATAAAACTAAACCATGGAGCATACTTCCAGCATCTAAATATTTCCAAATCCAGACGGAATTAGAATATTTGCTCAACTTGGAAGGTAAGTTTGAAAACACGTGGTTAGCTAAACAACTACAGTATGGTAAATCCGGCCCGAAAAGGAATGTTGCAATTGTACAATGGATCGGACCTATGGTCGCGATGTGGGTTTTAGAATTGGGCAGAGACATATCCTATTCTGAAAACCAAAATTCGGGCCGCGAAAAATTCTTACAATTTGCCGAGGCCTGCTTCCAAGAACTGCACCCTACCCTGATTGGCTCGCAGCCTGACGTTATTAGAAACGCATATGAAAGACTGCGTTCTGAAGGAAAATTCGACTATCTTAAAAAAAATGAGATAGGTTAATCCAAAGACCTCAGAGAAATTCAGCGCGAAGGAGAGTCATCACCGATTCGTAAGGAGCAAAGATGACCTCGCAGACTAACTACCACCCCGACCAACTCATGACCGAGAAAGAAGCTGCTGGCATTCTTTGCTACTCGCAACGGGCGTTACAAATTTGGCGCGTGCGTGGTGGTGGACCTGAATATGTGAAGGTCAATGGGAATTCTGTTCGTTATCAATTCCGCGACCTCATGGCGTGGGTTGATGCACGTAAGCAAAAACACACCTCCCAAGACTTCGGATAATCTCTTTTGCCTTTTGGGGGTTAACCGCACCTGAGAGGACTTTGAGGGCACGTGAGATCTTTATCGCATTGTGAACCTTAATGCGCGCAGGGGACGGGTTACGTCCGTGCCCTGCGCCACGAGTGCCCTCAAACCAAAAGCGGTTCACGTGCGCAGCACGTGCTCATCCCAAACTCAGCAAAGCTCAAAAAGGGGGTTCGTGTGACACCCCCCTCTAGCCTGCCGTAGCGTAAATCAGCGCACCTATACACGTGAAAGAAGTTCTCATGGAAATCGTATATTCAGGCTTCGATAGCCTCTATTTTTCAATCAAAGGCGCATTATCCGCCAAGGCTGTCAAACGCTATGGAAACCTGAAAGCCCTAGCTACGCAGCAGGACGCAAATGAAACGTTTTACGTGGAAGGACGGTCTATGCGTTATCATTTGCAGCCTAACGGCAAGAGAGGCGGCTATACCTACCTCATCGACACAGGACTTGTAGGGTCTACAATCTGCTTCAAGACAAACCTTGCACGGAATCAGCATAATGGCTTTGTCGAAATTTCATCTGCTTGCCTTCTGGCCCACGGTTGGAGGGCCTCCGTAGAGCAAGCGCTCGCCCACGTGAAAGCACTGGGGTTTCACGTGGTATCTATCAGCATGAACCGCGTGGATTACTGCATCGACTTCCTCGACGCGCCAATAGAAATCGATTCACGGGATTTCATTGCGCATTCCCGTGTAAAGAAGCGGGCTTTCCATGAGCCACTCAGCGTAATGGATCACGTGGAAATGCGTAGTGTAGCGCAATCGGGCCACGTGCAAAGCTTAACCCTTGGAACAATGCCCGGACGACAGGTCATAGTTTATAACAAACGCGCGGAAGTTATTGAGAAAAGAAAGCACTATTGGTTCGACGCTTGGGGAATAGACCGGAACGATACAACACGGACAGTTCACCGCGTAGAGGTCAGAGCTGGGAAAGACCACCTCATGAACAACGGCATTCGCACGTTAGAGGATTTTGAAGCCCACATAGGTCTAATCCTGACCGACGCTGTTACAGCTATTCGATGGGTGGCGACGCCCCTCAACAGACGCCAATGTCACACGTGCGCCTCTCCATCCCGTATGGGAGGCCATCCAGACCCACATGACCAACGCTATGGCCCCTCATAAATCCCCTATTGAGGAGGGGGTTATTACGATGCGTATGCGTCAGAATAAACAACTCGAATATAAACAACAGATAATCGGAAACTTGGGAGGATTTTTAGGGGTAAAAGGGGTGTCTCACACTGAAATTCAGGAAGAGATAAAATCGGTCGCCAAAGAAATCTCTGACCAGTTAAAAATGGATATTCATCACCCTATCATGAAATCATATACTCGTGCGCGGGATAGATGGCTTTGAAAACACAAGCATGGTGGCCTGCATCTCTTCAGATGAACATCTACGATCAAAAAACGATATCATCTATCAAGTCATTCATATCCGTGTTCAGGACAAGCAAGACATCCCCGTCAACACGGAAGCGCGCGTGGTTGCCGACTTGGTCGAGGTTTTCTAAAGCCTCCGCCAAAGACGCAAAGCCATAAGCCGACACATCAAGCTGATCCACATCATCCTCGAAGTCCATCACATAGGCAAAGCCGTCCGAGAGCACAAAGCTATCTGCACCCGCGCCGCCAAAAAGCTTGCTGATTCCGCCATTCGCGGCAAGCGCGTCATTTCCATTATGACCGAAAATTTGATTGTTATTCTCGTCGCCGAACAAGACATCGTCGTGATTAGATCCGAACAAATTCTCAATTCCTAGAAGTGTATCGCCTTCAGCCTGACCGCCTGAAGCCGTGCCATCCAACAGGTTAATCTGCACACCTTCAGTAGACCCATTATAGCGCGCTTGATCAACGCCATCACCGCCGTCAATTACGTCTGCGCCGTTGCCGCCGTTTAGGATATCACGGCCAGCTCCCCCCAGCAGATTATCGTCGCCGTTAAAGCCGATCAGAACATCATTGCCATTGCCGCCGTCGACGTCATTACCAGATTGATCCCCTCGAAGCGTATCGCCGAGATTAGAGCCTATAATATTCTCAATAGAGATATATGTATCACCCTGGGCTTGATTGCTTGAGCCGCCACCAGACAGCAAGTTGACATCAACGCGGTTGGTTGCGTTGTTATAATCGGCGGTATCATTTCCCTCGCCGCCATCGAGCACGTCGGCACCGCCGCCGCCCTCCAGGATGTCATCGCCGTATCCGCCAGAGAGCATATCAGCTCCGCCAAGCCCGCTTAGGATATCGTCGAGAACACCACCTTCAAGGACATCGTTGTTGTCAGTGCCCATCAAGTCTGACGAGGATGGGAGACTGGACAAATCAACCAAAATATTCGCAAATTGTGCAAACTCGATATTCCTGAGTGTGTCTGCACCATCCGTGCCGAGGTCATCTACAACCGTGAATGTTCCATCAGCATTTTCGGTAATCGTGTAACTCGAAAGATTACCAGAAAAGACAGCCGTATCTTCTCCATCACCGCCATTTAACGTATCGTTCCCGCCTAAGCCACGGATAATGTCATTGCCGTCGCCCGTGTCGATTGTGTCATTGCCGGAGGTAGCAGTGATGTCGAAGCTCTCAAACCCGTTGATGTTAAAACGGAAGCTCCCGGTATTCCCGTCTGCCTCTGTGTAATTTACGTACTCATTCTGGGCTGACACGGTATAGTACGTGCTCGTCGTATCCAAATGTAGGTTTAGATGGATTGATGTCGCCGTCAGGCCCTCAACCGTATCGCTGTAATCTAGAATTAGACGGTCATCACCGGAACCACCCGTGAGGTTGGCTGTTTGGAAGCCGACATTGGCCGTATCATCCCCGTCAGTAAGCGTGCCTGTGATGCGTTCAATCTGCACCCAATTCCCCGATGCCGCATTGTGGATGAATTCTATTCCATCAGCCGTGCCTTGAAGTGAAAAGGTGATAAGGTCTAATCCCGCACCGCCGTGGATGACGTCAAAACTATCACTTGTCGAGATACTGTCATCTCCCGCGCCGCCGTAGATAATATCAGTCCCGCCGCCGGCATTGATGGTATCGTTCCCGCCTAAGCCACGGATCGTGTCATTGCCGTCGCCTGTATCAATTGTGTCATTGCCGGAGGTGGCAGTGATGTCGAAGCTCTCAAACCCGTTGATGTTAAAACGGAAGGTCCCGGTATTCCCGTCTGCCTCAGTGTAATAGACGTACTCATTCTGGGCTGACACGGTATAGTACGTGCTCGTCGTATCCAAATGTAGGTTTAGGTGGATTGATGTCGCCGTTAGGCCCTCAACCGTATCGCTGTAATCAAGAATTAAATAATCAGCGCCAGTTGTTCCTTCTGTGTCTTCAAGAAGCGCACCCCAGTCGGAGACGGTATCAAAGCCAGCTAAATCTATGCCGCCGTCTGGAATCGGGTCGTCATCCTCGATTGTAAAGCGCGTAAAGGCGAGATCATCTGTGTGAACAGTTGGGACGACCGTATTCGAGTGCTGAATGGCCGCACCAAAAACTTGGGCGAATTCCCACTCACTATCATCGAGAATATTTACCGAGATCGTTGCCGTTGTTTGACCCGAGTCGAAATTTATCTCTTGATGTAGGATAGGCGTAAAGTCGCCCTCATTATCTTCCCACAAGTCCAGCGTGCTAAAATACACAGTGGCCGCTAAAGCATTATCGACCCGCGTGATTGTGAACGTCACTTGCCCGCCACCCTCTGAAACCGTCGCAGAGCTCGCAGTGAGAGACCAGTCTTCGGCTTGCAGCTCAGTTTGAAGAATCAGGTCGATGACAGTGTCTTCGCCTGTCAAGCTAAAGGCGATATCGGAATATTCTAAGTCAGTTAGAGTGCCGACGGCTTGCCAGTCATACGTCGCCCCCAACCCGTCAACATCGACTTCAATAATAAATTGAATATCTGTTGAGCCTTCAACAAGTCGCACTAAATTATAGGCAATTTCTCCGCTATCAAAGGCTTGCTCGACGTAAAATGCAACATCTATGATATCGCCATACTGATCGTCATATCTGAGATAATCCGTGATGGTATCGTAACCGTCATGACTAAGCCTGAAGATGTCTTCGCCCGTGCCACCGAAAAGTGTGTTTTGACCGAAACCGCCAACTAAGGTATCGTTACCACTGCCCCCATTGAGAATATCATTTCCCTCACCGCCCCAAAGCGTATCATTTCCTCCTTGGCCAAAAAGACTATCACTGCCGTCAAGCCCCCGGAAGATATTACCATATTGATCTCCGACAATAATGTCCCGAGAGTTCGATCCCGTGATGTTTTCGATGCTAATAAATTGATCACCCCGAGCGTAACCATCATAGCCTTGCCCAGTGAAATCTAACCCAAAATCACGAATCAACTGAGCAGTCCCGTCGCCCAGATTGACGGTAATTCCGAAATTTGAGTTGAGGTAAACGACGGTATCATTACCTAAACCACCGAAAAATAAATCTGTGCCTTCCCCCGCAATCATTTGATCGTCAGCTTCTTGACCAATAAAATAATTATTTCCCGCATCGGCGAACAAAATGGTGCCGTCACTGTCTCCTTCTTGCGTTGAGAATAATAGGTCAGGATCTGTTGCTTGGTCTGCCCCTCCATCAATCAAGAAAAGACTGGCGCGTTCTTGGAGCGTATATAAGCTCTCGTCAGTTAGAGAGTTTCCCCATAACAACCATGGGATAACGTCAAGAATCATATGCCCATCGGCATCTGTGGGCGGTCTAAAATTATAGGTTCCATAATTCAAAGGACTTGAAACAAGGTCAAAACCACTCGGAGTAGGTTGAAATACAAATTCACTCAATCCGTCGATCGTCACCCACTTCGCATTATTGCCGTTACCTGTGTCAGACCCCAGGTCCAAGCGGTGAAATGTAGACGCTCCGTCACGTAAAAGCGTATATTCAGTGCCTGCGCCAAGGATGACGTCCTCATAGCTTAACGGGGCCTCGGACTGATACATATTCCGATTATAGTGGATTGCTTTAATATCTATCAGAGCCTGCGCATCATCCGTCGGGTGAATGTTCAAATTCGGAAAAAACTCGCGATAGGTCGTCAATAGTAGGTCTTCGAATGTTTGCCGAGTCGTCGGAAGCCCAAGAGACGCATCTACAATATGCAAACCAAGCCAAATTGCGGACGGAAACTCAATATCAGCGGGCGTGCCAAAGTCTAGAGCGGCACTAATTGCCTCAGACACAACTATTTTGTCAAAATTCATATCATCTTGTATGAAATTCCCACCAGGAATTACGACGTCCTCCGAGCGGAAGGCATTGATGATAACCTCTCCATCTTGTGCTAATTCATGGATTACGTGTTCGGGGAAATTTAGGACTCTATTACGTAAGGACATCAAAAACGTATTTTCTGTAAATGCGGGGGGGCGTAGGGACCTCCCTTAACAAGCATAAATTTTTATACAAACCAATATTTATTATACAAACCAATTATATATTCGTCCTTGAGACCCATTATAGTGTCCCAAGGATGAAAATGAGTGCTTGAACGAACCGATTGCTCGCAATGAAGAGCGCATAGATGTTAAAGAAATCAGGAAACTGGCTTAACATGGCGAAAATTGAAGTAAGTCATAATTGGCATGTCAGCTTGCATGTTATCCACAGACAGCTTTTCAGCGAAACACGCCCATCTCTGCTTCCAAATTGCTTCCAACTCAAAAACGGGTGATTTTTCGCCAATGGAGAAATTTCACTAAGTAACTGATATATTTAAGAAAATCTGGAGCGGGCGAAGAGATTCGAACCCTCGACCCTCACCTTGGCAAGGTGATGCTCTACCACTGAGCTACGCCCGCTCATTAGATTTGCGTAGAAAACACGGTTTAGGACCCGCATTTCTTGGTAGGCGCGCCGTATAGACTCAAACCCGCGGCGTGTTCAAGCCTTTTTGCAGCCCAAATTCATATCTTTCAGTCCGGTCAAAATCAGGCCCCGCTCACCCCTTTTTCCATCTGTCATTTGAGTAGGGCACAAACTTAGACTAAGCGCGGGGTATGACAGCTAAACCGCATAGAGATGAACCCGCGCTTTACGCCCGTCTGGATGAGCTCGGCATTGCCCATCATACGGAGGAGCACCGCGCTGTCTTTACCGTAGAGGACGGCGCAGATGTGAAGGCCCGCTTGCCCGGCGGTCATTCCAAAAACCTGTTTTTGAAAGATAAAGCCGGAGACTATGTTCTGGTCAGCGCGCTGGGCAGCACCATGATTAAGCTGAACCAATTACATAAGCGGATTGGGACAAAGCGGTTGTCCTTTGGCAGGCCCGACGCCCTGCTGGAGTTGCTCGGCGTCGTGCCGGGGTCGGTCACCGTGTTTTCGGTCTTGAACGATACCGACGCAAAAGTGCGGTTGATTTTGGATAAGGCATTGTTCGAGTGTGAAACGGTCTGGTTTCACCCCATGCGCAACACGGCCAGCACGCGCATCGCGCCGCAGGATTTAATCCACTTTGCGGATAGCACCGGGCACCCGCCCACGGTGATAGATTTCAGCGAGGATATGAAGTGAGCTATGGGTTGACCGTTTTGGGGTCCATTAACCTGGACCTGATTGTCCAAGTCGCCGCCCTGCCCAAAGCGGGAGAGACCGTGACGGGCGGCGCTTACACGGCCTTGCCCGGCGGCAAAGGTGCGAATGTCGCCGTCGCAGCAAAACGCCTCGGCGCGGAAACAGAAATTATGGCCGCCGTCGGCGATGATGATTACGCCGCGCAAGCTCTGGTTAATTTGGACAAAGAGGGCGTCTATCTGGATGCCGTCCGCCGTGTTGACGCACATACGGGTCTCGCCTTTATCACCGTGTCCGAGGATGGCGAAAATCAAATCGCCGTGGCGAGCGGAGCCAATGCCGCCTATGCGCCCGCTGACGTGCCAAAGCTTTGCAGCGATGTTCTCATCACCCAATTTGAAATCCCAACCCATGTAATTGAAAGCGCGCTGGAGGGTTATGAAGGCTTTGTCGCCGTGAATGCCTCGCCCGTGCGGGATGGCGTGGACAGGATTTTAAACCGCGCCGACCTGATTATCGTCAATGAAGGCGAAGCCGCGCAGTATGATTTAAAAAGCCACCCGGGGTTAGTGGCCGTGACTTTGGGATCCAAGGGGGCCGAGCTTCGTAAAGACGGCAAACTTATCGCGACGGCCAAACCACCGAAAATTGACGTTGTCGATACAACGGGTGCGGGCGATGCCTTTGCCGCGGCGCTAACCGTGGCCTTGGCGGAAAAGCAAAGCGAGCAAGATGCGCTGGAATTTGCCTGCGCAGTCGGTGCATTGACGACCACCAGATTGGGCACACAAACCGCCAGCCCGACACGAGCGGAGGCGGACGCGATTTTGGGCCGTTAGAAGTTAGGTTTCATATCGAAATAACGTGTCGGCATGGTTCCGCGTTTGCGCAATTCCTCCTCGGAACAACCGCGTAACTCATGCGGGAAAACCGTCCATTCATCGGTTTCGTGGACATAGAAATCGGGGGTGCGGTCGGTGAGATTTCGTTTCGGCTTGTAAAAAATTGTCGCGACGCGAATATCCTCGGGCGTATTTTTGCGGCAGCGCGCACGGACCTCGCGGATAATGGCATCAACGCTGCGGCCGCTGTCAAAAATATCGTCGATAATCAAAAGTCTGTCTTCCGCATCCACGACATCGACCACATGTTGCAAGCCCATAACTTGAACTTCGGGCAGAACTTCGTCGCCGTCAAAGCTCGTCGTACGCGCGCCGTAACTGGCGGTGCGAATGGCAAAATGGTTCGTTGGACAATCCAAGGTTTCCAAAACTTCCTGCACGGCAATCCCGACGGGCGCGCCGCCTCGCCACACGCCCAAAATGAAGCTGGGCTTAAAGTCGGATTCATGAATACGCAGTGCAAGCTCGAAAGAGTCCCGCAACAGGTCCTCCGCGCTGACGAAGACTTTTTCGGTATGGGGGGACGGGTCGGCCATAATAGAGGTCTTTAAATTGAAGTTGAAAGGCGACTTAGAGGAATGGCCGCTTCCCCTCAAATCTTTTCCTGCGCATAAGGCGGTATGGAATATTCTGCTGCAATTTCTCGGCCTCTCATATTTGACTGCGACCCCGGACAGGATGACGCGATAAGCCTTATCATGGCGCTCTCCCCCGGCAGCGGTTTGGACATCCGCGCGATCACGGTCGTAGCGGGAAATACGTCGCTCGCCAAATGCCAGCGCAATGCCCGGATGATTGCAGACATGTGCGGACGGACCGACGTCCCCATTCACGCGGGATGTGACGCGCCGCTGAAATTCCCGCTGGCGACCGCGGAAGAGGTCCACGGCGTCGAAGGTCTCGACGGTCTGGAGATTTATGAACCGGATTTACCGCTGCAATCAGAGGCGGCGGTCGATGCGATTATCCGTTTATGCCGGACCGTGGACAATATCGTCCTTGTCCCAACCGGGCCGCTGACAAATATCGCGACGGCCCTTACCCGCGCACCGGATATTGCCGCGCGCATTTCCGAAATTGTGATTATGGGGGGGGCAAGGGCTGAGGCCGGGAACATCACGCCCTCGGCAGAATTCAACATTTTTGTCGACCCTCATGCGGCCAAAATCGTTTTTGATGCGCCCGTCAAAAAAACGGTCTTTGGGTTGGACGTCACCCACAAAGCCCTAATCCGCGATGCACATGTTGATCGCATAAAAGCCTTAGACACAGATATGGGCCGCCGCCTGACCGCCATGCTGCGCAGCGATTACGCCGATTACGACCGCGCCAAATTTGGAACGGCGGGGACGCCCATTCATGATGCCTGTACGACAGCCTATTTACTGCAATCTGATATCTTCAGTTTCAAATCTGTTAATGTACAGATTGAAACGGAAAGCGCCCTAACACGCGGGCACACAAGCGTAGATTACTGGCAGATGACGGACCGTCCGCGCGATTGCGATTGGGCCGTGGATGTTGACGCCGATCAATTTTTCGAACTCATGATTGACCGCATCGCCGCCTATTAAGTGATCAATAATATCAATAATTGCCCCTTTTAAAGCGCTGTAACTTCGCTAGAAAGACAATGGTTGATAAAGAAGAGGGCGCAATCTCATGTCGTTTTGTATTGAATGCGGGGCAAAGGCTCCGGAGGTCGCAAAGTTTTGTCCACAATGCGGGGTGCCCCTTGTCGCAATCGACGCCGTCAGCGACGCAGCGACCGTCCCTGTTACGTCTGACGTAGAAACGCCAGACCTTCAAACCGCTGGGGGTGAAACGCCCCAGCTAGAAAATTCTGAAGCGCTTCCGACAGAGGCAGGCCCGATTGAACCAGCCAAGGAGGATGTCACCGTAGAAATAGCTGTGACAAACGCGGCAGACGCTGACCCTGCCCATACGCCGCCCTCCGCGGCCGCCAGTCTTTCAACCGCTGCCAACGCCAGCGCAGACGCGCCAAAATCGAAAGGCGGCCTGTTTGTCGGCCTCGGCCTAATCGCCCTTATCGCGGCCGGGGGCGGGGCCTATGCGACGGGCCTGTTTGACAGTGCTAAAACAGACATAGAAAGCAACGCCAAAACGGTTGCGGCCACAATACCGAGCTCTGCTGTTCAAACAGAGGCTGCCGACACCGAGGCTTCAGTTAAACCACCGATCTTGACGGCCTATCAGGAGGCCATCAAATCAGGCCGCATTTCCGATCTTGGGAAGTTTGCGAAGAATAACCCTAAACATAGTTTGGCAAAAGACGCTGAAACGGCCGCCTTTGCCTCCCTGGAACGCCAAGGCTCTGTCCTGGCCTTTAAAACTTTTGTTGAATATTTTCCCGACGCTGACCTATCTTCCTATACGGGGCTACGCGTGGACAATAATGATGCCTCCGGCGCGTCACCGTCTACTGGCGAGGAGATGGACGCATCTGTTGCCCCCTCACAAAAAATTCGGGCGTCCATTACCGAGCGCGCAGGCGAATTAGACGCCTTCATCGCGCAAGGTGACACAGGCTATGCGGTGGCTGTCATTGACGAAATGCTCGCCTTGACCGATTTAAACGAGGACGAAGCGACCTATTTGCTTAATCTACGAGCAAGTACTGAGACCTCCGGAGGGTTTACCGCGTCGACATCATCAGAATTCATTGAAGTTGAGCCCGTGCAATCCCAATCCGTTGAGCCCCTGCCGGAAATAAACGCCGACGCCTTTACATGTTGGGACGGGTCTGTGGTGTATGATGTGACGGCTTGCCCGCCGGGAGCAATCGTCGAAGCGCCGAGTCTTACCGCTCCAGCCGCAGCGATTGAGCCAGAGTCCGACCCGGCGGCCGCCGACGAGATTGCGCCAGGGCCTGAGTCGAAAGCAGATCCCGATCGTTTATTTGACACGCCGGCCAAGCCGATTGAGCGGTTTGGCGCAATCACGCCCGACGCGGCGACGGAGCCGGGAGAATGTGACATGGCATTTTCTATCGATGTTTCAGGGACGCCCGTTAACATTATCGCCAGTTGCAGCGACCCGATGTTCGTTGCACCCGCGAAAGAGACTGTGTCTGATTGGACCTATTCCCCGGCCCTACTTGACGGCGCACCGGTTCAACAAAACGGCGTTGTCGTCAAAATTAGATTTAATCTGGAGTAGTATTATTGAAAATCGGGCGAATCGGCACTCACTCTCTTGTGACTCTTGTTTTGCTTTGAAGCCTTCGCGCGCTCTTGAATTGCTTTAACTGACCCGCCACATATGGGCTGAATTTTTGTTTGAGAGATCCCATGACAGATACAGCAACCGACATTGTCAAAGACAGTTCAGATACGGCGTTTATGGCCGATGTGATCGAAGCCAGCGCGGAGGTCCCGGTAATCGTTGATTTTTGGGCCCCGTGGTGCGGTCCGTGTAAACAGCTCATGCCGCGTTTGGAAAAGGCCGTCAAAGCCGCCGAAGGCAAGGTCAAGCTCGTCAAAATTAACACCCAAGAGCATAATGGTGTCGCCTCACAGCTCGGCGTTCGGTCTATCCCAGCCGTCTATGCATTTAAAGATGGTCAGCCAGTCGACGGGTTTATGGGGGCGCAACCCGATACAGCCCTACAGGAATTTATCGCGCGCCTGACCGGAGAAACGGACCCAAAAGAAGAAGCCAAAGCGCTGGTAGCGCGGGCACGGGATAGTTTGGCGGC